>CAZPJD010000225.1:0-64583 GCA_964586775.1 uncultured bacterium | reverse complement strand
CATCGTTCGGCTGAACGAGGTCGAGATCCTCGTCCTCGACGAGGCCGACCGCATGCTCGACATGGGCTTCATCACGCCGATCCGCAAGATCGCCCAGACGCTGCCCAAGGTGCGACAGACGTTGATGTTTTCGGCCACCATGCCGCCGGCCATCCGCGAGCTGGCGAACACCCTGCTCGACCGGCCCGAGTGCGTCGCCGTCACACCCCCGGCCACGACGGTCGAGCGCATTCGCCAGTCGGTCTATCTGGTGGAAAAACCCGAAAAGATCCGCCTGCTGCTGCGCGTGCTGGACACGAAGGACGTGACGCGGGCGCTCGTCTTCACCAAGACCAAGCACGGCGCCGACAAGGTGGTGAAGCACCTGTCGCGCTACGCCATCGCCGCGGGCGCGATTCACGGCAACAAGTCGCAGAGCCAGCGCGAAAACGCCCTGCGCGCCTTCAAGAGCGGCGCGGCCCGCGTGCTCGTGGCCACCGACATCGCCGCCCGGGGCCTCGACATCGACGAGGTCAGCCACGTCGTCAACTATGACCTGCCCATGGACGCCGAATCCTACGTGCACCGCATCGGGCGCACCGCGCGCGCGGGGGCGTCGGGCATTGCGCTGTCGTTTTGCGGCTCCGACGAACGCACCACGCTGCGCTCCATCGAGAAGCTGATTCAAAAGCGCCTGCCGCTCGAAAACGCGGCGCATCTGCCCCAGGCGCGCATGGCCCCGCCCGAGCCGGACGCCGTGGCGCTGGCTGTGGCGCAGACCCGCGCGATCGGCGGCGAACCGGACGTGTCGCTCAAATCGCGCCGCCCGTCCGCGCCGTCGCGCTTCTCCGGCGCGCCCAAGCGATTCGAACGGCGTCGGTCGCCGTCGAGATAACGGGGCGCGCGGTCTCGGGGCAACAAGACTTGCGCCGAAGAGGCGAAATGCGCGTACAATGGTGGCGATCGGAGAACGCGTCATCTTGAGCGGGCCGCATGCCACGGGCGTTTTCCACCTGGCGGCATATCCGGCCCGCTGGCGCCGTCGATGTCAGGAAGTACCCGCATGGCGAACGTCGTTTTTCTCGAGCCCCGGTCACCGAACTCGCACATCTTCTCCGGCTTCGGGATTCCGCGCCTGGGTCCCGTGCTGTTGGCGACGATCCTGCGCGGGCACGGCCATCGCACGCGCGTTTACGTCGAGGACATTCTCGACATCGATTTCGAGTCCGTGCTGTCCGCCGATCTCGCGGCCATCTCGGTCCTGACCCCCACCGCGCCGCGCGGTTATGAAATGGCGCGGCAGATCCGCGCCCGCGGAGTGCCCGTCATCATGGGCGGGCCGCATGTCACTTTTCTGCCCGAGGAAGCTCTGCGGCACTGCGACTTCGTCCTGCGGGGCGAAGCCGAACGCTCGATGTTGGCGTTCATGACCGCGTGGGAAGCGGGCGGCCCGTTCGACGGCGTGCCCGGGCTTTCATATCGGCGCGACGGCGAAGTCGTCCACAACCCGCTGGATTTCACGCCGGTGGACCTTCGCGCGAATCCGATCCCCGACATGGGTCTCGTTGAGGGTTACCAGGCGCGCCGCGGCGTTACGCGCTGGCGTATCGTACCGATCCAGACGTCGCGCGGCTGTCCGTTCGCGTGTTCGTTCTGTTCCGTCACGCGCATGTTCGGCCGCGGCATGCGCTATCGCGACGTCGACGACGTGCTGAACGAGGTCGCGCAATGCGATCCCAAGCGCGATTTCGCGTTCTTTTATGACGACAACTTCTGCGTGAACATCCCGCGTACCCGGCGGATTCTGGAAGGGATGATCGAGCGGTGCCCCGGTCTGCGATGGTCCGCGCAGGTGCGCATCGACTTCGCCCGCGACGAGGAATTCCTTCGCCTGATGAGCGCCGCCGGGTGCCGTCACGTCTACATCGGGTTCGAATCGATTTCCGACGAAACGCTCGGCCTGATGAAAAAAGCCCAGACGAGCGAGCAGGCCACGAACGCGATCGCGGCGATTCACCGCCACAAAATCGGCATCCACGGCATGTTCGTGTTCGGCTTCGACACCGACACGGGAGCGGATCTGAGGCGCACGTGGCGATACGCCATGAAACAGCGGCTGCGTACCGCGCAGTTCATGATCCTCACGCCGATGCCCGGCACCGAGACCTTTCGCGAGTTGGAGCGCGAGGATCGACTCGTCGTGCGCGACTGGAGTTTTTACGACGGGCATCATGTCGTGTTCCGGCCGCAACGCCTCAGCCCGACCGAATTGCAGTGGAGCCAGATCCGCGCGCACCGCTGCTACTATTCGTGGCGCGAACGCATCAAGTCGGTCTTCCGGCTGGACTTCTACCGCGCGGCGATTCAATCCTATGCCAAGCGCGTGGGCCGAAATTGGCTGCGCGAAAACCGCTACTACCTTCAGGCGATCAAGCTGGCCCGCCGCGCCGAAAGCGCCATCGTGGAAAAGGGCTCGCGCATTTCCGTCGGTTTCCACCCCCTCGCGTCGTATCGCGACGTTCAGGTGCAGGTGGAACGCGCGTTCGAGCGGCTGCGCGAACGCGCCGACGCGCCGCCGGCCAAAACGCCGGCGCCGGCCTCCGCGCGCTGAAGGCCGACGAGGGGCGTCCAGCGCGAGCCGGTTCGCCGCGGTATTCGCGCGAAAAACGTTGCGTCAGGCCGACATCGCGCGTGATCCGTGCGCCTCGCCCCGGTCCACCTCTTGCGGCACTTGTGTATTGAGCCTTACAAGACGGTCGGAGGGGTTCGATAAATGACCACACCACAACCCGTTCTTCTCGTCGGCGGCACCGGGCGCACGGGCGGGCGCGTGTTGACGCAGCTCCTCGCCCGGGGCGTTCGCGTGCGCGCCATCGTGCGTTCCGCCGATCGGCTCCCGCCGGGCGTGGCGGGGCACGCCGACCTCGACGTGATCGTCGCCGATTTGCTCTCGCTTTCGGACGACGAGCTTTCGCGCCACACGAGCGGGTGCGTCGCGGTGATCTCGTGCCTCGGCCACGTCCTCAGCTTCAGGGGCGTCTTCGGCCCGCCGCGCGATCTGGTGGCGCGGGCGACCGAGCGCCTGTGCCGCGCGATCGAGGCGACGCGTCCCGCGCGGCCCGTGCGGTTCATCCTGATGAGCAGCGTCTCGGTCAATCGCCCGGGCGGGCTCGACACGCGCCGGGGCGCGTTCGAGAGGGCGGTGGTCGGCCTGATCCGAGCCTTGGTTCCGCCGGCAAAGGACAACCAGCGCGCGGCGGATTTCTTGATACAGCGCATCGGCGAGGCGAACCCGTGCGTCGAGTGGGTGGCCCTCCGGCCCGACTCGCTGCTGGATGGCGACGTGACGCCCTACGCGACGCACGAGGGCCTCGTGAACAGCCTCTTCGCGCCCGGCAGCACCAACATGGCGAATGTGGCGCACTTCATGTGCGATCTCGCCACAAACGATGATGTTTGGAACAACTGGAAATCGAAGCTGCCCGTGATCGTGAACGGGGGCACGCCGGGCTGAGGCCCGCGCCCCGTCTCGCTTCGCTTGGCTTGATCGGTCGGGGACACGCATCGCTTCGCGCTGCATGTCCCCGAGCTCGGCCGCGCCACACCGTCCATTTGAATAACCTTTCAAAACGGCTTGCGAGCACTTGGCGCGAGCGGTACACTTTCGCCCCTGTGACGACCCCCGCGCGAAGGGCATCGGTCGCGATGCGCGCGTGCGTGGGGCGCGCTTCGGCTTGGGGGATGGTGGTGAAAGCGAATTGGTCGTGGGTAGGTTTGGCGGTGCTGGCGCTCGCGCTCGTGACGGCGGGGGGATGCACCCGCGGCGAATCGGACGATGAGCGGCCCGAGGGCTACGACTTCGAGAACCCCGGCGGCGACGGCCCCGAGGTGCTCTTCGAGCCGGGCGCGAAACCGATTTCGCTGATCCCGCAGCCCAACAACATCCTCGCCAAAGACGACCCGACGACGCGCACCGGCCTTCGCGTCAACATTCCGCAGGAGGCCGAGACGCAGCTCGGGCGCGACCTGCGCTCGAGGCTTCGTCAGCTCGACGGTTTCGCGAACTTCTCGCACGTCGCCGTGTCGTTCTCGATGCCGATCAACCTGTTCACGATCCGCGACGAGAACATCTACCTCGTCAACGTGCAGCGCGACTCCAAGTACTACGGCGACATCGTCGAGCTCGACCTGGGCAAGGGCTACTACCCCAAGAACATGGTGGACCCCGAGGCGTTTTTCCCGAACGACGAAAACGCCGACAACCCCACGGTCATCTTCGCCGCGGACAACCGCGTGGAGTGGTATGAGGACGCGACGAACACGCTGCTGATCCGCCCGCTCGTGCCGCTCAAGCAGGCCAGCAAATACGCCGTGGTGCTGACGACCGGCCTGAAGGGCGAGAACGGTTTCCCGGTGCGCCCGCCGGATTATTTTGAAAAGGTCACGTTCCCCGAGCAGTTCGATTCGCTCACCGACGCCGCCGAGATTCTGGCGACGAAAAAAGGCGTGAATCCCGAGGACATCGCGTTTGGTTGGGAATTCACGACGGCGACGATCACCGATCATTTGCAGGAGCTGCGGCGCGGACTTCACGGCGAGGGCCCATTCGACTACCTCGCCGACGATCTCGTCCCCAAGATCACGCAGCTCGATCCGTTCTCGATGGGCACCGAGACCGACGGCAACGACTACGTCATGGACGCGCGGGCCTTCGGCAGCTTCATGGATCTGATCGGCGGATTCATCGAGGGCGGCCAGAACGTGCCGCTCGACGTCATGTTCGGCACCGACAGCGTGGACTACATCGTCTCGGGATCGTTCACGACCGCGAGCTTCCTCGAAACGCACGACCGCGTCTTTCACGTGAACTACGAAACCGGCGAGGCCGAGTGGGCGCCCGAGGAGGTGCCGTTCTACATCGCGGTGCCCAAGCCGTGCGCCAAGAACAACTATGCGCAGCCGCCGTACCCGATCACGTTCCACCAGCACGCCAACATCCGCAACCGGCTCGACATGCTGGCGCTGGCGAACCACATGGCCGAGCAGGGCATCGCGACGATCGGTATCGACGCGGCGGAGCACGGCCCCGAGACTTACGTGAGCGCCATCTACTACGCGCTCGACAGCTTCAACGACCTTGAGATCGGCCCGCTGGGCGACGTGCCGGCGAGCCTGCTTGTCAAGATCATCATGGGGATCTTCTACCCCAACATCGACATCAGCGGCCTCGATTCGAAAGAGCTGGTGCAGGTGCTGAAGGACAAGACGTTCCTGGGCGCGATGCTGCACGGGCGCACGCCGGACTTCGACGGCGACGGGCTCATCATCTCGGGCCAGAGCTTTTATTCGGCCGACATCTTCCGCACGGTGGCGATCTCGCACCAAACCGTGTTCGATCTTTTCCAGGCCGTGCGCGTGCTGCGCAACATGGGCACGGATTGGAACGGCAACGGCAAGCTGGATCTGGAGGAGGGCGATTTCAACCTCGACGGCGTGCTCGACGTGGCCGGGCCGGACGGTGAAATCTCGTTCGTCGGCATGAGCCTCGGCTCGCTGATCGGCATTCCCTTCGTGTCGCTGGAGCCCGAGATCAAGTCCGCCGTGTTCAACGTGCCCGGCGGCGGTCTCACCGACATTTTGCAGCGCACGACGATCCCCAACGTCAACTACGGCGTGCGCGCCGACCTGCTCGGTCCCATGATCATCGGCACGCCCGACGCGGCCAAGGGCGTGACGCACCTCAACTATCACGCCGAGGCGCTCGATCTCGAATTCGGCAGCGAGGTGTTCAACACCTTCATCGGCGACGTGCCCCTCGCGGCGGGCAAGCGCATCAGCATGGAAAACACCAAGACCGGCGTCATCAAGCACAAGACGGTGGACGCGACGGGGAATTTCGCCATCGCGGTGGGCGCGGACAAGGGCGACTGGCTGCGGCTGACGGTGACCGATCCGGCGACCGAGAAGCCCATCGGCAAGTTCGAGTTCGCCACCGAGTACCGGGGCCTGGGCGTCGATCGCAACACGCCCGAGGCGCGCTCGTTCATCGACAACGCGCAGTGGGCCGTCGGCCTGTCCGACCCCATCAGCTTCGCGCCGCACCTGTTCCTCGATCCGGTGACCGAGGCGGGCCCGAAGAACTTCATCATGCAGGTGTGCTCGCCCGACTCGGCGATTCCTCTGCAGGCGGGCACGGCGATCATCCGCGCGGCGGGCGTCATCGACGATTGGCACATGGACAATCTGCTCGACCGCGGCGCGCTCAACGAGATCCGCGTGTCGTTCGCCAACGGCAACCTGCCGTTGCAGAGCGTGGCGCATCAGGCGTGGCGCGTGCACCCGGGATACAACCACGAGTACATGCTCGCCCCGCGCTTCGACCCCTACTCCATCATGTATTCCATCGCCGCGCGCCGTCAGGCCGCGTTGTTCCTCAAGAGCCAAGGCCAGATCATTGAGGACAACCTCTACATGCTGGTCGATCCCGAATGGCTGGCCGACCCGCTCGATCCAGACGTGTTGGAGGAGTAGATCCATGACGCGAAAACTTCGCGACGCGCGATTCGGCGCGCTGGGGATTTGGTGCGTGGCGGCGTGCGTCGCGCTGATTGCGTCGGCTTGCTCCGGCGGCGATGACGACGACGATGACGACGATGGCGGCGAGCTCGTGTGGTCGCTCGACTTCGAGAGCGCCGACGACTTGGCCGCCAAGGGCGCGACGCTGGTCGCGGGCGACGCCGACGCGGCGTTTGTGCCGGGTTTGACCGGCAACGCGATCGCGCTGGGCGAGGGCGTGCAGCTCGTCGCCCCGGCCATCGGCCGCGTGCCCTCGACCGACGGCACGCTCGAGATGTGGGTGCTGCCCAAGACCGTCTGGCACGACGGCATCAAGCGCCACCTGCTCGCCATCGGCGACGAGACGAATTTTTCGATGTTCAAGGACGGCCTGAAGAACAAGCCCGTCTTCGCCATCGGCGGCGCGGGCGTGACGCCCACCGACGACCGCCCCGTGCTCGACTACTATGGCTTCTCGATCCGCAAGCCGTGGATCTGGCGCAGCGGATGGACGCACTTCGCCGTCACGTGGAAGGGCGTGGGCGACCGCGATCACGACGCCGTGCGTCGCCTGTATCTCGACGGATCGCTCGTCGCCGAGATGCGCGGCCCCGTCTCCGGCTTCGACGCCGACGTGCCGATCCTGTTGGGCGGCCTGCAAACCGGCTCCGCGCCCGACGCGCTGGTCGACGACCTGCGTGTGTGGAATCGCGCGATGAGCGAGGCCGAAATTTACGACCGCGGCTTCCGCGCCGATGTGCAAAGTCCCTACAAGCTGGCGATCGTGCCCGAGCCGCACCCCGCGGGCTTCCGCCCCGAGGCGGGCTTTACCCCGAACGCCGAAACCGTGATCGCCCTGCCGCCCGACCAGATGTCGCGCTACGCCGATGTCGCGTCGTTTCTGCAGGACGCCATCGAGCGCATGACCGGCTCGCGGCCCGCGCTCGCGCCATCGGTCGATGTGACCGGCGCGGATAACGTCATCGCCATCGGCACCCTCGACGACAACGGCGTGCTGCGCGCCATGAACGACGCGCGCTTTCTGCCCGCGGGCACCGTGCCCGGTTCGTACTTGCTCGAGGTCTCGGCGAGCGGCATCGCCGTGGCGGGCGCGGATTTCGCCGGCGCCATCTACGGCACGGGCAGCCTGTTGCGCGTCGTCAACCAGCACGAAAGCGCCGAAGCGATCCCCGCGATCACCGTCGCCGATCGGCCCGATTTCCCGATCCGCGGCACGGTCGTTGAAAACCTGTTGCCGCTCACCGACGAGGCCAAGCGCCGCATCCGCTACCTCGGCGAGCTCAAGCTCACGCACCTCGTCATCCCCGGCGACTGGTACTTCGATCTCGATAACGAGTTCGTGCGCGAGGACGGCTCCGAACTGTTCGAATTCGTGCGCGCCCACGGCATGGAACCCGTGCCCGCATTTTCGTGGTACGGCCACGCCGATCGCGTGATCGCCGAGTGCGCGCTGCGCGGATACGACTGCGCCGAAGGCGATAGCGACGACACCTGCCCGCTCGTCGAAGGAATGTACACGGACATTTTAGAGCCGATGCTCGCGAACATCCGCGATGTGCTCGCACCCACTGCGATCCACATCGGCCACACCGACATCGCGCGCTTCAACGAAAACCCCGTCTGCGCGTCGGCGGCAAAATCCCCCGCCGAGCTGTTCGGCTATTCGGTGAGCGAGGTCGTGCGCCGGGTGCGTTCGCAGATGCCGGGCACGCACGTCTTCGTGTGGGCCGACATGATCGCGTCGATGCAGAACGGCTCGCGCCTCGCCGCGCCCGCGCCGGGCGAGAATCCGCCCGAGCCGCCGAGCGTCTACGGCCTGATTCCCAAAGACGACGGCATCACCTGGTGCGCGTGGCTTGCCAACGGCTCGGCGATCCTCAACTACGTCTACGCGTTTTCGACGTTCACGGAATTCTCGGCGGCGGGCATCGCGTCCTACGTGGGCGGCCCCGGCGGCGACAACGTGAGCCAGAGCTTCATGTGGATGAAGAACGCGAGCGACTTCGGCGGCTCGGGCTTCATCGGCAAACCGACGCCGGGCACGAGCGACGACTTCGCCGATCCGAACTGGCTGTGGCTGCCCGCGACCGAGGAACTCGCCTGGAGTCTGTGGACGCCCGACGGCGTCGGGGACCTGTTCTACGACTTCGGCGAACTCAACGCGGCGTATGGCAGCTACTGAGCGAAAGCGGACTCCGCCCGCGCGAAAACGGGCGGCGGTGCCGGGCGCGTCGAGCGGCAATCCGGTCGGCGGCTACGACCGCGTCCTCTCCGATGTCGTGGCGCTGCTGGAGTCCGCCCGGCGTGCGTCGGCCAGAGCCGTCAATGCGGTCATGACCGCGACCTACTGGGAAATCGGGCGGAGGATCGTCGAGACCGAGCAGGGCGGCGAGACGAGGGCGACTTACGGCAAGCGGCTGCTGGAAATGCTTGCCGGTGATTTGACGAAAAAAATCGGTCGGGGATTCTCGCGTCAGAATCTTCAGAACATGAGGTCATTTTTCGAGTCGTATCCGCCGGAGAACATTTGCCAGACACTGTCTGGCAAATCTTCGAAAAGCGTGGGGACCTCGAATCGCCAGACACTGTCTGGAAAATCCGCCGCGAGCGACCGCTCGACCTTTGGGCCTGTGACCTCCTCGCGGAAACTTGGCCTACACGAATTGGCGCAAGCGTTCCCGCTCCCTTGGTCGCACTACGTTCGCCTGCTCTCCGTCGTGTCCGAAGACGCGCGCCGTTTCTACGAGACCGAGGCGCTGCGCGGCGGATGGACCGTGCGCCAGCTCGACCGCCAGATCTCGAGCCTGTTCTACGAACGCACCCTGATGTCGCGCAACAAGGCGGCGATGCTCCGCAAGGGGGCGAAGCCGAGACCCGGCGATGCCGTCACGCCCGAGGAGGAGATCAAGGACCCGCTGGTGCTCGAATTCCTGGGGCTGCGCGACGAATATTCCGAGAGCGAACTCGAAGGCGCGCTCATCGAACAACTCGAGCGCTTCCTGCTCGAACTGGGCGGCGACTTCGCGTTCGTCGGCCGCCAGCGCCGTCTGCGCATCGACGACGAGTGGTATCGCGTCGATCTGTTGTTCTTCCACCGCCGCCTGCGCTGTCTGGTCGTGATCGATCTCAAGGTCGGCAAGTTCACGCACGCCGACGCCGGGCAGATGCATATGTATCTGAACTACGCGCGGGAGCATTGGATGGCCGACGACGAGAACCCGCCCGTGGGCCTGATCCTATGTACGAGCAGGGGTGCGGCGCTCGCTCGCTATGCCCTCGAGGGCTTGCCGAACAAGGTCGTGGCCGCGCAGTACCGTCTCGCGCTGCCCGACGAAAAGTTACTGGCCGCGGAAGTGGAGCGTACGCGCGCGTTGATCGAGCGGCGAGGTGTCGCGACCGCCAAAAGTCGCCCGCGCCCGAAAAGGATACTCTCCTAGCGCCGTGGCGCTTTCCGCAACCGCTCCCACCCATTTGCGTCGATGATGCCACCGCGAACCCGTCTCGATGTTCGCACCTCGCGTCGTTCGGCGTATGATGCGCGCGCACGGGAGGCCACATGGCAGTTTTTTCGGATGACGTTCTGAAAGCGAGAAAACGGCGCGCTGCGGACGCGATGGGCGGCGCGGCGGACGTGGTGTGCGTCGGCGCGGGCGAGCCGATCGGCAAGCCCGGTGGGCTCGATCAAACCTATCCCTTCATCCCGTACCCCGAATACTACTGGCTCACGGGTTCGCGTCGGCCCGGCGGCGTGATGGCGTGGGACGCGATGGGCGGATGGACGCACTTCGTACGCCCCGCGTCGGCCGACGAACGTCTGTGGGAGGGCGAGCCCGACGTGCCCCCGGGTGAGGACATCGCCCACCTCGACGCGTGGCTGCGTGCGCGGGCGGGACGGCGCATCGCGTCGCTCGGCGCGCCCGTACCCGGCATCGCGTTCGAGGCCGAAATCTCGGCGAGCGTTCAGGATCGATTCGATGCGGCACGCCGGCCCAAGGACGCGGCCGAGATCGCGCTCGTCGAACGCGCCGTCGCCGCGACCGCGGCGGGTTACGCGAAAGCGCGCGAAATGATTCGCCCGGGGCGCACGGAACGCGAGGTCGCGATCGAGATCGAGGCCGAGTTCTTTCGCAGCGGCGCGACCGGCGTTGGCTACGGCACGATCGTCGGCGCGGGTTCGAACGCGGCGGTGCTGCACTTCGAGCCCGGCGCGCGCGTCATCGGCGAGAACGACGTGGTGCTCGTGGACGCGGGCGGCGAGATCGACGGCTACACCGCCGACGTGACGCGCACATTCGCGGCCGCCGGCGCGTTCAACGGGCGACAACAGGCGATCTTCGACATCGTGCTTGCGGCGCAGCTCGCGGCCATCGAGGGCTGCCGCGTCGGCGTCGAATGGCACGACGTGCACCGCGCCGCCGCGCGCGTGATGGCGACGGGGCTGCGCGACGCGGGCCTCGTGCGCGGTGGCGACGACGAGCTGCTCGAGTCGGGTGCGATCGCGCTGTTTTTCCCGCACGGCGTCGGCCACATGGTGGGCCTCAGCGTGCGCGACGTGGGCGGCCGCGCGTCGGGCCGGCCCGAGGGGCGAATGTGCTGCGGCGCGCGCGTGCGCGTCGATCTGCCGCTTGCCGAGAACTTTCTGATGACCGTCGAACCGGGGATCTATTTCGTGCCCGCGATTCTGGACGACCCGGTTCGCCGCGAAACGCACCGCGACCGCGTGAATTGGGACGCCCTGGGCGCGTGGCGTGATGTGGGCGGTGTGCGCATCGAGGACGACATCCTCGTCACGGCGGATGGCCCGCGCGTGCTGACGGCGGCGATCGGGAAGTAAGATCTATTCGGCGAGCGCGCGTTCGACGAGAAATCGCAGGGAGTCGTCGAGCCGCGGCACAATCTGATGCGCGGCGGCGCGGCCTCGTTCACTCATCTTGCCCCAGGTCTTGCGCACGATCTCGACGATCTTCGCATCGTCGTGGCGCGGCGCGAATTCGGCAAACTCGTACTCCAGAAAAACGAGGCACGCCGCGTCTTCGAGGGTCTGCGTCTCGGGATCGGTGCGAAGGCGCTCCTTTTTGAGCAGCGACGAAACGCGCGCGATCGTCGCTTCGTCATAGCCCACATCGCGCAGGATCGCCGCCACTGTTTCAGCGTGGAAACGCTTGAGGGCTTCGCGCCAGCGCAGATACCCGGAGCGGTCCAAGGGGTATTCGTCGCGTCCGATCATCCAGCGCCGGATGTGCTGCGCGCGCACCGCGAGCCGTTGCGCGACCGACGCATCGCGATCGAGGCGTCCCAAGGCTTCGGTCATGCGCCGCGAATACAGCCGCTCGCGGGCGATCGGTCGCCCGGTGCGTTCGTCGTGCACGCGACGCGGATCGTCGTCGTTCGCCGCGTCGATGCGGTCGATGGCGTGCCGAAAGCGCAGGATGTCGTGCGGGCTTTCGTCCATTGGCGATCCTGTCGCAAAAAGATTGCGCCGCCGGGAGACGTTGTCAAACGGGTCGGACATCGATGTGGTTCGGGGCTCGCGCGCAGCGGCGCGATTTCCGCGCGACCAGGGATTCGTCCCGCCTCCTTAGTCGGCGCAGGGATCGGGATCGTCGGGCCGAACCTGCCGCGCGGTCCAGCATCCATTCGACCTTGTGACGCGCCATTTGCGGTTGGCCAACGCATTCCACGACTTCGTGATGCTCGCGATCGCCCGGTCGTCGACGAGGGCATCGCGTACGACGCCTGCCCGACCAAGTGTCCGCGTCAAGGCCGCGTCCGCTTCGGAAGAAAATGCGGGGGTGCAGTCGGATTGCACGGACTCTACCACGCGTACGGCGAGGATGGCATTGCACAGGGATGTTCGATCGAGACGGGCGCCGAAAATGTCCGCGCCGCCGAGATCGGCGTTGTCGAGCGCCGCGCAGGTCAAATCGACCCGGCGAAGGTTGGAGTTTCGCATCATGGCTTCATTCAATTTCACTCCGGTCAGATCCGCGCGGTTGAGGCTCGCGCGGGTCAGGTCGATGCGACGCATTCGGGCTTGGGACATCTGTGCGCAACCGAAGCGGGCGTTCGACGCCAACACATTCTCCATTCGTGCATGCTCCAGTGTCGCGGGCACCCGGATCGAGCGGACCCAAACGTCCGGTTCGGTCGCTTCGTCTGCATCCTCATCAGCGCATCGGGTGGCAATGGCGGCCGACCGCTTTTCCATGTGCCGATGTGCGGGACTCATCCAGACGCCGAGCCGCGAAAGCGGATCGCCCGAATATTCCACGCGCCTCCTCGTGAAGTTCGCATCGCGCAGATCGGCACCCTCGAGCATCGCTCCGCTGAGATCCGAACCCCGGAAGTCCACACCGCGCAGATCCGCCCCGCGCAGATCCGCGGATTGCAGTGGCATCGCTGACAACTCGACCCCGATGAATTGCGGCGCACCGGCCCCCGCGTCGCGTTCCCCTTCCGCGAAGCCCATTTCCCTTTCGGCGGAGGGGGACGGTCGCTCCGCGGCGCGATCGAGGGTTTCGAACGCCGCGCGCTCCGCCGACAGATTCAGCGGCAAGCTTGCCCGCGCAACGAACGACTCGAACCGACCTTCGGCGAACGGAGGGAACTCGCCCCGCGCGGCGGCAACCGCGTAGTTTGCCGCAAGGCCGACCGGCACGAACGCGAGCACGATCCGGAGGGCGTAAACGAGAGCCCGCGTTCGTCGCTTCTGCGTATCGACCCAAACGTCGCAACGCAAACCCGAGACGAAGGCGGCCCCGGTCATCACCAACACGACCAGTGCGTGGTAGGTCGACGACCAGAAACCGTGGAGCGCTGAAAACTCCCATGCGAAGAGCCATACCGTGAAGACCGGGACGAGCCACATCGCCGCGCCCACTAGCACCGACAGCACCAGCCGGTCGGTGCTCTTCATTCCTCGATCGAGGACCAGCGACCCGAATATCGACGGCTCGACGACGATGCTCCAATCGCGAGGGGTGTCGCACCGCGTCGCCGCAAGTTCTTGATACCAGCGATACAGTCGACGCAGTTCGAAATACAGGCACATCGAGGTCGAGACGACCATCCACGGCCCGATGACGGAAAACGCCCGATAATGGATTGGAAAATCGATAATGGGCAGCCGCACTTCCTTGCCCGCGCCGAGATATCCTCGCGCCCCGTTGCCCGCGAGCATCACGCACACATAAAGGCACAGACTGAGCTGAACGTAGAGGAGCGATATGGTTCGCTTCGTGGATTTCGCGATCGATTCGACCAAAGCTTCTTGTTCGTCGGTCATGGGGTCCCTTCCGTGGACGAGCCGGCGCGGACGCGTAGGGGCTCGCCCGGAAAATGGACAATGATCGCACTCAGTATAGATGACATCGATATCAAGCCAAGTGGCGGAATTCTTCACGACCCACACCTGCCCAGACCGTGGGCGGCGAGGAGGCGGCCCCCACGCGTCCCCGTTGAGAACCGCCGGTCAGTTGTGTTACACAGGCCGTGGTCGGCAACGCGTGATTCCGCTTTGGGGAGACGGAACAATGCGCTCTCGCGCTTTTCTGTGGTTTGTTGCGTTCGCGTTCGCAATCGTCGCGGCATCGCCCGCGGCTGCCCAATGGACGCAGATGTCGGGCATGGACACCCAGCGCTTTGATCCGATCATGGCTGCGGATGCCCAGAACATCTATGTGTTCGGCGGAATGGACTGGCTGGGCAGCTACCTGCGTTCGTCGGATAAATACAAGATCTCGACACTGACATGGTCGAACGCGGCGAACCTTCCGGCGGCCCTGGCGCTCGGCCACGGCACGGAGCTGGGCGGCTGGATCTACATCCCGGGCGGTTTCGATGGCACGAACGTGGTCGGCACGGTGTATCGATACCAGACCACGTGGAATCTTTTCGAGACGATGACGGCGACGGTGCCGGGGCCGCGCTACGCCTACACCTTCGACAAGATCGGCACATTGCTCTACCTGTGCGGCGGTGGCGATCAGAATGATTTGTCGCACCCCGAGTGCTGGTCCTACGATCCCGACAACGACGAATGGCTAGCGCTCACGCCCATGCCCACCTCGCGGCGGTTCCACGGAAGCGGCGTCGCGGGCGGCAAGCTCTATGTGTTCGGCGGCGTCGATGAGACGGACACGGAGCTCAACACCTGCGACGTGTACACGCCGGGGACGGACTCGTGGGACACGTGCCCGAACCTGCCGACGATCTGGTGGGGCGGCGCGTCGGGAACGGCGAACGGCAAGCTGATCTTTTCGCACGGCGAAAACGGCAGCGGCGGTTGGGTGAACAAGGGTTACACCGCGACCCCCGGGGGATCGTGGACGCAGACGACGAACGTCGTGCAAAACCGCTACCGCGTGGGCTGGGCGGTGTCGCAGAACGCACTGTGGGTGGCAGGCGGCGATCCGATCGGCCCTCTGGGTTTTCCGTCGGATGTGATGGAGAAGTACACGGTTGTCGTCACCACGACGACGACCACCACCACGACGCACGTGACCACCACGACGCACACGACGACAACCACGCACGCGACGACGACCACGACGAACCCGGGCACGACCACGACGACGAGCCCGACGACAACCTCGATCCCGACCTCGACCACCACCACCACGCAGCCGTCCGACGACGATGACGACGACGGCTGGTTCCCCGGTGACGACGACGATGATGACGACGACAGCGACACGGGTCTCGGAGGCGTCGGCGGCGGAAACGGGGGCGGCGACGACGACGGCGGCGGGTCGGACGGCGGAGGCGGCTGCGCCTGATTCCGGGCATGGCGTTGCCGCGCCCTTGCGCCGCGGGCCTTGCTCCTTATAATCCGGCGGCTTTTTCGCCCCTTTCTCGTCCCCGTTCCTGGGTGTTTTGCCGCCGGAGTCGTCATGGTGTTCGTCGCGCCTTTTCGAGGCGATGTGGTTCGGGCCGATTGCGCGGCCAATGTGTCGTGCCCGCCCTATGACGTCGTGAACGCCGCCGAGGCGCGGCAAATCGCGGCGACGCACCCCGACAGCTTCATGCGCGTGGTCCGTTCCGAGGCCGCCATGGCCGAGAGCGAGGACCCCTACGGCGACGCCGTGTACGCGCGCGCACGCGCCGAACTCGACCGCCTCGTCTCGGCGGGAACTCTTCGCGAAAGCGAGCGCCCCGAGTTTTACGTGTACGAGCTCGAACGCGAGGGGCGCACGCAGACCGGCCTCATCGCCGAGGTGAGCCTCGCCGAATACGAGGCGGGCGTCATCAAGCGCCACGAATTCACGCGCCCCGACAAGGAGCTCGACCGCACGCGGCACATCGCGACGACGGGTGCCAATACCGGGCAGGTCTATCTGGCGTACCGCTCCGACCCTTCCGTGGATGCCGCGATCCTCGGCCATGCGCGCACCGAACCCACGATCGCGTTTCGCGCGGCCGACGGCGTGCGCCACCGGCTGTGGGTGGTGGATCGCGACGACGACGTGAAGAACCTGCTCGCGGCCTTCGCCGACGTGGAATCGCTCTATGTGGCCGACGGCCACCACCGCATCGCCGCTTCGACCCGTGTGTGGCGCGAGGGGCGCGTCGGCGACGGTTCACCCGAATCGCCCGCCGCCCGCGTGATGGCCACGATCTTTCCGCACAACCAGCTTCGCATCCTACCGTATCACCGGGTCGTCACGGATCTCGAGTCGCGAACGGTCGCCGACGTCATGGCGCGCGTCGAATGGGTGTTCGACGTGAAACGCGCGGCGACGCCCGCGCCGGAGCGCCCGGGCGAATTCGGCCTTTTCATCGACGGTTCGTGGGTTCGCATCGCGCCCAAGAAAAAACCGAACGGCACGTCCGTCGCGTCGCGGCTCGACGTGGCCGTTTTGCAGGACGAGTTGCTCGGGCCGATCCTGGGCATCGACAACCCACGCACGAATCCGCGCATCGAGTTCGTCGGCGGCGCACGGCCGCTCGCCGAGCTGGAACAGCGCGTCGCCGCGTCGCCGTCGGGCCTCGCGATCGCGTGTTTCGCCACCTCGATGGACGACCTGCTCGCCGTCGCCGACGCGGGCGAGGTCATGCCGCCCAAGTCCACGTGGTTCGAGCCCAAATTGCGTTCGGGGCTCGTGGTGCGCCGCATCGCGCGCCAATGAAGATGGGGACGGGCGAGCCCGTCCCCGAATCGCGAATCTATCGGAAGCCTAAACGCGGAACTGATCGACGACGCGGCCGAGCTCGTCGGCGAGCATGGTCATCTGTTCCGAAACCTCGTTCGTCACCGCCGCGCCGCGCGCCGTTTCCTGCGCCGCGAGGTGCACGTTCTGAATGTTGCGCGACACGCTGGTCACAGTCGTCGCCACGTCCTCGATGCCCCGCGCCACGTCGTTGCGGATGTGATCGCGCAGTTCCTGCACGCTGCGCGACATGCCCGCCACGCCGCCCGCTGCCGACGACATCGCCCGCGCGATCTCGTTCGTCGCCGCGGTCTGCTCCTCCACCGTCGCGGCGATCGTGTGCGTGATCTCGTCGATCTCGCCGACCACGCCGACCACCGCCGTGATGCTCTCGACCGCCTTGCCCGTGCGTTCCTGCATCTCGCGGATCTGCTCCGCGATCTCGCCCGTCGCCGTCGCGGTCTGTTTCGCCAGTTCCTTCACCTCGTTGGCCACCACCGCGAAACCCTTGCCCGCGTCGCCCGCGCTCGCCGCCTCGATCGTCGCGTTGAGCGCCAGCAGGTTCGTCTGGTCCGCGATATCGCTGATCGTCTCCACCACAACGTCGATGCGCTTCGAGGCTTCGGCCAGGCGCTGGATCACGTCCGTCGCGTCCCGCGCGATGGTCGCCGCCTTGCCCGCGATCGTCGACGCGTTCGCGCAGTTGCGCGCGACCTCGTTCAGGCTCCCCGACATTTCCTCGATCGACGCCACCACCGAGTTGACGCTCGACGCCACCTCTTCCGACGACGATGCGATGGTGTTCACGCCCGTCGTCATGTTCTGCGTGACGCCGTTGACGTGCGAAACGTTGGCCGTGATCTGCTCGGTCGCCGCGGCCACCGCGTTGGTCTGCGTGTTGGTTTCTTCCGCGCCGCTCGCGAGGCCCGACGACACCGTGGAGAGCTTCGACACCGTTTGGCGAAGCGCGCCGGTGTTTTCGAGCACGCTGCGCACCGACTTCTGGAGTTTTTCGGCGAAGACATTGAAATTGCGCGCGAGCTCGCCCACTTCGTCCGCGGTCGTCACGTCGAGGCGGCGCGTCAGATCGCCCTCGCCCTCGGCGATGTCTTTGAGCACCGTGTTCGTCACGCGAACCGGCTTGGCGATGGCGTTGCCGACGATCAGGGTGAACACCACGCCCAGCAGCGTCGTCAGCACGCCCGCGACGATGAAGCCGTTGCGCATGCGCCCGAAGCCCGCCGCGAGGCGCTGGTTCACGTCGTGGAAGTCGTCCTCATACGCGCCGGCGCCGATGACCCAGTCCCACGGCTCGTAGTAGGTGTAAGCGCTGATCTTCATGCGCGCCTTGGTTTCGTCTTTGTTCTTCCACGCGTAGCGGATGATGCCGAACTCGCCCGGCTTTTTCTTCTTGCCTTCGTTCACCATCTCCTGAATGAACGTCTTGCCGTCGGCGTCCTTCGCGTCCCAGATGTTCTCGCCGTCGCGCTCGCCGTTTTTCGAGACGACGTAGTGGCCCATCTCGTCGCCCGAGCCGCCGATCACGAACACGTAGCCCGACTTGCCCACAACCGTTTCGTAGATCGCCTTGCGCAGCGCGCCGCTTCCCTCGATGGGTACGCCGATGAAGAGCGCGCCGATCGTCTTGCCCGCGCCGTCCTTGAGCGGTTCGTACACCGTGGACATCCACGTGTCGACGACCTTCGCACGGCCCTCGTAGCGCTCGCCGCGCGCGATCGCCGCCGCGACGGGGTTCGGCTTGCCGTCGGGGTTCACGGCGGGGATGTAAGTGCCCACCGCGCGTTTGCCGTCGGCCTTTTTCACGTTCGTCGCCACGCGCAGAAGATCGCCCTGGTCGTTCATCTTCTGGAAGATGGTGCAAGACGCGCCGATCAGGTCGCGCACGTCGTCCACCACGGGCGCGCGTTTCGCGAAATCCGCGAGCGGCTCGACCGCCGCGGCCCCGAGCGTCAGTCGGGGCAGTTTCAGCGCCTGCGCCTGTTTGGTGAACTGGTTCTCGGCATGCCATTCGACGACCTGGTCGGCGGAAAGACCGGCGCCGCCGCCATCGGCCAGCACGCGCTTGGCGACGTTGAATCCGGACAGCAGCTCTTGTTTCACGGTCGCCACATGCGCGTCGATCATGTGATTGACGCCCTGCAGCACCGCGCCGAGGCTCGCGTTCGTCATGCCACTCATCTGTTCGCCGACCTCTCCCTGCATGCCGCCGCCCAGGTAAAGGGCGATCGCGGTGAGGGCGAAGACCGGCATGGCGACGAGCGCGACGCCCATGGCGAGCAGCTTGGACCTGATGGACCGGAAACGCAGACGGGACATGATACCTCCCTCACGGCTCAATCCCTGAGCCGACCGAAAAACGCACAAAGACAACCCTCGGAATCGATAAACGGACCACGCGCAGCGCGTGTGGTCTCGTTTTGGCGGGCTCGAAGTTTTTCGATCGGGACGTTTGCTCCCTTGGGTTGTCGGAAGCGCCCGCGAAGTCCTGAATGAAAAGTTCTATAAGCTCTATCCGTAGATTCGCCCGAAAATTCCGCAAACGGCCAAATAACCACGACATCGGGCCGAAACGCGTGGTAAACTCGCGAGATCATGACCAATTTTTCGAACGCCCTCTTCGTTCTTGGGGCGACCGGCTACACCGGGCGCGAGGTGGTGCGCGCGGCGCGCGACGCCGAAATCGACACGATCGCGCACGTTCGCCCCGATTCGCCGCGCCTCGGCGAGTGGTCGAGCCGGTTCGAGGGCATCGGCGCTCGGGTCGATGCGACCCCTTGGGAAACCGAATCGCTGGCGGCGACGTTTCGCCGGGAGCGACCCGCCGCGATCGTCATCGCCATCGGCACCACGCGCGACCGGGCGAAGCACGTGGCCCGCGCGGGGGGCGACGCGAGCGCGCAGAGCTACATGGCGGTGGATTTCGGGCTGACGAAAATGACCGTCGACGCGGCGAAGGCGTCGGGACTCTCGCCGCGCATCGTGTATCTCTCGGCGATTGGCACGAACGCCAGCTCGACCTCGCCCTATGGCCGGGCACGCTGGATGGCCGAAGAGGCCGTGCGCGGCTCGGGGTTGCCGTACTCCATCGTGCGCCCCGCGTTCATCAGCGGCGCGGATCGCGACGACGCCCGGCCCGCCGAGCGCGCGGCCGCAACGTTTTTCGACGCGTTCTCGGGCGCGGCGGGCGCGGTGGGGCTCGCGCGCTTCGGTCGCCGCTGGCGGACGATCACTGGAGCGCAGCTCGGCCTGGCGCTTCTGCGCATCGCGATCGATCCATCGCCGGTGAGCCGGGTCGTCGAGTCCGAGGACCTGATCGAAAAGATGGGCTGAACGGTCTGACCGATTCGTCCAGTCGGTCACTTTTCTTGGCTCGGGTGTTGCCCTTCCGTGCGGCTCCCGCTAAACTTCCCTCGATTTTGATTCGATATGTGATGGGATCGGGGCCGGAAAGGGACGACCACCCGCCATGGGTCTTCGCGAAGATTTACGCGGACGAAATTTTCTGGATACGCCGTTCGGGCACAGCGTGCTGCGATTTCGGCGCGTGTTTATCGTCTCCAGCCAGATCGTCCTGATCGTTTTCGGCTATTTTCTCGCGTTTTCACTGCGTTTCGATTCGGATCTCTCCGGCTGGGCGGGCCGTCTGTTCTGGCGCAGTGCACCGTGGATCATCCTGATCAAGATCGCGGTGTTCTACTACTTCGATCTGTACCGCGGCTGGTGGCGGTACGTCGGCATGGACGACCTGTCGGACATCATCCGCGCCAGCACGGTTTCGACGCTCGCCTTCATCGTCGTCGCGGTCTTCTTCTTCCCGGGCTTCCCCCGCTCGATCTTCATGATCGACTGGTTCATCACGATCACGTTCATCGGCGGCATCCGTTTCTCGCTTCGCGCGTTTCGCGAAAAGCTCCTCAACGAACGCACCCCCGCCGGGTCGAACGTGCTGATCTACGGCAGCCGTCAGATCGGCGTGGAGCTGCTCAAGGAGATCCGCAACAACGAGGCGCTGCGCCTGAACGTGATCGGTTTCATCGACGACTTCGCGCCGAAGAAGGGCTTCAAGATCCACGGTGTGTCGATCCTCGGCGGTCGCGAAGAGATCCCGCGCATTCTGGAACGCCACAAGGTCGACGAGATCATCATCACGTCGCCGTCGCTCAAGCCCAAGGAACTCAAGGACCTCATCAGCCGCTTCCGCGAAACGAACGTGCGCTTCAAGATCGTGCCGCCGATGGCGGACATCCTCAACGAGCGCGTATCGGTCAAGCAGCTTCGCGAGGTGTCGGTCGAGGACCTGCTGGGGCGCAAAACCGTGCGCCTCGATCAGGATCTGATCCGCTCGCAGCTCGAAGGACGCACGATTCTGATCACCGGCGCGGGCGGTTCGATCGGCAGCGAGCTGTGCCGCCAGATCGCGGCCGTCGACCCCGACACGATCGTGCTGTTCGAGCGCAACGAAAACGCGCTGTTCATGATCCAGTGGGAACTCGTTCAACACTTCCCGCACGTCCGCACGCTGCCCATCATCGGCGACATTCTCGACCGCCAGAAGCTGCTGGCGGTGATGGCGGAGCACAAGCCGCAGGTGGTCTTTCACGCCGCCGCATACAAGCATGTGCCCATGATGGAGCTGCACCCCATCGAGGCGCTGCGCAACAACGTCGAGGGAACGCTCAACGTGGCGATGGCCGCGATCGAGCGCGATGTCGAACGCTTCGTCTTCATCTCCACCGACAAGGCCGTGCGCCCGACCAACGTCATGGGCATGACCAAGCGCATCGGCGAGATGATCCTGCAATCGCTCGCTCAAAAGCAGCCGAAGACGAAATTCATCGCGGTGCGTTTCGGCAACGTGATGGGCTCGTCGGGCTCGGTGATTCCGCTCTTCCACCGGCAGATTTCCGAGGGCGGGCCGGTGACGGTGACGCACCCCAAGGCGCAGCGCTACTTCATGACCGTCACCGAGGCGACGCAGCTCGTGATGCAAGCGGCGGCGATGGGCCAGGGTGGCGAGATCTTCGTGCTGGAGATGGGCGAGCAGATCAACATTCTGGAACTCGCGCGCAATTTGATCCGCCTGTCCGGGCTCGACGCCGACAAGGATATCGAGATCAAGTTCGTGGGCCTTCGCCCCGGCGAAAAGCTCTCCGAAGAGCTGTTCACGGGCAAGGAGAAGATGGAGCGCACGGCGCACGACAAGATCTACGCCGAACCCGCGGCGCAGCTCGGCGTCACGCGCGATTTCGACCAGCGGGTCCGGCGGCTGATCGAGCTGTCCGGCGAGGAACGCGTGGACGAGACGGTTGTTTTGATGCGAGAATTGACGCGCCAGGGGATGGCCGAAACGGCGACGGACGAGCATCCCCCGGCGGTTCTGCATACGCCGCGGAGAGATGGATGAAATCGGGAATGCGCATGGGGGCGTGGGGCGCGGTCGCCGTATTCGCGATCATGACGATCGCCGCGCCGGCGTGGGCGCAGGACGAGGATGAGGACGAGGGTGCGGCTCCGGCGACGACCGATGTCGAACCCGCCGCGCCGTCGGGCCCGCAGGTGCAGGACGCGAAGCCCAAGGTCAACAACCTGCCGCAAAACTACAAAGGCATGTCGGGCCTGTTCTTCACCACGTCGTCGCGCACGCTGGATCCCGGCACCGTGGAGGTCGGCACCGCGTATCTGCAGCAGACGAACCCCGACCCCGATTACACGCGCACCGAATACGTCTTCAATGCGGGCGTGGGGATTCCCGCCGGATTCGAGTTCGGACTTCACATCCCCTACGTCGAATCCGACCTGGCCGTCGGCGAGCGCATCGACGAGTTCGGTCGTCGCGAGCGCGTGTTCGGCCAGACCAGCCACGCGGGCATCGGCAGCGTCGAGGGCATGTTCAAGTGGGGCTATGCGCACCCCTCGCTCTTTCTCCCGCCGCTCGCCATCGGGCTCGGCGGCATCGCGCCCGGCATCGAATACGAGGACGGCGTATCCGACGTGAAATCGTGGGGCGCGCGGCTGCTGGTCGCCACCGGCGTCGAGATCAACGACCTGTTTTTCACCGAGTACGCGTTCGCCATCATGGCCGACGGCCAGCTCGTGCTGCGCGACCTGGGCGTGAGCGGGCGCGATTACGAGGAAAAGAGCGGCGAGGTGCATCTGGGCATGGTGTTCCCGCTGCACCCGCGCAACTTCGTCACGCTCATCGTCGAATACGACGGCGTGCTCATGCGCGGCACCACGAACGAGGAAGATCGCAACGGCATCGTCGGTGCGCTGCGTTTCACGACGCACCACATCAACGTGACCGCGGGCGCGGAGCAGGTCTACCTCGAGGCGCGGGATATGGACGACGAAACGCGATTCTTCGCGAATCTCAGCTACAAGCTCGGCAAGCCGTATCCGCTGTTCCCGTAAGCGGGAATCGTCGACGCGTCAAAGAACGATTCGGGCAACGACATCGATCACCGGCTTGTTCGGCGCGGCGTCTTTGAGCGCGCGTGCGAACTCATCCGCGTCGAACGCCCCCTTGAAACGCGCGGTCGGGTTCGCGGCGACGAACCGCAAATCGAACGAGCGGACGACATTGACCGACGCGCACGCGTCGCGAAGCGCCCGCCATTCGCGCTCCTCGCAAAACACCTTGGTGGCATCGTCGAGCACGACCCGCCGCCTGCGCGCCATTCGCGCGAGCTTCGCCGCCGTCTCGCCCAGCAGCGGACCGCGCACGCGCACGCATGCGTCAGTGAACAGGATCGACGCCCCCGTTACGCCCCCCGGCGTTTCGATACCCGCCGCTTCGTCGTCGGGTTCGCCCGCGCGCGGCAGATCGAGCAACTCCACCCAATAGCGGATCGTCGCCCTCACCTCGCCGGTCGTCGCCCCCAAATCGCCCGACGCAATCAGGGCGAGCGGCGATTCGTCGTGCATCGCGATCTGCGTGCGCCGCGAAAACGCACCGTCGACCAGCACGATGCGCGCGCCCAGCCTCCGCATCTGGTCGCACACCGCCGCACAGCGCGCGTTGGTCTCGGGTCCGAGGATCTCGACGTTCGCCGGGTAAAGCGCGCGGGCGATCTCGAGCGCGCCCATCGGCGTGACAAATCCGGTGGACGCCACGGGGGCGAGCGCGTCGCCCGCGTCGTCCATCATCCGGCGCGTGAGGCACACGAGGTTGCCGGCGAAGACCTCGACCGGCGGCTTTTCGGTGCCCAGGATCGCGTCGCGCCCCTCGCCGTCGTGGCCGATCGTCGTCACGCCCACGTCGGCGCCGCGCGTCGCCAACACGCGGTTCGCCGCGTTCATCGCGGTCGTCTTGCCCGCGTTCTTGCCGGACCCCACGAAAAAGAACGGGCCCGATACGCCCGCGAACGCGTCCGAGAGAGCGCGCGAAACCGAATCGCTCAATGGATCGACTAATGACATCACGGCATTGTCGGGGCCGCGCCCGGCGCTGTCCAGTCGGCCGGCATCCGCGCGAGGCACATGCGTTCGCCGCGCGCTTCGAGACGAAGGCTCATGTCGGCAAGGCGCGGGGCGAGTTGCGGCGTGCGCAGCAGTGGCAGATCGCCGGGCGCGCAGCGCCACTTCGCGATGAACGCGAGAGCCATGCCCGAGGCGTAACCGCTCTCGAACTCCGCCATTCGTTCCGGCGTGGGATCGAGCGGCGTGAAGCGCGACAGTGTCGTGAACGGCGCGCGGTCGATCTCCAGCTCGGCGACGAAGCGCCCCATCCCGTTCGCGATCGCCGCGCCCGCGCACGCCTCGGCGTCCGTGCTCGCGAGCACCGACGAGACCGCCGCGCGCGTCTGCGCGGCGTCCTCGATGCGAAAACGCGCGTGTGTGCGCACCTCGTATTGCGCGAGAAATTCGTAGGCGAATCCGCGCGCGAGATCGGCGTCGGCCTTCGCGCAAACGCCCCCAAACGCGCGGCCGATGGCTTCGGGGCTCGGGTCCTGGAACATGCCGTTGAACACGATTCGTAATTGTCGGCGGCCGAGTCCGCGCCGCCACGAGGCGTCGGCGGTCGGCCCGCACGACGCGCGCACGAAATCGGGCGCGGTCTCGCCGCGATCGAGCGCGAGGGTCTCGCAGGCGAGCGCGCGCCACTCGGTCGGCAAACGACCGATCTGGTCGGCGATCTCGCGCCACGTCTCGTCGCGGTCGCCGCGAATCTCCAGCGCGTTGCCCCACGCAAACGGCGCGTTCTGCTCGACGATCGGGCGCAGGTTGTCGCCGCGCAGTTCCCACATCCACGCGCCGGGAATCCCGTCGCGCGCCTGCGCCGCCACCGACGCGATCGTCTGCGGCACGCGGGCGTCGAACGCACCGGCGACGATCAGCGGCGCGAGTACGATGGCGGCGAATCGCGGCCACGCCGCGAGCGCCCACGCGGCGATCGCCATGGCCGTGGGAAAGAGCGGCGTGACGTACCGGAATCGATAGACGTCGAGCGCGTAGGGCTCGACGGCAAAGGTCGACAGCACATTGGCGGCAAAAAACGCGGCGATGTGGAGCACGAGCGCGCGCAGCACCCACGGCCCGGAGCGATCGGTGTAGCGGCGAGCCGGGCGCGCGAATTCGCGAATGGCGAAGATGAGCGCGACCGCGACCGCGGCGACCGCGAGCCATGTCACGATCGGCCACGCGTAGGCGAGCGCCTCGGGGACGACCTCGGCGAATGCGCGTGCGCGGGCGACGAGATCGGGGTGCTTCGCTTCGAGGTTGAGGGAGCGATACATCGCGTGTTGGTAAAGCCAGTGGGGGCTGTAGGCGGCGACGAACGCGGGCACGGCGGCGGCGAGGGGCCGAATTGCCGCGCGACGCCAACGCCAGAGTGTCAGGACCGCGAGCGGCACGGCGACGAGCAGGCTCTGCAGGCAGAAGAAACTCGCGAATCCCGCGAGCGCGCCGAGCCACGCGAAGCGTTTCGGAGAAGGTTCGGAGTCGTCCGCACCCGCGAAGACGAGCAGCATCGCACCGATCCACGCGATGCTCTCCATGTGATTCGCCCACGCGAGGTGCTGCATCCGCATCAGCGCGGGCGGGGCGACGAGCCACCACGCCGCGAAGATCGCCGCCGTTCGCGGCCCGAAGGCGCGGCGCACCAGGGCGATCCACAGCGCCGTTCCTGCCGCGGCGAACGCGAGCCCCAGCGCCTTGACCCACAGAATCGATGATCCGCCAATCGCGTAGATCGGCGCGAGCAGCAGGCCGTAAAGGAACGTGCCGTGCGTGTGATGGGCGTATTGATAATGCCACGCGGGCAGGGCGAGGCCCTCGACGAGCGCCCGCGCGAGGTTGCCGCTCATCGCCTCTTCGTGATTCCCGATGTGCAGGCCGGTGTCGGGCGTCGAGAGAAAAACGAGCAGATGCCAGACGCACCACGCCGCACCGTAGATCGTCCACGCGCGGCGCTCCGTGATGTTCATCTTGCCCACCGCGTCATGATCGGGAAACCGCGCACGGCGCGCAACCGCGTGGATCGCGCGACGCGGCGCTCAGTCGAATTGAGCGATGGAGAGCGACTCGGCGGGGCCCTCGTCCCCTCGGATCGTCAGAGTGCGTCCGTTGAATTCGATCGGGATGGGATCGCCGACGCCGGGATCGGCGAAAAGATCGTAGATCGTGAAGAACGGAAAGAGGCCGACGATGCCGGGCAGGATCGGTCCGTCGGTGGCGCCGTTGAAGTTGAGATCGGCGAACACCGCCGCGAGAACGCTCTGGTCGGCGGGCGTAACGTCTTCGGTCGCCAGGTCGATTCCGTCCACGGTGAAGGTGTCGCGCCCGGCGATCGCCGCGCGGTTGAGGTTGAGCGAGGCAAAGGCGACGCGATCACCCAGCAGCGGTAGCAGCTTGAACGGCACCGCGAACGCCGAATCGAAATCGGGCAACACGCGAAAGTGCACGAGGCGGCTCGAACGCATAAACGGCTCGCGGTAATAACGCACCGCCGGCCAGCGCCCGGCCTCGTCGCGGATCTCGAACTCGTAGTGCGTGTCCGGCTCAGCATCGAATGGGCCCCACGCGCCGGTCGCGTCGGACGTGAAAACCGCGTCGGGCTCGGCGGCGTCGCGCTCCCCCGTCGCGGGATCGACCGCGAAGATGCGCACGATCTGCGCGGGCGCGGGCTCGTTCGTGCCGAAGACGAGTGTGCGTCCCGAGAGCGTGATGGGCGAGGCGGGCTCGACCTCGAGCGTCGCGGGCGGCTCGCCGTTGAAGAAGGTGAAGAGCTGCTCGAAGGTCTCGGGCGACGTCGCGAGTTGCAGGTGGTCGAGGCCGGGCAGCACCACGTTGGTCGCGCCGTCGATCTCTCGCGCACCGACCACCGCATCGGCCTCGGACGACAGATTGAGGATCGGCGCGTCGATGCCCGCCGTTTCGAAATCGAAGGACGCCACGTGGGCGTAGTGGGCGACGTGGTTCGGCGCGGGGGCGCCCTGCAGATAATCCGCGCCCATCGACCCGCCCATCGAGTGGCCGATCAGGTCGACGTCGTCGGCGCCGGTGAGCGCGCGGATCTCGTCGATCGCCCCGCCGATCAGATCGACGGCGTCCGGCGTCGCCCAGAGCGTGTTGTAATCGACGGCGAAGACGCGATCGAGGTCGTAGTCGTTCGTGGCGAAGCGCTGCGACTGCGCGTGAAAGGCGTCGCCGTCTTCGAGGAATCCATGCACGAACAGGATCGGGCGATAACTCGGCCCGTCGTCGTCATCGTCCGCGAGATCGTCGTCCGCCGCGTCGTCATCGGCGGTCGTGTCGTCGTCCGACGCCGAGTCGTCATCGCTTGTTACGCCGGAGTCCGACGAAGGCGAATCGTCGTCTCCTGTGCAGCCGGTGAGAAGCAATACGGCCAAGAGGGGAAGGAACAAAACCTTCCGGCAGTAGGTCCGCATCTTCGTGATTCTCCTTCGGCCCTCACCCGATCGCCAGCATCCGGTCGAGCGATTTGCGCGCGCGCACACGCACCGATTCCTCGACCTCGATCGTCTCCGCGTCGTGGCGCAGCGAATCGAGCACGTTTTCGAGCGTGATCTCGTTCATGTGCGGGCAGCGCACCGAGCACATCCGCAAAATGTCGCGCTCGGGGTTCTCGGCGATGATGTTGTCGCCCATGCTGCATTCGGTGAGCAGCAGATAGTGCGCCGCGTCGTGCTGTTTCACCTGGTGTACCATCTGCGTCGTGCTGCCGGAATAGTCCGCGGCCTCGACGACCTCGGGGCGGCACTCGGGATGCGCGAGCACGTACACGTCGGGGAACTGCCGCCGCACATTCGCGATGTCGTCCACCGTGTATTTTTCGTGGACCTCGCAGCGGGCGCGCCAGCCGATCATGCCGATGCCGCGCGCGCGCACGTCCCCGAGCGAATCCAGATCGCCCGTCGGCACGAGAATCGTCTTGCCCGTCTCGGCGGCGACGTTGCGCGCCAGGTATTCGTCGGGCAGGAAAATCACGAGGTCGGAATCGAGCGCCCTCACCACGCGCACCGCGTTGCCCGACGTGCACACCACGTCCACCTCGGCCTTCACGTCGGCGTAGGTGTTGATGTAGGTGACGATCGGCACGCCGGGATACGCCTCGCGCAGTCGGCGCACGTCTTCGGCGGTGATGCCGTCGGCGAGCGAACACCCCGCTTTTTTCGCGGGCAGCAAAACGGTGCGTTCGGGATTCAGGATCTTCGCCGTTTCGGCCATGAAACGCACGCCGCAAAACACAATCGGGTCCGCGCTCGCCGCCGCGGCGCGCCGCGAGAGTTCCAGCGAATCGCCCACCACGTCGCAGACCGAGTGGAAGAGCGCGGGCTCCATGTAGTTGTGGCCGAGGACGATCGCGCCGCGCTCGGCCTTGAGGCGATTGACCTCGAACGCGATCTCGGCCTTCAGGCGCAGCTCGGCCTCGGGCACGAGGCGCGCCAAGCGCTCGCGCATGCGTTCGTACATCTCGGTCACGGTCGTCGCGGCGATGGACATTCGACCCCCAAAGTCGCGCCACATCATTCTCGCGCGCCGCGTCGGCGTCAACAAGATCGGCGCGACACGTCGCGCCCGCGCGACCGTTGTGCTATTCCTGCCCGGGCATGATTCCCTATCGCGACCTCAACCCCACGCGCCGCGCGCCGGTGATGACGACGCTGCTCATCGCGGCGAATGTCGCCGCATTCGTGTGGCAGCTCGGCGCGCGGGATGCGGGGTTGCGTTTCGCGGCGGTGCCCTATCAGCTGCTGCATCCGTGGGCATGGGATTCGGTCCTCACACCGGTCACGGCGATCACCAGCGCGTTCCTGCATGGCGGCATCGCGCATCTGGCGGGAAACATGCTGTTCCTGTGGGTCTTCGGCGACAACGTCGAGGACCGGCTGGGGCGCGGCGCGTTCGTGCGTTTCTATCTCGTCGCCGCGATGGTCGCGTGCCTCGCGCACGCGGTGGTGCAGCGGGGATCGCGCGTGCCGATGGTCGGGGCGTCGGGCGCGGTGGCGGCGGTGCTGGGCGCATACCTGCATCTGTTTCCCGCCGCGCGCATCAAGGGATTTTTTCTCATTGTCATCTACCCGATCTTTTTCATCTGGCGTGCGCGCATCTTCATCGGTCTTTGGCTCGGCATGCAAATCCTCGGATCGATCATGAGCGACCCCGGCGCGCCGGGTGTGGCGTGGTGGGCGCACATCGGCGGATTCGCCTACGGCTGGTGGGCCGTGAGCACGGGCCGCGTGCGAAAGCGGTGAAGGGGGCCTACTCGTCGGCGGATGCGGCGTCGGCCGCGGATTCGACCGGCTTTTTTCTCGAGCCGAACAGATACGCCGCGCCGGTGGCGAGCAGGTAGAGGATGACGAGCGGCACGCCGAGGGTGATCTGCGAGATGATGTCGGGCGGCGTAAAGATCGCCGCCGCGATGAAGATGACGAGCACGGCGTAGCGGAAGTTTTTCCAGAGCCACTGCGGCGTGACGATACCGACCCTCGCGAGAAAGAACACGAAGACGGGAAGCTCGAACGCGACGCCGAAGCACACGAGCATCGTGAGCGCGAAACTCCAGTATTCTTTCACGCTGATCATCGCGCGGATGGTTTCGGTCTCGAAGGTCTTGATGAAGTAGGCGAATCCGATGGGGAAGACGCTGAAGTAGCCGAAGAGCGCGCCGCCCACGAAGAAGAACGATCCGACGATCACCACCGCGCCGAAATACGCGCGCTCGCGGCGGTACAGCCCCGGCGCGACGAAGCGCCAAATCTGCCAGAAGATCACCGGCGCCGACGCGAATACGCCCACCGTCACGGCGACCTTCATGTAGGTGATGAACGCCTCGGCGGGCGACGTGAACACCACCTGCCGGCCCTCGCCCAGCACGCGCGTGAGCGGCTCCATGAACAGGGCGAAGATGCGCGGCGCAAAATTCCACGCGGCGAAAAAGCACACGCCGATCGCGCCCACGCACCACAGCAGCCGCTTGCGCAGCTCGGTCAGGTGCTCCGTCAGCGTCATGTGGCCGGCGAGCTCGGCGTCGCGCTCCTTCACGCCGCGCCCCCGTCGTTCGCGCCACGCGCCGCCGTCTCGGTGGACGGCGTGGTGGGATGCGCTCCCGTTCGCTCGCGCTCGACCGGGATCTCCGCCGCCGGATTGACGGTCTCGACGACCGGCTCCCCCGCCGGCGTGGCGGGTGTGGCGGGACCCTCGGCATCGGCGGAATTCGACCGCGCGGCGACGGGCTCGGCGGGGCGATTTGCCGAAGTTTTGGCGCGCTCCGTCTTGAGTTCCTCGAGTTCCAGCACTCGGATCTCGTCTTCCATCGCATGCTTGAATTCGTTGGTGATGCGCCGGACCTGCTGCATGGTCTTGCCCAGCGTGCGCGCGATCTTGGGGATATTCTTCGGCCCCATCACGAGCAGCGTGAGGAAGAGAATGAGCAGGATTTCGGAGCCGCCGACGTCGAACATGGGCGAGCGCGCCCTCCCCGTGGCGCCGATGTTAGCGGCGCGCGGGGCACTGTCAATGAAGACGGGGAACACGAAGACGACGGCGAGCCCGAACAATTGACAACGCCGCGCGAGCGCCGGAGTCTATTCAACAGATCCAAGGAGAGTCCGCCATGCGCATGACCGCGGTGATCGAGCAGGACGAAGAGGGATACGTCGCGTTGTGTCCGGAATTGGACATCGCCAGTCAGGGCGACACGATCGAGGAAGCGCGCGACAACCTTCGCGAAGCGTTGGAGTTGTTTTTCGAGGCGGCGCCCGCGGAAGAGGTGAGCCGACGACTTCGCCGCGATGTCTTCGTCACGCAGCTCGAGATCGCCGTTGGCTAGGCTTCGTGTGCTGTCGGGCGCCGAGGTCTGATCCTGATACTCCAACCCTCTTTCTGGTCACCGCATCGCGTTCGCGCTAAAACGTGCGCATGACCCCTCGCACCACCACCGTCGATCCCGACGAACTCACATTCGCGCGGCCCCGTGTCTTTGTCAGCCGGTGTTTGGGTTTCGAGGCGTGCCGTTGGGACGGGGCGATTCTGCGCGACGACTTTGTCGAGCGACTCGCGGCGCACGCGGACCTCGTGACGCACTGCCCCGAAGCCGAGATCGGTCTGGGCACGCCACGCCCGCCGGTGCGCATCACCCTGCGCGGCGACGAGCCGCGACTGGTGCAGCCCGAATCGGGCCGCGACGTCACCGACGACATGCGCGCGTGGACGAGGACGACGCTTGACGCACTCGGGCCGATCGACGGCTTTCTCCTCAAGTCGCGCTCGCCCTCGTGCGGCCCGCGCGACGTGAAGCACTACGCGCACGCCGGCGCCGATGCGATGGCGTCGGGCAAGGGCGCGGGGCTGTTCGCCGCCGAGGTGCTGCAACGGTTCGGCGAGGGCGCGGTCGAGGACGAAGGGCGGTTGTCGAACTTCGTGATCCGCGAGCGCTTTCTGATTCGCATCTTCACGTTTGCCGAGCTGCGCGCCGCAAGGGCGACCGGCCGCATCAGCGCGCTCGTCGACTTTCACGCCCGCCACAAGTTCCTGCTCATGGCCGCACGCGAATCGGCGATGCGAGCGCTTGGCAACGTCGTGGCGAATCGCGACGCCCTTGCGCCCGACGACGTGTTCGCCGCCTACGCCGAAACGCTGGCCGGGGTCTTCGACGCGCCGTGGCGGCGCGGCGCGGTCATCAACGCGCTGGAGCACGCGTTCGGGTTTTTCAAGAAGTCGCTATCGCACGCCGAGAAGAGCCACTACCTTCAGCTCGTGCGGCGATACCGCGAACGCCGCGCGCCGCTCGCCGCGCCGATCGCCCTGCTGGCGTCGTGGTCCGAGCGCGAAGGCTACGACTACCTGCGCCGCCAGAGCCTGCTGCGTCCGTATCCCGCGGAGTTGATCGATCTGACCGATTCGGCGAAGGGCCGCGGCGAGATCTGATTCCCTCTTCCTTCGCTCTTTTCACGCGCTTTGCATGGACATTCGCTTCGCGTTCTGGAAAACTCCCGCTCGCCTTGGGAGGGAGGAGCATGCGCACCCCGTCTTTCGTTCGTCTGGTGATCGTCGCGATTGCGCTGTCGCTGGTCGCGTCGTCGGCGGGTTCGTCGGACAAGAAGGTCGGACCCGACTGCACGTTCAAGGGCTTCAAGCTCTACGGCAAGGTCAAGATCGTCTCGAATTTCCCCGACATCAAGATCCAGACGGTGCAGTCGTTCCCCGACCTGAAGGTCAAGCACGTCGAGCACTTCCCCGATGCGTGCGGCAAGTGGCAGTTCGTCGAAAACTTCCCGGACCTGAAGGTGCAGTACGTCGATTCCTTCCCCGATCTCAAGATCCAGTTCGTCGAGAACTTTCCGGGCCTGCCGTGACATGGCGAGACCCCTTTTCGCGAGGTGAACGATGCGACGCGCGCTGTTGATTCTGACGATTTGTCTCGCGGTTTCCCCCGCGTGGGCCGATTTCGATCCCGATCTGCACGCCAAAGCCGAGGCGTATCAGGAGTGGATCGAGACCTGGCACAACGGAAGCCTCGGTGCGCTCACCGGCGCGGTCGAGTTCACCGACGAGACGCGTACCGAGATCGGCTGCCTGCACCATCAGGGCGACAGCATGATCTGGACGGGCATGTACCTGGGCGCCGAGGCGCTGCGCTACATGGCCACGGGCGACGAGGGCGCGCTCGACGAGGTGCTGCGCGTGGTCGAATACATGCGCACCGCCATGGCGATCACGCAGACGCTGGGCTACATCGCTCGCTTCGCGGGCGAGGACATCGCCCCGTGGAACTGCGGCCAGGGCGATGACAACGACTGGAAAAATCACGGCGAGGGCGAGTTCGCGGGGCTCTACTGGGTCGATCACACGAGCCGCGACCAATACAGCGGCTGGTGGTGGGGCATGGTGCTCTCGTATCAGGCGCTCGAAGGACTCGCCGAGCACGAGGACGTGCGCGCGGGCATCCGCGACGACATCATCGACGTGATCGAGATGCTCACGACGAACGACTGGAACATCACCGACCAGAACGGCGAATACACGGGCAACGGCGCGGCGTGGATCGGCCCGATGAAGCGCATCGCGTGGCTCGTGCAGGCCGCGTACGTGATCGACACACCCGAGATTTGGGAACTGCTCGACCAGCAGTACAACCTGTGGCGGCCCGTGCTCGCGGTGGACATCTGGGCCGGATACAACAAGTACACCGAGTACTACGGCAACAACCTGCGTCATTTGGATTTTCAGGCGGTGTTTCGCCTGTGGCCGGATCGCGAGCGGCTCGAGGAACTCTACGATCTGTGGATGACCTACAACCGCCCCTATGTGGAACGAACGCACAACCCCTGGTTCGATTCGACGCACGTGACCGGCTGCCTGCGTCTCGGCAATTGCGTGGAAGACGATTACGACTGGATCGAGGACGACCACTTCAACACGTTGGGCCGATATTGGGACGCGCCGAGCTACCGCCGCGCGCGCACGTGCTCGGACATGCCGCTCGATCCGCTGTCGGTGCTGCTCGACGAGCTGGGCAACCAGTACCCGTGGCTGAACGATCTCATCAACATCGACCCGATCACCGCCGAGGCGCGCGAGCTGGACGACCGGCACTGGACCGACATGTATTGGCAGTCGACGCCCTTCGAGACGGGCTGCAACCACGGCGAGGACCAGCGCTATGTGGGCCCGGGTATGGACTACCTCGTCGGCTACTGGATGGGCGTGTACTACGGCATCCTGCCCGGCGGCGGACCCTTCGGCGACGACGATCTGATCGAACCCGACGATGACGACACCGATGACGACAGCGACGACGATAGCGACGACGATACGGCGGACGACGATTCCGACGACGACACCGCGGATGACGATACGGCGGATGACGATTCCGGTGACGACGACACGTCCACCGACATCCCCGCGTACGGCGACGACGACGACGATGACGACGACGACGGATGCGGGTGCTAGCGGGTCTGGTCTCGAACACCGTGTTATGAGGGCCGCGACGATCGCGCGGTCGAGAAACAATATTTGGAGCGAGAACGAACGATGAAGGAGCAACTGGCGGCGAGGATCGGCGAGGCGCTCGGGCGCGCGGCGACGAAGTGGGGCACGGACGCGCGCGTCCCCGACGTGCAGCTCACCATCCCCAAGCACGCCGACCACGGCGACTATGCCACCAACGTGGCGATGATGTTCGCCAAAGCCGTCGGGAAAAATCCCCGCGAAATCGCGACCGCCCTCGTCGAAGAACTCGGCGACGCCGACGGGCTGGTGCGCCGCTGCGAGATCGCCGGGCCGGGCTTCATCAATCTCTTCGTCAACACCGCGAGCGTCTTCGAGGTGGTGCGTCGCATCGAGGCCGAGGGCGCGAACTTCGGCCGCACGACGGCGGGCGCGGGGAAGCGCGTGCTGGTGGAGTTCGTCTCGGCCAATCCCACGGGCCCTCTGCACATCGGCCACGGGCGCGGGGCGGTGGTGGGCGACGCGCTCGCCAACCTGATCGCCGCGGCGGGATTCGCGGTCGAACGCGAGTACTACGTCAACGACGCTGGCCTGCAGATCCAGACCCTCGGGCGTTCGACGGTTCTGCGTTACCGGCAGCTCATCGAGGGAAAGACCGGGCCGCTGGAGCAGGGGCTCTATCAGGGCGATTACATGATCGACCACGCCCGCGCCCTGCGCGCCGAGCGCGGCGACGGCGTGACCGAGGCCGACATCCCCGAGATCTCGCTGTGGACCGGCGGGCGCATCCTGCGCGAAATTCTCGACGACCTCGAAGCCCTCGGGGTGCGTTTCGACCGCTGTTTTTCGGAGAAGACGCTCTACGACGCGGGCACGGTGGATGCCACGCTGCGCACGCTGCGCGAGGGCGGATTCGCGTTCGACGACGACGGCGCGCTATGGCTCGACACCATGCGTTTCGGCGACGAGAAAAACCGCGTGCTCGTCAAGAGCAACGGCGAAAAGACCTATCTCGCGGGCGACGTGGCGTATCACGCCGACAAGATCGCGCGCGGCTTCGACGAGCTGATCGACATCTGGGGCGCCGATCACCACGGCTACGTGGCGCGGATGAAGGCGGCGATCGCGTCGCTCGGCCTCGATCCGAACGCGCTGTCGGTGCTGCTGATCCAGATGGTGAGCCTGATGCGCGGCGGCGAGCGCGTGAGCATGTCCACCCGGGCGGGCGAGTTCTACACGTTGCAGGAATTGCGCGAAGAGGTCGGCCGCGACGCCACGCGCTGGTTCTTCCTCATGCGCCGCTACGACGCGCAGCTCGACTTCGATGTCGATCTCGCCAAGGAACAGTCGAACAAGAACCCGGTCTTTTACGTGCAGTATATGCATGCGCGCATCTGCTCCATCTTCGCCAAGGCCGCCGAGGCCGGCGTGGCGATTCCCCGCGCGGCGGACGTGGACTTCGCGAAACTCGCCGCGCCCCAGGAACTCGAGATCGCGCAGCGCCTCGCCGAGCTGCCGAACATCGTCACGCAGTCGGCGCAGGGGCGCGAGCCGCACCGGCTCACCGTTTACCTGTCCGAGCTCGCCGGGCTCTTCCACCCCTACTACTTCCAGCACCGCATCCTGACCGACGACGCGGCCCTCACCGCCGCGCGCCTGGCGCTATGCGCCGCGGTGAAACAGGCGACGGCGAACGCGCTCGCCATTCTCGGCATCGCCGCGCCCGAGGCGATGTAGGAATCAGTGAGCGATGGACAACGATGGATACTTCGCGATCCTGAAGAAAGACCGGCGAAGCGGAACGGTGATCGTCTCTTTTCCCGACCATCCGCACATCAACACGTTCGGCGAAACGCGCGAGCACGCCGTGGAGATGGCCGAAGACGCGCTCAACGAGACCCTGATCGTCGAGTTTGAGCGCGGGCTCGCTCCGCCTCCGCATTCCAAAAAGCCCGAAGTCGGCGCGCAGTCCGAGGTCGTCTTCATTCCGCTACGGCCGCGGACAAGCGCGTGAGCGTCGAACTGCGCTGACACGCTACCAAATCGCCCTCAACCTCCCTGCAATTCCGCCGCGAATTGCGCTAGAATCCCGCCGGGTCCGGTCCCGATGGGAGTTGCCATGTCCACGTTGCGTTTTTCCCGCCATGTTTCCTTTGTCGCTCTGCTGATTCTTCTCGCGATTTCGCCCTCCGTCGCGAACGCCGCGCGTTTCGACGACGCGCTCGAGGACGTGCTGGCCGCCGCCGCGCCCGGCGAAACGCTGAACATCTACCTCACGATGGCCGAATCGGTGGATCTGGCCGCGCTCACCGCGTTCATGGACGACGCGCGCCTGACCCGGGCGCAGCGCCACGCGCTCGTCATCGAGGAATTGCAGGACATGGCCGCGTCCACGCAGGGCGCGCTGTTGGGCACGCTCGCGGGCGCGGGGGCGGCGGTGCGCCGGGTGCGTCCATTCTGGATCGCCAACGCGGTCGCGATCGAGGCCGACGCGGCGTACATCGAAACGCTGCGCGCGCGGCGCGACATCGCGAATGTCTATCTCGATCCGCCGCTGGAGCTGATCGAACCGGTCGCCGTGGGCGACGCGATCGCCGCCGATGACGTGGCCACGGGCATATTGGGCAGCATCACGGCGTCGCGCGCGCCGGAGCTGTGGGCGATGGGCTACGACGGCACGGGCGCGCTGGCCTGCGATCAGGACACGGGCGCGGATGCCACGCACCCCGCGTTCGCCGATCGGTGGCGCGGGCTCGACGGCGGCGTGCTGCCCGAGCACGCGTGGTTCGATCCCGTCGGCAGCGAGACCTTCCCGACGGACTCCGGCTCGCACGGCACGCACACCCTCGGCACGATCCTGGGCGACGACGGCGCGGGGCACCAGATCGGCATGGCCCCGGGCGCGAAGTGGATCGGCGCGAAGACGATCGACGTACCCGGCGGCAACATCTACAGCGACGCGATCGGCGCGTTCGAGTGGATGGCGGATCCCGACGGCAACCCCGGCACGGTGGACGACGTGCCCGACGCGGTGAACAACTCGTGGGGCATCCCGAATCCGTCGTGCGCGAACGACTTTTACGCGGCGATCGACGCGGCCGAGGCCGCGGGCGTGGTGGTGCTCTTCGCGGCGGGCAACGAGGGACCCACGGCGAAATCGCTGCGTTCGCCGGGGAATCGCATCACGACGTCGCTCAACACCTTTGCGGTGGGCGCGCTCAAGCAGGACAACACGACGATCACGAGTTTTTCGTCGCGCGGGCCGTCGCGCTGCGACAATCTGACGCTCAAGCCCGAGGTTTCGGCGATCGGCGACAACGTCATGTCGTCGGTGCCGGGCAACAACTACAGCACCATGAGCGGCACCTCGATGGCCACGCCCGCGGTGACCGGCGCGGCGATCCTGCTGCGCGGCGCTTTTCCCGAGGCGACGGTGGAGCAGGTGAAGATGGCGCTCTACGAGACCGCCGTCGATCTGGGCGCGGCCGGCGAGGACAACGTCTACGGGCGCGGGCGCATCGACGTGGTCGAGGCGTACTGGTGGCTGCTCGCCGAGATGGTCACGTCGAACGCGACGCTCTCCATCGACCGTGCGCTGTACTCGTGCGACGACGTCGTGCGCGTCACCGTGACCGAGGGCGATCTGTCGGGCACGCTGAACGTGAACGTGAAGAGCACGACCGAGCCTGGCGGCGAGACGCTCGCCCTGACCGAGGACGCGGAAGTGGACGGCCTCTTCCGCGGCCAGATCGCCACCGCGACCGGCGCGCCCGCGGCCGACGGCGTGCTGCAACTCGCGAACGGCGACACGATCACGGTCACCTACACCGACGCCAACGACGGCGAGGGCGGCATCAACGTCGTCGAGACGAAAATCGCAAGCGCCGACTGCGCCGCGCCGACATTCGCGGGCGCGACCGGCGCGACGGGCCTCGACAACGAGGCCGAGATCACGTGGGATCCCGCGGCCGACACGGGCGTGGTGGTCTACAGCATCTACCGCGCGGACGCGTCCGGGGCTCAGGATTTCGACGACCCCATCGACACCGCGACCGAGTCGCCCTGGCTCGATCAATGGGCGCCCAACGGCGCGGATTGGTACTACGTGGTGCGCGCGTGCGATCCCTTCGGCAACTGCGACGGCAACACGGTGGAGGTGACCGCGTCGCCCACCGGGCCCGACCGCATCTTCTTCGACAACTTCGATCTCGAGCCGCGTCCCTGGCAGATCGTGGACGGCGGATCGAACACCGTGACGTGGAACAGCGACAACGCGGGATCGCGCAGCTCGCCGCATTGGATGGACCGCTTCGTCGCCGCGGATAAGGAGACGACGGGCGAGTTCCAGCGTCTCGACGAACAGCTCATCACGCCCGCGCTCGACTGCTCGCACCACGAGGGCATCGAACTGCGTTTCCGGCACGAGTATCGGCACGGCCTGCTCGACCGCGCGCAGGTGGCGTGGTCCTACGACGGGGTGACGTGGACGAATCTGGTGAACTGGGGTGCGGATCAGGAGGGCGCGGTGACCTTCGACCTGCCCGAAGCCGATCTGTATCCGCAGGTCTTCGTGCGTTTCTATTACAAGAACGCGGGGCTCGACGCGCAGTACTGGGGCCTCGACAACATCGAGGTCGTGGGATGGCCGAGCACCGGCACGCCGACAACGACCACCACGTCCACGACTGCAACCACCACGTCCACGACATCGACCACGACGACCACGATCCCCGGCGACGACGATACCGACGACGACGCGGATGACGACGTCGACGACGACACCGTCGATGACGACACGACGGATGACGATACGTTGGACGACGACACCGACGACGACGACACGGTCGACGATGACACGGCGGACGACGACATCACCGACGACGATTCGATGGACGACGATACGTCGGACGACGACGCGTCGGCGGCGGACGGCGGCGGCGATGACGACGACGACGGCTGCGGCTGTTGAGTCCCCGCCCATAAAAAAAATCGCGGCGACCGGGTTCCCGATCGCCGCGCAGCAGTGGAGAGGTCCCTTTCGTTACAGCGCGCTTGCGCCGGGGGATTTCTCGTTGGCGGCCGTCTGGCCCTCGGCCTTTTTCTCGGCTGGAGCGGCGGCGGGCGTCGCCGCGGCCTTCGCCGCCATCGCGGCCTCGTGCGCCGCGATGGTCTTCGGCTTGTAATTCGGGTCGCGCACGGAGAGCTGGCCGTCGCGGGCGTAGTTGATCGCCACGCCGAGCAGGCGCGTCGATTCCTGCGGCGCGTGGAAGCCCGTCGAGTTCTCGGCCTCGCAGAAGTCGATCAGGAAGCTCGCGCGGCGCTGCAATTCGCGCGCGGCGGCGAGTTCGGCGTCGGGCCGCCCCGCGTCCTTCGCGGCCTTCAGGTCGTCGATCAGATCCATCAGCGCGTCCATCGCCTGATTGCGCAGGCCAAAGAATGTCTCCTGGATGTTCTCGGCGCGCGCCTTGAGTTCCTCTTCCGAGGCGCGGTGGCAGGTGCCGCACGACTTGTTGATGTTGAGCAGCGGGCTGCGCACGTGGTGGTCACTGATCTTCATCGCGCCTTCACGCATGTAGGGCATGTGGCAGTCGGCGCACGTGACTCCCGCCTTGGAGTGAATGCCCTTGTTCCACATCTCGAACTCGGGGTGCTGCGCCTTGAGCATCGGCGCACCCGTGTCGGCATGCACCCAGTCCTTGAAGCCCTGCTCGTTGTAGTAGTCGAGGATGTCCTCGCCGCCCACGCCCTCGTGCCACGGGAAGGTCAGGCGCTTCTCGGTGCCCTTGAAGTAATACTCGACGTGGCACTGGCCGCACACGAACGACCGCATCTCCTGGCGCGTCGCCATCTTGTTCACGTCGTAGTCGGCCACGCCCTGCGACGCCTTGAGCGCCTTGATACCCTCGATAAACGCCGGGCGCGTGATGCGAAGCTGCATGGTCTGCGCGTCGTGGCAATCGATGCACGCCACCGGGTGCTTGGCGTAGGTCTTGGCCTCGTCGTATTTCATCGAGTTCATCTTGTCGAAGCCGGCCATGATGTCGCCGTTGCCCAGCTCTTTGTAGATCAGGTACGTCGACGCGTGGCAGTTCAGACACGTGCCCGGCTGGCCGACTTTCTGGCGCTCGGTGTAGATCTGGTCTTCGAGCATGTAGGCGTGGCCGCGCTCTTCGCGAAAGTCCTTGGAAAACGCGTAGCCCGCCCACATCCGCTTCAGGCGCGTGTCATCCTCGATCTTCGACACCGTCACGACGCTGCGCGGGTCGGCGTCGGTCGGCGTGTGCGGCAACGCCTCGCTGCCTCCCCGACGCGTACGCACCATGTCCGCCGTGCGCAGATAGCGATCGTAGTGCAGCGGGAAGTTCTTTCCCCAGATCGCCGGATCTCCCGTGTCGTCGGTGATCTCGACGACGCGGAAGAACGGATTTTTCGCCTCCTGCTTGTGCTCCATCACGCTCGTGAGCACGTAAGCCGACAGGCCAGCGGCGACCGCCGCGACGACGGCGAACATCAGGAACAGCGAGAGCCAGCGTCTCTTCGTGGTTTCCGGACTCATGAGGACCTCCCCGGGACGGTTAGCCGTACAGGACCCAATCTCGAAAGACCCGGCGCGACCGCACGACGGCCGCGCGAAATTCCTAATGCAGATGCCCCACCGACGCGTGGCACCGCACGCACGACATCTCCTCGCCGGGCTCGGGCGTGGTGTCGATGCCGTGGACGATGTCGGCGTGGCAGTGACGGCACTGCGCCTCGGTGACGGCGCGGTTGCCGGGCTTGATGTGGATCGGATCGGCGAATTCGCCGGTCGTGAACGCGAGCGAGTGGTGATAGCCGTTCGTCGCCTTGACACGATACTTGCCGACGAGGTCGTGCGGCGCGTGGCAATCGTTGCAGGTCGCGACCGCGTGATGGCTGCTGCGCGCCCATGCCTCGTACTGGTCTTTCATGATGTGGCAGTTCACGCACGACGCCGGATCATTGCCCATGTAAGAATAGCCCTTGGCATAAACAAACGTGTACGCGCCGAGCCCCGCCGCCATGCCCACGGTCAGCGCCGCGGCGATCGCGGCGATCATCAGCGGAGTGACCCGTCCCGCTCTTGCCGTTCCCGAGTCCGCCGTGCCCGCGCCTTGCGTCATTGCGTCCCCCGTCGCGCGCCGGTTCGCCCGGCGTTCGGCCTCTTATCACTGAATCGCGGTTCATCCGTCTTTGACCGAGGTCAAATCGACGTGTAATGAAAATCACTAAGGGATGTCATTGAGCCCTATCCGGACAAGAATATCCAGAACCGATCGGTTTGTTCGTGGCGTGCGGGACATTAGGAGCGGATTGGGGCGTGTGCCGACCGACCCTTGGGCGCGGGACGCGACTCTGGTAGCATGTCGATCCCTCAAGGACTCGGTACCGGGAGACATGCGATGAACAGGTGGGGTTGGGCGGTGGCGGTGGTGATGGCTCTGGCGTTTGTCGCGGGGTGCGGCGGCGATGACGACGACGATTCCGGGCCGACGACGATCACCCCGGACGACGACGCGGCGGATGACGACGCCGCGGACGACGACACGGGCGACGACGACACGTTCCCCCCGCTGCCGGATGACGACACCGGCGACGACGACACCTCGGATGACGACACGACCGACGACGATACGACGGACGACGACGCCGACGACGACATCCCCTTCGATCCGTGGGTGAATCCGACCACGAAGGCCGACGCCTTCAAGCTCTATTACAAGGAGCGCATCGGCCGCACGCTCAAGGCGTACAACCGCTTCATGCTCGTCGGCGACGTGGTGCCCGCGCACACGCTGGGCCACACGAACATCGCCAAGGACGGCAGCGACTACGAAGTCCAGCTCCACCCGGTGGACAACAACTGGATCGGCTTCTCAGCCTTCAACGCGTATCAGGCCTACAAGATCTTCCGCACGCGCGAACTGGCCCTCACCGCGATCCGCCAGTTCGAGGGCCTCGCCTACGCCGAGGAAATCCAGGGCATCGACGGTCTCACCTGCCGCGAGTGGCAGACCGGATTTACCGTCACCATCGACGGCCCCGGCGGCACCGTGACGCGCACGCTGGACGGCGCGCCCATCGACCCCGCCGAGGACTACTCGCCCACGCTCGAAGAAGAGATCATCAACGCGTTCTTCTCCGATGGTGTGTATGCCATCAACGGCGAACCGACGGACCACTACTTCCGCATCGAGTCGATCCTGCGCCCCGGCGACTACGCCGTGACATTCGTCTTCGAGGAGATGCCCTACTACCTGCGCATCTCGAACTGCTGCTCGTCGTACATGATCAGCCAGCTCGGGCCCTTCGAGGGCTACTTCTGGGGCAATCACAACAGCCGCGACAACTTCCCCGATTTCGGCGTGGGCTACTTCGCCGCGCTCGAGGCGATGAACGACGCCGGCGCCGACGCCGACGTGCGCGCCTCGGCCGAGCGCGCGTGGGCCGCCGGGCAGCGCATCGGCGATCGCACCATCGGCGAGGGCTACAACCTGATGACGGTGGGCGAGTTCGAGCCCTATGACGAGGACCACCTGATCGTCGCCGGCGAAATCCGCCCCGACGGCGCGGATGAGGGCCCCGAGTGGCTCGGCTCGATGAATTCCTGCCAGATGTCGTACATGGCCAAGGCGATGTCGGCGGACGGCCTGACCTCGCCCACGGAGCCCGTCGAGACGCCGGGGTCGTATGAGATCATCGCGATCAAGATGCTGCTCGAGGCGCTGGGCATCCCGGTTCCCGGCAACCTGACGAAGACCTGCGAAAACATGGATGACGCCTACATCGGCCTCGGCTGGGGCGACATTTACAACCTCAACATCCTCGGCCAGTCGCTCGAAGACCTCATGCGCATCGCCGTCAACCTGGGCGGGTCGAGCGTGGCCGACATCCTGATGCAGATCGCCGACGCGACCGACCAGCCCGAGATGGCCGCCTTCGCGCTGGTGTATTACGCGCAGCTCGCCAACAAGGGCGATCTGCTGCAGGAGGCGCGCGAGGCGCTCTTCCACATCACCGAGCTGCACCGCATCAGCGCGCAGCTCACGCTCGACTGGGCGCAGGCGCAGCCCGTGCCGCCATCGAATTACGTGAACGAGGCGATCGAGGAACTCCAGAAGGTCGCCCAGTACGCGCACATCGCGGGCGTGGGCAACGCCGATTACGACCCGCAGGGCTGGGTGCGCGCCGAGCGCTATCAGGATGTGTTCGAGGACGTGCTGAATCGCGGCGACAGCACGCCGCGCGCGCTGTGGAGCGACGCGGATTTGTGGAGCCAGATCCTCGCCGAGGTGAACGGCTACGCCGATCGGCCGGAAACCTACGACCGCTATTGGGACCGCTTCCCCACCGAGGCCGACAAGCCGATCAAGCGCAACGGCGATCATTACGAGGTCGTCAACGTCGACGGCGACTGGGAGGAGATTCCCAACATCACGCACCAGGGCTTCGGCGGGGCGATCTATCTGAACGAGATCCCCAACTGCGCGATGGAACCCACCGTGCTCGACTGCTCGTGGGCGGTTCTGGGTTGCGAGCGGCCCGACCTCGACGGCGACGGCGATGTGGACGCCGACGATCAGGCCGACTTCGACACGGCGTGGACGAACTTCGGTGAGGGTGCGTCGTGCGACGCCGGCAATAGCTGGTGCGATGGCGCGGACCTCGATCAGTCCGGCGAGCTCGACAGCGACGACGACGCCTTCATGACCGCCGCCGACGGCTGCTGGTACGAGATCTGAGGAACAAGATCATGTGGCACAGTCGCCCCCGGCTGTGCGAGTGCCGAACAGGCGAGGGCGCCTGTTCCACATTCAAAGGCAAGGACCCTAGCGGGACATGTGGCACAGCCGCCCCCGGCTGTGCTCTTGCCTCATGGCCCCTGCTGGACTCTTTCTCCCTCCACCCACCGCCGCCAAAGCCATGGATACCCTTCGGGCGTTTCGGCGAGCCCCTTGCGCACCGGGTTGAGCGAAATGTATTCCCCGACCTGACGCGCATCTTCGTCAGAACGCAGGACATGGTCGAATGATTCGTCCTGCCACAATGGGCCGCGTCGTCCCATGGCTTTGTTCACGGAATGTGCCGACGATCCTTTGATTCCCGACATGAGGGCGGCGAGTCTGAACGGGGCGAGCGCGTCTTCGAGTCTCGGCGTGAGCAGGAGATGCACGTGATCCGGCATCACCACGGCGGCGATCAGTTCGTAGCGCCGCCCGTGATCGTACAGACAATGCTGAAGCACCAGCGAGCGAGCGTCCCCGGGCAATTCGACATCCCGGCGCGTTCGAAACGTGATGAAGAATGTCTTTCCGGCAGCCTGTATGTGCGGAAGGTTTCTCCGGTATCGGGCTTTGGGTTCACGTTGCGACATGAACGGAGTTTTACACAGCCGGGGGCGGCTGTGCCAAATGACCCGCAAGAGTTCCGCACAGCCGGGGGGCAGCTGTGCCACATGACCCGCAAAGGTTCCGCACCGCGGGGGCGGCTGTGCCACATGACCCGCAAAGGTTCCGCACCGCCGGGGGCGGCTGTGCCACATGACCTGCGAGGGTTCCGCACAGACGGGATTCGGAGTCGAACCGAACGGAACGCCTGCCCGGCGTTCCCGGCGAGTTTGCAGCCCGCGGGGAGTCCCGGCTCCCGCTTCCCGTCGGGCCGATGGTGCGCACGCGGGGACGCGTTGGCAAGCGCGTTTGCTGGTGCGTTCGCGTTATTTGTAAAACGTCCGCCCCTTCTTGGCGTATTCGACCAGAATCTTCGCGGGCGCGAACTGCGCACCGTGCGCGTCGGCGAGGCGCTCGAGTTTTTCCACCACCTTCGCCACGCCGAGCTCGTCAACATAACGGAACGGCCCGCCGCGAAACGGCGGGAACCCGAGGCCCAGGATCGCGCCGAGGTCGCCGTCCTGCGGCGTCTCGATCACCTTTTCCTGCAGGCACGACGCCGCCTCGTTCACCATCACCAGGCCGAGCCGGTCCGAAATCTCGGCGGCGCTCACGGTCTTGCGCGGCCGATCGCCGAAGAATGCGTACACGGCCTCGTTCGGCAGCTTGCCCTTCTTTTTGCCCAGCCCCAGCGGCAGGCGCGACGCGGGCGCGGCGTCGTAGCGGTAGAAGCCCTTCTTGTTCTTGCGTCCTTTGTATCCGGCGGCGGCGAGCTTGATCATGCCGTCGCTGGTCGGCGTGGGACCGTGGATTTTGGCCAGCGCCTCGCCCAAAAACCCCGCCACGTGCGCCGCCACGTCGATGCCCACCTCGTCGAAGAGCGCCGCGGGCCCGACGGGGAATCCCCACGCGAGCATGGCGCGGTCGAGATCGGGGATCGTCGCGCCCTCGGCGAGCAGCAGGCACGTTTCGTTCATGTAAGGCGCGAGGATGCGTGTGGTGTAAAAGCCCGGGCCGTCCTGAACGACGATCACCGTCTTGCCCTGTTTCATGCCGAAGGCGACGGCGGTGGCGAGCGCCCTCTCGCTCGTTCTTTCGGTGCGGATCACCTCGAGCAGCGGCATCTTCTCGACCGGCGAGAAGTAGTGCATGCCCAGCACGTTTTCGGGCCGCTTCGAGGCCGCGGCGATCTGCGTGATGGGCAGCGCCGACGTGTTCGACGCGAAGACGCAGTCGCGGCGCGTGACGGCCTCGACCTCGCGCAGCACCTGGTGCTTGATCTTGATGTCCTCGAAGACGGCTTCGACGACGAGATCGCAGCGGCCGAGGGCGTCGTAATCGAGCACGCCGTGTACCCGCGCGACCACCCGGTCGCGCACGCGGCGGTTGATCGCGCGCTTGCGGAATTTTTCGTCCATCGCGCGGAACACGTACTTCTGGCTTGCCGCGAGCGCGTCGGGGCTGATGTCCTTCACGCACACCGGCGTCTCGGCCTGCTCCGACGACACGAGCGCGATGCCCGAGCCCATGAGCCCCGCGCCGAGCACGCCCAGATGACGCACCGGCGCGGCCTTGGCCGCGAGCGCGCTCTTCTTTTTCGAGGTCATCGCGAAGAACAGGTTCACGAGCTGGCGGGACTGCGGCGTGACGACGAGCTCGGAAAAGAGCTTCGCCTCCGCCGCGTAGCCCTTTTCGCCCGGCGTTTCGAGCCCGGCGCGCACCGCGCGGATGATGTGCCCCGGCGCGGGGTAGTTGCCGTACGTCTTTCGTTCGACCATTTCGAGCGCGGTCTTGAGGATCAGGTTGCGCGCGGGGCCGACGTCCTGCTTGATCTTCTCTTTCCAGTCGGGGTCGGTCTTGCCCGTCGGGATGCCGTCCTTGATGAGGCGCGCCGCAGCCTTGACCGCCGTCTCGGGCAGGCCCCACGGCGAGACGACCTCGTGCACCAGGCGCATCTTGAGCGCCTTTTTCGCGAAGACGTTTTTGCCGGTGAGCATCAGGTCGAGCGCGGCCTCGAGGCCAACCACGTGGGGAAGGCGCTGCGTGCGGCCGCCGCCGGGCAACAGACCGAGCTTGACCTCGGGCAGGCCGAACATCGTCTTCGGCGCATCGGCGGCGATGCGGTAGTGGCAGGCGAGGGCGAACTCGGTGCCGCCGCCCAGCGCCGCGCCGCACACGCACGCGATGTGAATCTTCTTGCTCTTTTCGATACGCGCAAAACCAGCATGGCCGGTGCGGCTGATGCGCTCGGCGTCGGCCGCGGTGGAAAACGTCTGGATCTCCGCGATGTCGGCCCCCGCGATGAAGCAGTCGGGTTTGCGCGAGATCCACACCACGGCCTTGACGGCCACGTCGGCCTCCAGCTCGTCCATCACGGCGTTGAACTCACCAAGCACCCTGGTCGAGAGCTTGTTGACGACGTCGTCGGGATCGTCGAACCAGACGAGGGCGACGCCGCCGTCGCGTCGCTCGATCGTGAGCACGTTCTTCAGCACGTTTTTCGCCGAAGCGACCGCGTTTTTCGACACCATGGTCGTCCCCCCTCAGGCCCGTTCGAGCACGGTGGCGTTGCCGAGGCCCGACAGGGCGCACGCGGCCACGAGCCCGTAGCGTTTGTTTTCGCGTTGCAGCCGGTTCGCGCACGTGTGGATCAGCCGCGCGCCCGTCGCGCCGAAGGGATGCCCGATCGACAGCGATCCGCCGTGGATGTTGAGGATGTCCGGATTCACCTTCTTCGCGATCGCGCGGCCCATGCCGAGGCTCTCGCCGAATTCTTTCGACTCGAGCAGCTTGACCGTCGCCACCATCTGCCCGGCGAATGCCTCGTGGATCTCGAGCACGCCCAGATCCTCGAACGAGATCCCCGCGCGCTCGAGCGCCATGGGCGTGGCGTAGGTCTGGCCGAGCAGCATCTCCTCGAGCGGATCGGTGCCGCGAAACGCGTGGCCGATGATGTACGCCTTGGGCCTGTAGCCCAGGTCCTTCGCCTTCTCCTCGCTCATCAGCAGCACCGCCGCCGCGCCGTCGGTCAGAAACGACGCGTTGCCCGCGGTCACCGTGCCGTAGTTCTTGTCGAAGGCGGGCCGCAGCTTCGCCATCTTTTCGTAGGTGGTGTCGCCGCGCACGCCGTTGTCGCGCGTCACCGGCTTGAAATGCGGCGGCGGCGCGACGGTCAGGACCTCGTCGTCGAAGAGGCCCGACTCCGCCGCCTGATGCGCGAGCTGGTGCGAGCGCGCCGCGAACTGGTCCTGCTCCTCGCGGGTGACGCCGAGCCGCGCGCAGATGCGGTCGCACGCGCCGCCCATCGACAGCCCCGTGAAAAAGTCCGCGATGCCCGGAGGGTCGGGCACGAGATCCGCGGGCTTCACGTCGTGGAAGATCTCGTAGTAGTCCTTCAGGCCCTTGGCCTTTTGCGTGCGCAGGAATTTTTGGCGCATGCGCTTTTGGTAGCGGATCGGCACGTCCGACGTGATGTCGGTGCCGCCCGCGATCGCCACGTCGCCGTAGCCGCGCGCGATCTGATCCACCGCGTTGCAGATCGCCTGATTCGCCGAGATGCACGCCTCGCTGATCGTGTACGCCGGCACGCGGTCGGGCAGATCGGTGGCGAGCACGATCTCGCGCGCGACGTTCGACGTCGCGGGATCGGCGATCACGCACCCCATCATCACCATGTCGACGGTGTTCGGGTCGAGGCCGCTCTTGCCCAGCAGCCCCGAGACCGCGTAGCGGCCCAGATCGTAGGCCATGAGGTCGTTGAACTCGGTGCCCGCGCGCAGAAACGGCGTGCGTACGCCGTCGATGACCGCGACGCGCCGACCGTTCGCGGGAGCGGATTTTTTCGCCATGATGGTGCCTCCTCGACGCATGCCGCCGCGCGGGGGCCTTGCTCCCCAAACGCCACGGACGCATTGTCAGGAATCAGGTGATCCCGTCAGGAATCGAATGTCCCAAACACGAAATAACAACCTCGAATAGCACCGCGCGCGCCGCCGATCAAGGCGTCGCTGAATCGCCATTCAGAAACGGGGCCGAGCATGGACTTTCCGAACGCGCCGCCGCCCGGCGAGATCGCATCGCGCATCCGCGCGCTGGCCGCGCGCATCGACGGCCGGCTCGACGCCGCGCTGATCTCGCACCCGACCGACCTGCAATATTTCGCGGGCACGACGCAGGACGCGACACTGGTGGTGCGCGCCTCGGGCGATGCCGTGCTGCTCGCGCGCAAGTCGTTTTCGCGCGCGCGCGCCGAATCGCCCGTCGCCGACGTGCGCGAGCTGCGCTCGATTCGCGACATCGTCGCGATCGTCGCGCCCACGGGGCGCGCGGTGCGCGTGGGCGCGTGCCTCGACGTGTGGCCCGCCGCGATGTATCGGCGCGTGCTGGACGCGCTGCCCGCGGGATCGGTGGCAGGCGACATCTCGGCGGATGCGAAGCGGCTTCGCGCGGTGAAAAGCGAATGGGAAATCGCGTGCGTGCGCGCCGCCGCCGCGCAGGCCGACGCGGCGTTTGCGCACGTGCGTGAAATGATCGCGCCGGGGGTGACGGAGATCGACCTCTCGGTCGAGGTCGAGTCGCTCGTGCGCCGTCTTGGTCATGACGGCCACGTGCGACTGCGCAAACCGGGATCGTGGCTGCACATCCTTTACGTCAGCGCGGCCGAGTCCGCCGCGACGCCGTCAAGCTTCGACGGGCCCGTGGGCTCGGCGGGGCTGCACGCGTGGTCCTCGGGCGCGGGGCGGCGCGCGCTGCGCGAGGGCGAGACGGTGATGGTCGATATGGTGACGAATCACTTGGGCTATCACGCCGACGACGCCCGCGTCTTCGCTGTCGGCGAACCGGGCGCGCAGGTTCGCATGGCGCACGAGTGGTGCCGCGCGGCGATGCGCGAGCTCTCGTCGCGACTCGTCCCCGGCGCGGCGTTTCGCGACATTTACGATACGTGCGCGCGCATCTTCGCCGAACGCGGCGAGCCCGAGGGCTTCATGGGCTTCGGCGAAAACCGGGTGCGTTTCTTCGGCCACGGCGTGGGACTGGAACTCGACGAATGGCCGGTCATCGCGCCGGGCTTTGACGGCGTGGTGGAACCGGGGATGGTGATCGCGATCGAGCCCAAGGCGCTCTCGCCCACGATCGGCCCGGCGGGAATCGAGAACACCTGCCTCGTCACCGAATCGGGGGTCGTCTCGCTGTGCACCGCGCCGGAGGATTTGTGACGCCCATTCGCCGCCCTTGTGAAACGTGCGACTTGACCGCGCGGCGGCGGGCGGCGCATCCTGATCGCGTTCATCGGAGTCGGGATTGAGCGATCTGCGCGCGAAGATCGACGAACGGCTGGCGCGACCGCGCTCCTACCGCGTTCTCGTGCGGCGTTGCAAAACCGCCGAGCCGGACCGCGTGCGCGCCATCGTGAACGAAAGCCTCGCGGATCTGGGCATCCGGCCGCGCGGGCGCGTGCTCATCAAACCCAACGTCGTCACCGCGAATCGCAAGTACATCCACGATTCGTTCACCGATCCCAAAATCGTCGCCGAGGCGATTCGCTGGGCGCGCGCGGGCGGCGCGGACGACGTGACCGTCGGCGAGTCCAGCGGTTTCGGAGTGCCGTCGCGGCTCTTTCTTGCCGAAGCGGGGTACTTCGAACTCGCGCGTGCCGGCGCGCGCGTGGTGGACTTCAACACCGAGCCCACCGTCACCGTGCCGCTGCGCCGCGCGATGCATCACAAGTCGATGAAGGTCGCGCGCTCATTGGCCGAGGCCGACACGATGATCTGGATGCCGAAGCTGAAGTACCACATCTTCTGCCAGGTCACCTGCTCGCTCAAACTCAACATCGGGATTCTCACGCACGACGAGCGCATGCTCTATCACGACGACCGCGTGGACGAAAAAGTCGTGGACGTGCTGGAGATGGGCTACCCCGACGCGATCATCGTCGACGCGGTGACGATCGGCACGGGGTTCGAGTCCGCGCCGCGACCGATTCCCATGGGCGCGATCCTCGTGGCCGACGATCCCGTGGCGATGGATCTGGTGGCCTGCCGTCTGTTGCATCGCGAGCCGCATCAAGTCGTTCATCTCATGCAGGCCATGGAGCGCGGCTACGGGCCGCGGCAGATCGAGGATGTTCGCGTCGAGGGCGATGTGGAGATCGACGAGCTGCGCGCGGCGACCGCCGGGCACGAGAGCGAGTATCAGGACATCCAGAAGCTGCGCACGCCGATCCGGTTTTACTCCGGCGTCGATCCCGTGCGCGGGCGGCTGTGCCACGGCGGGTGTTTGGGCGCGGTGAAGGGGTGCCTGGGCACCATCGACAAGCGGCGACCCGGTTCGGTGGCCAAGGCGCGCGAGGGCGCGATCGTCACCGGCGTATTCAAGGGCGACGTGGACGCGGGCGATGGCGTGGCGTTTCTGATCGGGACGTGCACGCGCGTCGAGGGGACCATCCGCGCAAAAAAAATCCGGCGCGTCGGCGGCTGCCCTATCGGTGCGAAGCAGCTCATGTTCACGCTGCCGTTCTATTTCAAACTGCCGAATCCCGTCTTCGATCTGCGCGATTCGCTGCTCTTCGTCGCGTATTCGATCGACAAACTCGTCCGCCGGGCGCTGCGTCGCTTCGCGCGCAAAGCCGAGTTGACGGCGTAGGGCGGTCGGGCGACGCCTTTTCGATCTACGTCCTCGAGATGCGCAGTTCGCGCGCGATTCCTTCGGCCAGCCACAGTCGGATCAGCGTCTGATAGGGAATCGACTTGAGCGTGGCGATTTTCCGCAGCGCGACGATTTGGGCCTCATCGAGTTTCACCGACACGTTCTTCAAGCGGCGCTTTCGTTCGCCTTTGAGAATCTGGTCCCGCAGTTCCTCATCGAGCGCAAATTCCACGGGACGATCGATCACGTCGCCGAGCACGCCGTGACGGTCGTAGTAGGCCGCGGCATCGTCCTGGGCGACGCGCGTCGACGTCGATTTCTTCATCGCTCAGCCCTTTCCGCGGGTTTGGTACCAGCGTCGTTCCGCCCGGGTCATATCCCAGCCGGTGATGACCCGCGCGATGCCGCGATCACGCAATTCGAACACGATCACCAGCAGGCGACCGGCGGCGGTGCGTCCGAAGGCGGCGTAGTGACCCCTTTTCGTTTTTCGGACGAGCGGCGAGCACGCGAGAACCTCCTCGGCTTCCTCCGGCTCGATGCCGTGCCCGAGAGCGAGATGCAGTTCGTTGCCTTCGTCCCATTCGAAGTCCCGGATCCGCATTGCGCCCCCCGATAGGTAACACATTAGATGACCCCTCCCGCGTTCGTCAATCGGCGGGAGAAGGACCGGCGGGGCGTGGAGGCGGGATGCGACGGGGATTACGAGGCGAGGAAGTACTTCACGAGCCAGTCCACGCGTCCGCGAAAGACGAAGTGCATCCCGGCGACGCGCATAACGTCCTGCATCTTTTTGCGCAGCGCCGGTTTGTAGCAGTGGACCGGGCATTCCTTGCACTTGGGCTTGGGGTCGAGAGGACAGCGCGTGCGCCGCTCGATCGAGTACTCGAGCAGCGCCGCGCAGTCGGGGCACAGGTCGTCCTTTTTCGCGCCGTGGAGCTTTTGGCAATACACATGCGTGAATGCCCTGAGAATACCGATGTCGGTCGCGAGCTTTTGTTCGTCACGGGCGGTGAGCGGCGTCTTTCGGTAGGAAACAAGGATGGGCGACTTCGGAGAATTCGCTGCGGAATCTGTGGGTGCGTGCTGTGCGTGGCTCATCGCCGGACTCCCTGAACACGCCCGCACGGTACCGCTCCCCTCCGGGCGCCGCCTTGACGCATGTCAAAATACCGCCCGCGAAAGCACGATCCGGTGAGTTCGGGCACCAATGGCGATGCGATTCGCATCGTCATCGAAACCGCAGCCAGATCAGGCGCTCGGTTTTTCCGAGGCGGATGAGGCCGGGAAGCTCGCCCACGTCGCGAAATCCCAGGTGACGATAGAACGCGACGGCCTTCGCGTTGGAATCGGCGACGAGCACAAACAGGTCGCGCATGTGGACGGGCATTTCGTAGCAGATCGCCTCGATCACGCGCCGCCCAAGGCCGCGCCCGCGCCGGTCGGCGCGCAGCGCGAGCAGCTCCAGATAGCGCCCGCCTAAAAAACCCGGCTGCACCGTCGCCACGCCGACGACCTCGCGCGCGCCGCCCGACGGCGTCACCACGCGCGCCATGCCCGCCTCGATCGTGCCGTGCAGAAAGTCCTCGATGGTTCGTCGTTCGTAGCCGTAGTTTGCCCAGGGCTCCGAGGCCATCATGATGTCGGCGACGGCGGCCACGTCGTCATCGCCCATCGTCACGAGCGCATGTCCGATGCCCAGGTCGGTGTGATCGGCGAAAAACGACGGCATCGATCCTCACATCCGCTCGTAGACGAAGGGCACTTCCGACACCGCGTTCACGCGCCAAAGCGCCCACGCCACCGCGAGCCCCGCCGCGACCTGTACGGGCCAGGGCGCACGTGCGAATGCATCGCGGGTTTTCGCGACCCATGGCGCGGGCACGAACGCGACCACCTGGGACGCGAAAAAAACGCCGATCACGGTTGCGGTCAGGTTCGGCGTTTCGTAGATGCCGAGCGGCAGGATCGACGCGAGATCGGAAACGGTTTGCAGGTCGTGCGCACGCCAGAGCGTCCACGCGACCGTCATGGCGAGGAAAGTGAGAACCCATCCGAACGCGCGCGCGCCGATGCCCGGCTTGTCGTTCGAGGTCTTGCGTCCGAAGAGCGTCGCGACGAACAGCGTCGCGCCGACAAACGCGCCGAAGGCGAGCGTGGTTTCGCTCGGCCCCACGACGCAGCCGACCAGCAGCGGCGGCGCAAACGCGGCGAGTGCACGGCGCAGGCGCGAAGCATTCGGCCCGCCCGCGAGCGGGCGGAAAACGTGCTCGCGAAGCGCGGCCGTGAGCGGCGCGAGGAACCGACGCCAGTGGTCGCGCGGACCCGTCGCCGTGGCGGGCGACGCGAAACTTTGCGGCAGGTCGAAGCCGAGCACGAGTCCGGCGGCGACGGCGATGTCGCACGCGCCCGACCACATCGCGGCGATGACGAGCGCGTTCGCGACCAGCGCGAAAACCACCTCGGTTGTGGAGAAAAGCGTGGGCAGATCGAAGACCTTGTCCACCATGTTGAGCGCGAGGTAGTCGGCGACGGCGACGATCTTGATCGCGCCCAGCGCGCCGTGCCAGATCGCGCGGCCGAGGCGTTCGCCGGTGAGGCGCTCGGGCCGACGAATTCGCGCGGCAAACGCGACGGGTTCGACCATCGGCCCCGCCCACATGCGCGGGAAGAACACGGCGGCGAGCGCGTGCTCGAGGATGCACTCGGTCGGTTGCCCGCGCCCGCGCGCCACATCCAGAACATGGGCGAGGTTTTGCGCGAAGAGCAGCGACCAGCCGATCGGCAGCACCGCGATGGTGCCGCCCTCATTGAGCGCCGAGCCCATCAGCGAGGGCCATGCCGCGAGGGCGTCGGCGAATCGGTGCAGGTTGTGCAAGGCGAGGATCGCGCCGAGGTTCATGAGGGCGCTCGCGCCCGCGGCGATCCACCGCGAATGTTCGCGCGCGGCGGCGCGGGCGAGGGCGCGATCGACGAGCGTCGTAAAGGCGAACAGCAACGCGAACGCGGGCGAGATCCAAGCGAAGAACGCGAGGCTCGCCGCGATGAGCCAGATGGCGCGGGCACGCGCGCGGGCGATCGACAGTTCGGTCGTCATGCGTCTCGGACGTTATCGAACGGGCCGCGCGGCGGCAAGGGGCGAACCGTCAGTCGTCGTCGCCCATTCCACCGACGTTTTCGATCGAAACGGTTTCGGGGAACGTCGCGGCGAACAGGCAGCGGTCGATCCACTCGTCGGCGTCTTTGCGCGCACCCTCCGACAGACTCGCGGGTCGGCGCTCGGTGAACACCACCGCCGCGTCCTCGAATCGCCCGGCCTCGTAGTGTGCGCGGCCCAGCGTGCGCCACGCCTCGCGCGTCAGCGCGTCGTCCGGCAAACCGAGCGTGAGCGCGGCATCGAGGTGCGTCACCGCGTCGTCAAACCGTCGCGCGCCGTAGAGCCTGCGCCCGAGCAGGTAACGCGCCACCGCGTCATCGGGCCGGGCATCCAGCGCCGCGTGCAGATCGTGCCAACGCGCGCCCTCGGCATCGGGCTCCACCAGATAGCGGCGAATCATCGGCTCGATCGCGGCGGAACCGAGCGCGTCAAGCGCCACGATTGCCTCGCGTCGATTCGCGTCGCCCACACCGAATGCGCGCACGTCTTCGTAAAACCGCCGCGCGGATTCGCGATCTCCGCGACGCCACGCGAGGGCGGCCTGCGTGAGCCGGGCCTGCGTCGCCGCGAGCAGATTGCCGTGAACGGGCTTGCCAGGCTCGGGCGTCGCGAAAAACTCCGCGCCCTCCGCGGCGAAGATTTCTGCGGCCTCGCGCTCGGCCTGGTCGAGTCTCCGCGCCGACACGAGGGCCGCCATGAAGTCGCGCCGGTTGCGCGAATCGCCGCCGGAAAGTTCGAGCGCATCGGCGAAAAGACGCACCGACTTTTGCGCGCGCCCCGCGTCGAGCGCCCGTGCGCCGTCTTCTTCCAGCGTGCCGACGGTTCGCGCGCAGCGGCCCTCGAAGAGAGACGGTCGGAAGAATCGATACGCCGCGACGCGGAGGAGATCGGGCGGGACCCGAATCGCATCGAGCGACGATTCCCACTCGTCCACCAGCTCGCGAAGGCTCTTGCCGAACGCCTCGCGAAAGTCGCCCGTGCGATACACGCGCGCAATGGCGTCGTTCGAATGACGCTCGCGCAGCCACGTGAGGAACCCGCCCCACGCGAGGTAGCTGCGTGTGCCGGAAAGTCGCCAGAAGCCCGTGGGCCCCGAGATGTCGGCGAGATCGGGCAGACGGCCGACGGATTTCATCGCGGCGGCCCAATACGGGATCGTCCAGTCCTCGCGCCAGACCTCGGACGCGACGGCGAGCCCTTCGGTGAGGCCGAGCACGCGCGAGAACCCCAGCCCCGGAATTCCCCACGGCTCGGCCAGCACGTGCACGACCTCGTGCTTGAGAACCGAGTGCGGCGGCCGCTCGATCGTCATGTGCATCTCGCGGTTCCAGCAACTCGCCCACTGCGTGTCGCCCGCGCCGGTCAGCCGCTTCTTTTCGCGGGCCGAGCGGTAGTAGTACGCATCGACGGGCTCGGGCTCGGCGAGGCCGAGCCACCGCGCCTGGCGCGTAAACCGGTGCTCGAGGTCGATGAGCAACAGCCGCGCCTCGTCCGGCGGCGTATCCTCGGGGAAGTGCATCGTCACGTTCGGCCCGCGGGCAATCGCGCCGAGGGTGGCGTCGATCTTCGCGCGATCGGTCGAGGCGTCGAGGGTCGGTCCGACGATCGCGAGCGCGACCGCCGCGACGAAACCTGCCGCGAACGACGCAACCGGCGCGGCGGCGAGGGCTTTTCGCCCGCGCTTTCCTTCGACGAGGGCCGCCAGTGCGAAGAGCGCCGTCGCCTCGGAAAGGCCGAGCGCGCGTGAGGCGGCAAGCGTCGCGCCGATGCGCACCGCGCGGTCGTACACCGGTCCCGGGAAGTAGCCGAGGAGCGCGTTGTAGGAAAAGGTCATCGGCTGCGTGCGGATGCCGGCGAGCTCCCACGCGAGATGGACGGCGACGACGGCGACATAAGCGAGGTGCGTTCGGCGACCGGAAAGCCCGAGCGATGCCAGAAACGCGCCCCACGCCGCGCCCAGCGCAATGGCCGGGCCGGGCAGAATGAGAAACCACCACACGTCGCGCGATGCGTCGCATGCGCCGCGCGCGAATCCCGCGCCGAACAGCGCCGCGACGCACGCCAGCCAGACGAGCGCGGTCGCCAGCGCGGCGGTCGCGGCGGTCGCGAGCAGGGGCGTGTTCGAGCGATGCCTTGCCCACGCGATGGCGATGTGACCCGCGGCGACGGCGAACCAGATCGTCTGGATTTGGGCGGCCTCGTAACCGGGCACGCCGACGAGTGGCAGCGCGAGCTGTACCGCGGTGAGGACGCCCGTCGCGACGCACCACACCCCGAACGCGCGCGGGGCGCGACGGGCCGGGGAATCGGAATGCGCTTCGCGATCCGTCATGGCGTCCCAATGAAAACCGCCGGTGCCCGATCGAGCCCGGCGGTCCTTGGCGGCGGCGCTGCGATCAGACGAACAAGAGGACGAAAACGGCCGTGATGACCGAGGCGACCTTCAAAACGAGAAGTGCGTAGTTGGTCTCGTCGTCGTTGATGCTGCCGACGAACTTGTAGGTGCTGGGCAGAAACGCCGAGCCGGACTTGTCGTACACGCCGTCGTCGAAGAGCCGGAACTGTTCGTGGATCTTCACGACGATCGCGAGCAGGTCCTGCAAGCGCGTGCGGTTGAGTTCCATCATGGCCGCGATGGTGAAGCCCGTGAGGCCGACCATGAGCGAGAAAAAGACGCGGAAGAGGAACGAATAGATCCAGCTTCCCGCGCAGCCACCGCACAAAGCGCGGATGAGGAACGCGCCGATGGCGACGCCCGCGACGAGGGAGATGCCCGTGATGAGCAGGCGGTCTTCCTTGGTCTTGCGGTAGATCACCTCGTCTTCGTGCGTCTTGAGCAGGGTTTTCACCACCGAGAAGCGATCGAGTTCGTAGGGCTCGAATCCGTTGCCGTTGCCGTTGCCGTTCGCGGGCTTGGCCTCGGCCGCGTGGGCGGCAGACGCGGCGGACGCGGCCGGCGGGGTCGACTTGGCGGTCGTCCGGCGCGCGCGCGCCGACTTGGCCGACTTGGCGTCGGTCGCGTCGAAGATGGAATCGAAGCCTTTGCTACCGGGCTTTTTGGCCATGACGGGTCTTGCCTCCATCGAGACGCGCGAGCACCTCTTCGGTCAGGGCCGCAAAATCCTGCGTCCCTTTCCCCGAGGCTGAACCCTCATACTGGAAGATCGTCTCCCGGGCGTGCGGCGCGCTCTTGTGCTTGGTATTAATCCGAATCCGGGTCTGAAACAACCGATCCCCGAACCGGCTCGCCATCACCTGCTCGACCTCGCCCGTGATTTTTTCGCGCCGGTCCACCATGGTCAGCAGGAATCCCAGGATCTCGAGATCGGGGTGCAGCTTGCGTTTCACCTTGTCCACGGTTTCGAGCAGGAACTTGAGCCCGAGGAGCGGCAGATATTCGCAGCTCACCGGCACGATCAGCGCGTCGGAGGCGACGAAGGCGTTGATGGTGAGCAGCCCCAGATAGGGGCCGGTGTCGATGAGGATGTGGTCGTACGCGCGCAGGGTCTTGTCTTCCAGCAGATTCGCCAGGTAGCGCTCGCGCCCCATCAGGCTCGCGAGGTTGAGATCGGCGTTGGCGAGACTTTCGCCGGCGGGGGCGAGATCGAGGCCCTCCACATTGGTCTTCACGACGATCTTTGCGAGGGGGCGTTCCTCGAGCAGCGCCTCGCACACGCCCGGCTCGTCATCCTCGAGTCGGCGGTACAGGAACTGCGTGGCGTTGCACTGGGCGTCGAGATCGACGATCAGCACGCGCAGGCCCTTGCGGGCGAGCCCGGCGCCCAGGTTGATCGCCGTGGTCGTTTTGCCGACACCGCCCTTTTGATTGGTGATCGAGATGACCGCCATGCTCTGGAAAATCCCGCCGGAGAGGAAAGACGGCGATTCATATCACGCGCGTTTTTTCGGTGTCAACGCGAATCGACACGGCGGACCGCGCGTCGGTTGTCGCCGGGCGCGTTCCTTTGCTAACGTGCGCGCACATTCGGGGGATCACCCATGCGCCGTCTTGCGGGAGTTTCGTTCGTCTTCGCGCTCGCCGTTGCCGCGCTCGCGTCGGGATGCGCCACGTACCGCTTCGAGGGGACGATGGCCGCGTCGCCGCCGGCGCTCGCGCGCGAGGAGATTCCCGAGTTCGCCTACGACCGCGCGAACCCGATTGCGCCCGTCATCGATGGCAAGACGAAGGACCACGGCAAATACGTCGAACGCGGCCTCAAATGGCGCGCGCGCGACATGGAGAAGATGAAGGAGAAGAACGCGAAGGCGTTTTTCTATTCGCCCAAGGACGAGAACAAGCAGACTCCCGCGCTGGTGCTGCTGCCGCCGACGGGCGGTCCCTATGATATCGTCAAACCCTACGCCGAGTATTTCGCCGAACGCGGTTTCACGGTCATCGCGCTGCGTCGGCGCGAAACGTTTTTTAAGCCTGACAAGCCGCTCGAATACAGCGCCATGCAGATTCGGCAGGCGGTGATCGACGCGCGCCGGGCGATCGATTACCTCGACACGCTGCCATACGTGGACAAGAACAAGACGGCCGTGATGGGCATTTCGCTCGGCGGCATCATCGGCGCGCTGACGATGGAATCCGACGGGCGTGTCGAGGCGGCGGGGTTTCTGGTCACCGGCGCGCACCTGTCCGACATCGTGGCCGAGAGCGGGTTTTCACGCGTGTACAAGCTGCGCGACGCGGTGATGGAGCGCGAGAACATCACGCCCGCGCAGCTTCGCGCCGCGGTGGAGCCGGCCTTTGGCCCCGTTGACCCCGCGCGCTACGCCGACCGCATCGACCCCGCGCGGCTCGTGATGGTGAACGGCGCGATCGACGACATCATCCCGCGCGAGCTCGTGCTGAAAACGCGCGACACCTACGGCAAGCCCACGGTCCACTTCATGCCGCTCACGCACTACACCTCGATCGGATTTCCATCGTACGCGAACCGCAAGATCTACGAGCACTTTAAGACGGTGCTGGATTTGTAGTCGCCGCTCTCAAAGGAAACGGCGGCCCCAAGGGGACGCCGTCTCTTCGATCGAGTCGAATTCGGCTGACGTTCAGTCGTCCGTGCCGTTGTCTCCGCAACCGCAGCAGCCGCCGGTCACCTGACCCTCGGGCCAGCCCGCATCCTCTTCCTTTTCGCCGGCGGGCGTCGGACCGGGATCTTCTTCGTCATCGTCGGCCGGCGGCTCGATGTCGTCATCGTCCCCGGCGAGGCACTCGTCCGTGTCTTCCAGACAGATTTCGCCCGAGGGGCAGGGATTGCCCTCGTGGTCGCAGGTCTGGGCCTCTTCGTTGCACGTCTCCGCGCCGTTGCAGAACGCGCCGTCGTCTTCACACACGACGTTCGTCTCGCACAGGTCGGACAGCTCGTTGCACTCCTCGTAGCCGTTGCAGAACACTCCGTCGTCGGGGCACGGATTGCCGGTGTGACCGCACATGTCGAGGTCTTCGTCACACAGCTCGTCGCCGTTGCAGTACGCGCCGTCGTCCGGGCAGTTCGGCACCTGCTTTTGCTCGCACGTGTCCGTCGTTTCGTTGCACTGCTCGCGGCCGGTGCAATACAGGCCGTCGTCGGGACACGGGAAATCGCCCGGCCCGCAAAGCCCGGTCTGCGTGTCGCACTCTTCCGCGCCGTTGCAGAAGATGCCGTCGTCGCAGTCTTCGGGACCTTCGCACAGGCACTGGTCCTCTCCGTCGCAGTCCTGATCGATGCGATCGCAGTTGATCTCCTCGGCGCCGGGATAGATCGTGTCGTCCCAGTCGTTGCAATCGTCGCCGTCGCACTGCGGCCCGTCGTGGCCGTCGCCGTCGTTGTCGCACTCGAGGATGATGCCGTAGAGCGGGATGAACTCCGAACCCGCCTGCGTTCCGAAGCTCGTGAACACCGACACGCCTTTGTCGGCCGCGACGTGCCACTGCGTCATGTACGACGTCACCATCTGGTGGCCGCCCTGATCGAGCGCGCCCGACCACGCCACGAGGTCGTCGCCGGGGTCCACCGTGCCGCGCGTATCCGTGACGGTGACGTTGGTCGCGTCCTCGTACGCGAAGACGTCGATCTGGCCGTTCACGGTGGTGAAGTAGAAATCGATGCCGATGCGCGTGCCCACGTCGTCCGACGCGATGGACATGTAGTGGTAATCGCCCGCCGCGCCGATGTAGGGCACGACGCTCACCGACACGTTGGCCGACGACTCGACCTTGAAGTACATGTCGGCAAAGGTCTGCCGCCACATCTCGCCGCGATCGAGCGTGCCGGTGAAGATGACGGCGTTCGTGGTGGAGTTCGTCACGGTCACGGTGTTGCCGTCGGTAAAGCTCGACACGACCACGTCGCCGTCGCCGCTCGTCGATCCCGCGTATCCCAGGAAGAGCTTGCCCGAGAACAGGCCCGTCGACGCGGGCACGGCGTAACCGATGTCGCTGAAATTCAGGATCGAGATCGGCTTGTCGGCGATCGTCTTGATGTACTTGTTTCGGCTCGCAACGGTGTTGAGCACCCAGTGCTCGCCCGCGTTGATCGTGGTGGTGCCGAGCGAAGCGCCGGTGTTCATGTTGAACGCCTGGATCGTCGTGCCGTTCTGATAGGCGAACGCGATCTGCTTCATGTCGGGGCCGCTGGCGTACTGGTAGCTGTAGAACTTGTTGCCCACGGCGAGCGAGTGTTCGTTGACGGCGTAGTAACCGACGATGTTGTTGTCGGCGTTGCCCACGAGCACGGCGATCAGGTCAGAGGCGTCGAGGCGATACACACCCGTGAGGATGGCGAACTCGACGTGCTCGCCGTCGTTGAGCGTGCCGCTCTGGATCGGCGATCCGCCCGCGTTGTAGAGCGTGTAGGTCGTGCCATCGATGTAGCCGAACAGGTAGATCTTGTCGAAGGCGTAGAAGTACGACGTGTTGGGAAACGCGCTCACGACGCGCGGCGGCCACTGGGGAGCGGGCAACACGACCGGGTGGACGGGGTCCATCGCGTGCGGGCCGATCGCGCCGTTGGCGAAAACGTCCGCCGCCGCGAGGTCGTCCCGGGGCGACGCCAGGAAAACGGCCGCGCACACGGCCAGAACGGTCAACATGACGGCCAGCGCCGCCGCTTTGCGGGACATGACAACATCCTCCATCCGCGCAGGGGGACGACCCGGTTCATCACTCGCGTCGTCGAACAGGCGTTCAAAACTAGCATAACGGACGTACGTGGCGATAGGGGCGATGTGCCGGACCCGCGGGAAGTCATCGATCACCTGGAGCGCGGATCGATCGTCGCGAAACCACCGTGCAAAATCCACGCGATGAACTATAATCGCGACGACTTTCGGGCATTCGAAACACGAACGGGCGCGGGGGCGCGATGAAGCGCGGCGCGGTGAGGCCATGACGCGGGATGCGGTGAGGTCATGACGCGGGTTCTGGTCACGGGATCGCGGGGCATGCTGGGGCGGGCGGTGGTTCTCGCGCTGCGACACTATCGTCACAACGCCGTCGAATGGGACCTCGCCGACGGCGACCTCGCCGACGAGAAAACCGTCGCTTGGTTGATGGACGACCTGCGGCCCGGCGTGGTCATCAATTGCGCCGGATACACCGACGTCGAGGGCGCGGAAGACCCGGCGAATCTCGACGCCGCCAGGCGCGCCAACGTCGATATCCCGGCTCATCTCGCCCGCGCGTGCGCGAAAAAGAGCGGGCGTTTGGTGCACATCTCCACCGACTACGTGTTCGACGGAACGGCGAGTGCGCCGATCACGGAAGACGTCCTGCCGAATCCCATTTCGATCTACGCGCAATCGAAACTCGACGGCGAGCGCGCGGTGATGGACGCGGGCGCACAAAACGCGGTCATCGTCCGCACGGCGTGGCTCTACGGGCGATTGGGACGCAACTTCGTCGACACCATCCGGCGCAAGGCGCGCGAGCAGGCGCGGCTCGAGGTGGTGAACGATCAAACGGGCTGCCCCACTTACGCGGCGGATCTCGCCGAGGCGATCGTGCGCGTCCTGCACGGCCACGGGTCGGGCATCTACCACATCGTCAACGCCGGGCTCGCGACGTGGTACGACCTCGCGTGCGCGGTGGTGGAATTCGCGGGCATCGACGGCGTCGAGGTCGTCGCCTGCTCGAGCGATCGCTATCCCACCAAGGCGAAACGCCCAGCCTACTCGGTGCTCGACGGCTCGCGGTTCACGCGCGAGACCGGATACGCGATGCGCCCGTGGCGCGAGGCGCTGCGCGATCACCTCACCGGATCGCCCGCATGACCCGGGCCGGGATGGCGTAATGCTGCCGGACGAGAATTGGCGGGGTTGGCGCGTCGCGCCGTTCGTCGTCTTCGCCGTTTACGTTGCGGTGCGTCTCGCGGTGTTCGCCGCGTCGGACAACGGCATCGACTTTCATCACAACGCTTACGACCGCGGCCTCTTCGTCGAGCGTTGGCTCGCGAATTTCGAGGTGGTGCCCGACGCCGCCTACGGCCCCGTCGGCTACTACCTCACCGCCGCGATCATGGCCGCCGTTCCCGATCCAATCCTCGCTCCGCGCGTGCTCTCGCTCATATCGTCATTCGCGCTGTTTTGGATCGTAGCCCTCCTCGCGCGGCGGATCTTCGGCGTGCGCGAGGCCGTGCTGGCCCTCGTGCTGCTCACGGCGCACCCTCACGGCATCCGCCTTTCGGTCGTCGGGCTCGACATGATGCCCTACGCCGCGATCGTCATGGCCGCGTTTTTGGCGTGGGACGCGTGGTGGACGAATCCCGAGCGCGTCGCGCCCGCGGCCATCGCCGGGTTCGCGTTCACCGTCGCGGCGGCCACGCGCTTCGAGATCTGGGCCGCCCTGCCGATTCTCGGCGCGCTCGCGCTATGGCGCGGGCGCAGCAAGGGGCTCGCCTTCGTCGCCGCGTGCGCGGCGTTCCCCGCCACGTGGTGCGCGTGGCAATGGACGCGGACCGGCGATCCGCTGAACTTCCTGCGCATCTCGCAGGGCGTGTCGGCGATCCACATGGCGGACAAATCGCTTTTTGAGCGGGCGATCGCGTGGCCCGCGGTGCTCGCGCATGACGCGCCGCTGCCCACGGCGTTGCTGGGCCTCGCCGCGTTCATCACGCTGCGTCGCGCGCGCCGGGCGTGGGCGCTGATGGCGAGCGCGGCGTGGACCTTCGCGGTCTTCGAGACGCAGGCCCTGCGCGGCGCGATGGGCGCGAACGAGACCAAGTACGTCATGCCGCTCGTGGTCATGATGATCCCGCAGGCGGCGGCGGAGCTCGCCAGGCGGCTCGACGGCCGGTGGTTCGAGAAGTTCATCGCGTCGGGGATGTCGGTGATCCTCATCGGGCTCTCGACGCTCGTCACATTGGCCGACAACGCGCGCTTCGCCGTGCCGGGCGGGGCGGTGGAGCAGGCCGCGTTCTTGCGCGAGACGCCGCGAGCCCCCGAGCGCGTGGTGATCGGCACGAGCCTGCAAGGGTGGCTGCTCGTTCACGCGAATCTGCGCGATGGCCGCGCGGTGCTGGCCGCGCCGGGGCCCGGCGGCGCGTTCGACGAGGCCGGCCTGCGAAAGCTGCTCGACGATCCGTGCGCGCGCTGGCTCGCTTACGAGCCCGACAACCCCGTGGATTTTGCGCCGGTGCTCGGTCTGCCCGACGCGCCCTCCGCCGAGCGACTGGGCCTCGCGTTCACGCGCGTCTTCCGCTCGGGCGACGGACGCTTCGCGGTGTATCGGGTGGAGAAACCTGACTCCAGATCTTGTTCACGCTCCTGACGTAAAATCCCTTCCGCCGGTGTGCTCGAACGCGGCTGTAGACAGATCTACGAATGTCATTTTTCCCCGATTTCGCAACGACCATTCGAGCGAATCGGTTTGCTTTTTTTTCCGTTGGAAATATCATCGGCGTCGGAAGGCGCTATCCGCACGTTCGGAATCGCCGCGATTTCGCGTCGGTCGATTGGACTTGGAACCAAGTTCGGAGAGATTCATGACCCTCGGTAGGGAAGCCGATCGATCCAGCATTTTCCCTGAGGCACAGGGCGAGCGCATTGGCCTAAACCGCGATCATGACTCTCTTCGATGCGACTTCCCACCACGAGTGGGCAAGAACTCGCCTCACGGGATCGCGAACCGTTCAGGGGTTTCTCGTCGTACCCGCCGGCTGGACCTTCCCAGATACGCCGTCGCGATGGCCCGATCCGTCGCCTCGGTCGTCTTGGCGAGACACGGTTTCCCGGTTCGACCTAGACCGT
>CAZPJD010000224.1:0-24683 GCA_964586775.1 uncultured bacterium | reverse complement strand
GCCTTCGTCTTCGTGTCCGTTCGTATAAAGTATGGCTCCGACAATCACATCATCAAAGCCATCTCCATTTACATCTCTCGCACCAGAAACGCGATTTCCAAATGCGGCGTTATAATGCGGTCCGTCGGCAACCCAAGTTGGGTCTAAATTCACACCTGTACTTCTGCCTAGAAATACATAAGCACGGCCAGCCATGTCCGGCGGATCGACACTACGATAACCACCAGCACCTACGATCACATCGTCATATCCATCGTTATTCACATCGCCCGCTCCTGAAACGCTGCCACCCAAGAGCGCTTTGCTCCGATTGGCCTCGTAAGTCCAGACAGGTGTCGCAGCAAGACCCGTCGATGTGCCGAGATAGACGTACGCCCTTCCCTCCTCCGATTCGCCATTCGAAAAATAAATCGCACCAACGATCACATCGTCGAAACCATCGCGATTCACATCTCCTGCACCGGAAACTGACCAACCAAAATAGGCGTCTGTCTGGTTGCTTTCCACAGACCAAACTGGAGTCGACGACATGCCGGAACTCGTTCCCAAATAAACATAAGTACGTCCTTCGTCGATCTGCCCATTACTGTACGTCGGCGCTCCAACAATCACGTCGTCGAAGCCATCCCCATTCACGTCTCCTGCACCAGAAACCGAAAATCCGAGATCCGCCGAAAATTGATCGCCTTCTACAGTCCAAACGGGATTCACGTCCACGCCATTGCTCGACCCAAGATAGAGATATGCGCGTCCAGGGAATTCGAAGACATTGTGGAATCCATTTGCACCAACGATAACATCATCATAGCCATCGCCGTTCACGTCTCCGGCACCGGAGACGGATCGACCGAAGTAGCAATCGTCGTGATCGCACTCGGCAGTCCAAATTGGTGCGGCGGAAAGTCCGGGATCCACCGTCACGGGATAGGCGGCGCTTTGATCGTCCACCCACAGGCGGATCGTGCTCGGCTCCGTCCACTCGATCCACCCTTCGAGTGGAACGTCGTTCGCGTCCCACGCCGCAAGTCCTGAGTAGCGGAGGACATTGCTACCCGCATTCGTAAAAAGAATCTCGGCGAAATCGCCATCGGCGCGACCTGTGAGCGACGTGGACACGTGACCCTCGATCAGGAGAGGTCCATCGCCGTGCGGAGCTACGAGCACCTCGAAACTCTGTTCCAGTGCGTCGATTCGATTGGCGTACCATTCTACAAGTTCATCGCGTTCGAATCTGACTTCCGGAAAACACGCTTCATCGAAACCTCGTCCGACCCAAGGCTTGCACCCACCCGATTCAGGGCTAACGGGATATGCCTCAACGATCGAACCCTCGCGGCCGAATCCGACGGTCGTCCAAGTCCATACGTGAGCGGTGTCCCGTTTCTTGGTGCTGACGGAAATGCCGTCGCGTTCGAACTCCACAAGGAAACGCTGAGCAGGGTTCTGTCCCACAAATGCGGAACCGTCAGCATTGAGCCGGTAGTCCTCGACGTGCGTGCGCCTCGGCGAGTCGACCGATCGATCGACCGCTGCCCGCCATGCGGTGACGGACTTCGACCTGGACGGGACTCTATCGCCGTCTTCGCCGCAAGCGAAAAACACAGACGATGCCGCGAGGATCATGAGGAGGCGAACGAACCCGCGAATCACAAAGCACCCCTCTTCATGGTAGGGCAACCGGGACGTTCGGTCGACGGCCGGCGTCATCCATCCAAGTTCAGGCTTCAAACCAATCGCAAAGAATGGTTCGAAGTCCGCGACTCGCCCTCCTCATTTTTCAAGCGCGAGCGAGACGTCCCGTTCGTCACGTCGGAGTCCTAAAAAGCCAGGCGACATCGCAAACGCCAGCGCCAGCGCCAACGCGAAAAGCCAACCCGGAAACTTCAACGCCATTTCGAACTCCAAAATCTCGTCGCGCAACCGCGCCGCCGCGTACTGTAGCGCCGGACGGTCGATTGGCAAATCGATAACACGCGAATTGTCGATCGCGGTGGACGACCTCCCGCGCGGCGTTGATGTTGATGTCAACCTCGAATTATCGGAATCTGTTGCCATGAACGTCGCGCGAAATCCCGGCGATTCGGTCCTCGGGAAGTCCCCCGGCGAGGTCTTCCGGCGCTACGTGCCGAAAGCGGGGCATCCGGATTGGCCCGCCCTGTTCGACGCGGCCGGCGAGTTGACGCGAAACGTGCGCGCCGCGCAGGAGCCCGCGCGAACCGCCTGGCGCGACGCGATCCGCAAGGCGCGCGCCATCGAGACCGCCGCGCGGGCATTCGCGATCAACGCGGCGAGGGCGCAGGCGGGCCGCGAGGACTTCCTGCCCCTCTACTTCATCTGGACCACGCACCGCGCCTGCAACTTCCTATGCTCGTATTGCGACGATCATCGGGGGCGGCGCTACCCCGAGCTGCCCCTCGATGGCGCGCTCGACATCGAGGGCGGAATCCATCTGCTGCGTGTGATGCGCACGCGCGCGGCGTCGGTCTACTTTTCGGGCGGAGAACCGACGCTGAGAAAAGACCTGCCCGCGCTGGCTCGCGCGGCGCGCGATCTCGACTATTACCCCATCATCATCAACACCAACGCCGCCACGCTCGACACCCTGCTCCTGCGCGACTCGTGGCGCACGTTTCTGGCCGACATCGATCAGATCGTGGTGAGCGTCGACGCGCTCGATCTGGCGACGCTGCGCGACATGTGGCGCTGGAAACGGCCCGAACGAGTCGTGAAAAACCTGCTCGTGCTGCGCGAACTATCGTCCGAATTTCGCTTCCGGCTCGCGGTCAATTGCGTAATCCAACCCGGCGCGACCGACCACGCCCGCGACGTGCTCGATCTCGCGGCGGATCTGGGTATCTGGTTCTCGCCGGTGCCCATGAACGTCGCGGAGCGCGCGGCGGCCCGGCCGGACGAAGCCGCTTACCGCGAGTTGGCCGAGCTCATCCTGAAAAGAAAGGCCGAGGGACAGCGCATCAACGGGTCGTCGCGCATGAACCGGCGGTTGCTGTTTCGCGAACCGCTCGATTGCCGCAACACGCTCAAGCCGCACGTCGATCACGATGGCCGCCTCTTCTGGCCGTGCAAATCGTCTGTCCACGTCGAGCCGCGGCTCGTGAACGTGCTCGACTTCGAGCACGTCGATGCGCTATGGGCGCACGGCCGCTCGCTCATCGATCCCACGAATTTTCACGGCCCCGGGCCGAACCAGTGCGGCGGCGCATGCAACTGGGCGCAGAACTACTCCACCGACGCTTACGCCGAGGGGCTGCGCCGTCCGCTGTCGCTCGTCGGCGAGGTTTGGGAGTTTCTCAGGGCGACATGACCTTCGCACTCCGAAGCGCGCCCGGCATCGACGCCGCCGCCACGTTGGCGATCGGGATGGCGGCGTGCGCGTGGGGCCAATCGCCCGGCGCGATGCTGGCGGTCGTGATCGCGGTCGTGGCCTCGCGCATGGCGCTTTGGCGATCGCTCGATTCCGCCGCGCGCCGGCACGGACTGCCGGCGGAGATCGCGTTTTTCTCGTTGTGTACGGTGCTCGGCGCACTGAACGATTGGAACACGGTCGATCGTCACCGCGTGTATGCGTACCTCGTCCCGTCCGACGTGTCTTGGTCGTCGATCCCGCTGTGGATGATGCTGTTTTGGGGCCAGATCCTGCGCTCGATCGCGACGGCGGCCACATGGGCGCGCGGCCATGACGCCATGCCGACCGGCGTGCGCGTGTTGGGTGGGACTCGCTCCCATCCACTCCGACGGGTCGCGGTGATGCTCGCGCTGGTCATTTGCACCCGGCAGTGCGTCTATCGTCTGTGGGACCACCCGGTTTGGTCTTGGCTGCCGTTCGCGGTCGGAATTGCGTTGTTTGCGTTTTTTCTGGGCGTCGGGCGGGCCGAGCGACGTCTGGCCGTCATCGCCCTCGCTGTAGGTCCCGCGTTCGAGGCCGGGCTGATCGGCCTCGGCGGCCTGCATCGCTACTCGTTGGGATGGATTTTTGGGGTGCCGCTCTGGATCATCCTCTGGTGGATCCTGGCGACGTGGATGTGGGGTGAACTGTCGGGAAGGTTTCTGTCGGTCCTGGAACGTCCAGCGGACCCGATCAGGCAAATTCCCGGAAAATGATTGACACTCCCCGGTAAATCCACTACGTTCCGCCTGTTTCCAAATGCGAATGATCGGACACAATACCGGCGTTCGCGTGCGACTTGCGTTGGAATTTCGGGGAATTGTTTTACGGACCGTCGAACAAACGGAATCCGAAGGGAGGTTTCCATGAAGAAGTTTCTGGTCATCCTGACCGCGATGGCGTTCTGCCTGTCCATGAGCATGGGTATCCTGGCCTGTTCCAAGGAAGAGCCGCCTCCTCCGCCGACCCCGGCTCCGACGCCCAAGAAGGCGACTCCCGAGCCGACGCCGACGCCGGAGAAGAAGGAAATCCAGCCGGAATTGAAGGAAGGCGCCGAGGGCAAGAAGCTCGAGAAGAAGACCATCAAGCTCGAGAAGGGCAAGGCCGACAAGAAGCTCAACAAGTAGTTCGAGCGCGAATCCCAAAAGCCCCTGCTTCGGCAGGGGCTTTTTTTTCGCGCGCCGGCTCGCTACCGCTTCTCCCCGGAAAACGGCGATGACCCACACGCCCACATGGGATCTGGCGCTCTTTCGGCTCGTGAACGGCCGCTGGACCTGCGCCGTCATGGACGCGATCGCCCCCGCGTTCCAACCTTCGTGGGTTGCCATCGCACCCGCCGCGCTGATCGCCGCATGGATCTGGCGCAAGGGCGGTCCCGACGGTCGACGCGCGGTCTTTGCCGCCATCGCCGCCATCGCGCTGGCCGATCTGTTCGCGGCACAGATCCTCAAGCCGTGGATCGAGCGGCCGCGTCCCTCGATTGCGCTCGATGGCGTGCGTTTGCTGGTTGGAAAAAAGTCGGGGTTCGGCTTTCCCAGCAATCACGCGGCGAATCTGGCCGCCGCCGCGACAGCCGTCGCCCTGCTCGCGCGGCGTTTCGCGTGGCCGATCGCGTTGCTCGCTCTCTTCGTGGGTTACACGCGCATCTACGTGGGAGTGCACTACCCGCTCGACGTGCTGGGCGGGTACTGCGTCGGCATCATCGCCGGTACGCTCGTGGCGCTGGTCGTCGATCGATTTTTGAACCGGCGCTCTAGCGAGACGCCGACCGCTTCCGACGCCGGATAAGGGCTTACGGCTCGTCGCCCGTCGCGGGTTCGACGCCCTCGGCGGCGTCGTCCACGACGACCTCTTCGCCCAGATCCAGCTCGGCTTTCGTGATGATCTTCGGCAGAACGTGCTCCTCGGGCAGTCCCGCCGCAGTCAGGAGCGCCTCGGGACCGAGACGATACTCCAGCCAAGCCCGCACGACCTGCGTCTCGGGCGGAATCGCGTAACGCAGTTCCCTCGTTTCTCCGGCGCGCAGCCGCGTGTCCTCGGCCGGGCCGGTCGACGCGAAGGGCGGCACGGGTCGGTGGCCCGCCGCGTCGGCGAAAATTCGCTGGAAGACCGCGCCGGGGTCGTCCTCCAGCGGGTCGTCGGCGATGTTCGACCAGATCTCCTCGTCGTTCGCGTCGAACGCCTCGACGCGCACGACCACGTGGCGCATGGGATTGCCGGTCGGCAGGTCGTGGCCGGTGAACATTCGCCTCACTTCCAATATCACGGTCAGCTCTTCGGCCTCGTCGTCGGTCCGGATGGCGAGCGACGCCGAGCCCTTGACGAATTCCGCCGAATATCCGCCCGGAAACAGATGCTGGCGATGGACGCTGTTCGTGCTGCCCGTGGCGGTTTCGCCCTTGATGATCGGCATGTGGCAATCGACGCACGTGACCTTGCCGTCGGCGCTCTCGGCGCCCGTGGTGCAGACGGGTCGTCCGTCGGGCGTGGAGAGACCTGCATGACAGGCGAGGCATAGACCCTGCGCGCCGCTCATGCCTTCTTTCGAACGGGCGAACGCGCCCAGAGCGCCCGAATCGAGGGACTTCTTGGGATGCTCGGGGTGGATGCGGTGGCAGACCACGCACGAAACGCCCTCGACCGGCAGGTTCGCGGCCACCGCGGCGTCTTTCCATTCGGGGTAGTGGCAGCGCGCGCAGGTCGCGCGGGCCTGCGGTCCGCCGGCTTCCACGGCCTTTTCGACCATCATGCGATAGAGGGGATTCGTCTGGGCGCTCGAATGCGCGTGCATCGCCTGACGCCATTCTGCGACAATCGACGGATGGCACGACGCACAGTCGCTCGAATCGCGATGCGCCCAGTTGGGCAATCCCGGCGCGGCGGGTGGCAATTCGGCATCGGGGCCGGATTTCGCGCATCCGTAGAGCAGCGCCGTCACCAGCGCCGCCATGGCCAAAAACCTCGACAACGCGCCCGTCGCCTTCATGGCGTTATTCTCCCGTGCGGCCACGCATCGAATGAATCGCGCGACCGATCGAATTTCGACGATTCGATGATAGGCCCGACCGGTGTGGTGTCAACGAAAAACAGCGACTTTGAAGTTGAGGGCGTCAAATCGCCATGGGCAGATCGACGAAAATCAGCCTGGCCTCGTGCGGCGAGAACACGCCCAGATCCACCTCGCCGTCTCGAATGCTCACCGTTTGACGCGTCCAGACCTCGGTGGCGGTTCGCGCGGCGGCGAGCGCAAAAGACGGGACAAACGCGGCCAGATTCACGCGCTTGTGGACGGGATCGTCGGACCAGTTCGCCACGAGCAGGAGGTAGCCGAACGGCAGTTCCGCCACGGCCGTTTCGGGGAACGCGGAGGACATGATCTCGGGGACGCGACAGCCGGGCGTGCGCAGGTCCGCCGCGGCCGAGGCGAGCTCGATGCGATCGGGTTCGAGCAGGCTCATGTCGTCGGAGATGAGCAGCATGCCGCCGCTGACCGCGTAAACCGACGCCATCGCGCGCACCTCGTTGTCGGTGAGGGCGCTCCTCTCCCGCCGGATCATCAGACAATCGGGATCGTTCGCCCACCACGCGCCGTGCAGGAACGAGCGCGTCAGCACGTTTCGCAGCGCGTGCTCGCTCGACAGCAGATTCTCGTCGCGCGCCGCGCGGCGTAACCGCCGATTCGCCCAAGCGGGGGTCACATCGCAACCGATGCGCATCGCGTCGACGAGCCCCACGGCGGTCTGGAGCGGGCACCCACAGCCGAGGATGAACGTGTCGTCGCCGACCGCTTCGCGGATCGTCTCAAGCCCGGTGCGCAGCGCCGACGCCCGCGTCGAGCGCGGATCGTGGCGTACGCCGGGAAGCGCCGCCGCGTAACAAAAGTCGATCTTGATAAACCGCGCGCCCCACTCGCGCCGGATCGTGCGGAACACACGCGCGAGCCAGTCCTGCACGTCGGGGTGCGTGGGATCGAGGGCATACACGCGCCCGCCCCACATGGGATTCCATCCCGCACTGCGTGGTCGGCCCCGGGCATCCTTGATGAACCAGTCGCGATGCTGTTTGAAGAGTTTCGAACCCGGTCGCGCGACAAACGGCGCGATCCACAGGCCCGGCGTGAGCGCGGCGTCGTCGATCTGCTTCATCAGCGGCGCGATACCCGCGGGAAATTTCTCGTTGACGTCGAGCCAGTCGCCGACCTCGCGCTGCCATCCGTCGTCGAGTTGCATGAGCGTGAAGGGAATCCACTTGCGCGCGTCGCGGACGAGGCGCAGGTTCCGCTCCATCTCGGCCTCGTCGATCTTCGTGAAGTAGTGATACCAGGAGCACCACCCCACCGGCGACGATGCGGGCACCCGCGCCTCCAGAAGCGAACCCGATTCGAGCGCCCATTGCCGCGCGGCAAGATCCGGCGTCTGCGAGATCGCGATCCACAGCGGCTCGGACTCCACCGCCTCGCCCGGCGCGCACTCGACGCCGTCACGATGGTGCGATGCCACGAGCTGTGCGAATCGCGGGCCGCCCGATTCGATGTGCAGACGGATGTCGCCGAACCCCGCGCTCGCGCCGAGGAACCCCATGGTCACGCACGCGTGCGAGGTGACGTCGGCGACGATGGCCATTTGCTCGGAGACATACTCGCCCGGCTCGAAGCTCGCCGGGTTCGCCGGGTTCTCTTCCATCTCGCGCAAAAACGCGAGACGCGGGCGCAGGGGTGCTTCGAACATGCGATACGCGCGCGTCGCCGACCACGACTGCCAGCCCATGCGGAAGAACGACCAGTTGGCGATCTGGCCGACCTCGAGCGAGCCGCCGGTGGAGGCGTCGCACGAGAATGGGATGAGGCGCGAAAGGCGGATGGGATTCGCCGTGTCGTTGGACAGGACGAGGGTGACCGCCACGCCGCCGCCGCGTTCGCGAAAACGCCATCGCACCCGAATCGCGCCGCCCGTCTGCTGCGGCACCAGCGCTCGCAGCTCGATTCCGCCGTCGATATCCCAGACCTCGGGGAATCGCGCGACGATGACGGGCGTCTTCGCGCGGCCCTTGCCCGCGACCTCGAATCCGCAACTCGCCTGCGCGATCGTGGTGGGCGAGCGTCCCGCGCCGCGCAGGCTCACGCCGGCCGCTCCCGCCTCCACGCGAATCCGGGACGACAGGTTGTCCATCAGGTCCCCGGCCGAAACATCATGCCCCCGACCTCGACGTCATGGCGCGCGCTCGAAACGGAACACCGCTGCGCGACGCCCCGGCACCGAAACACCCACAGAGTTTTGGTCCTCGATCGTCTCGCCCGTTTCCAGATTCGTCAGGCGCACGCGGTCGGCCGTGTCGAATCCCAGATCCGTCACGAGGACCTTTCTCGCAAGCGACACGGACGAAAAATTGACGACGGCCATCACGTCCCCGCGCACCCACACGGCGGGCGTACGGCTGTTGCGCACCACCCAGTCTTGCGGCAGGAAGTAGCTCGGTGCGTCCATGGCTTCGTCGAAAAGATCGAGCGGTCGCGTCGGCCCCGGCTGATCCGTGAGCCCGACCAGATCAGCGTCCAGCACCATCGCTTCGCGCTCGGGATCCAGCGCGCGCAGGTCGTCGCCGAGGAACAGATTCTGCCCGCCCAGCAGATTCGACACCGCCGTGGCGAACGCCTCGTCCGCGCTCATCGCGGGTCGCACGCACAGATTGTCGGCATCGGGGATGAACAGGTGCTCGGTCCAGAACCGAGCCGAGTTGTAGCGCGCGATCACGCCCGACATGCGGTAGTTGGTCGTGTCGAAGGTCGAGAGCACGATGTCGTCGCTCGTTCGCGCCGCGTGGAACTTGCCCGCGGACGGCAGCAACGGCTCGCCCGACGCCAGTAGAAACACGTCGTCGCCCGCGGCGTGGCGCATGATGTCGCAAGCGAGCGCGTAGGCTTCGAGGCTCGTGACGTCGTTGTCGTGGCGAACGGCCTCGTACGCCGCCGGAAACAGGAAGTCGAGTTTCAAATAGGTGTAGCCGTCGTCCACGAAACGGCGGATCACCGAACGCAGGTGCTCGGCGGCCTCGGGGTGCGTGACGTCGAGAATCGCGTGCTCGCCGATAAACGGGTCGGAAAAGAGCAGCAGCTCGCCTTGTTCGTCGCGCAAATACCACATCGGGTGATCGGCGACGAGGTCGCTCTCGGTATTCACCACCATCGGGGCGATCCAGATCCCCGCGACGAGCCCCGCGCCGCGGATCGCGTCCGCGAGGCCGTCCATGCCGATGGACGCGAACCTTTCGTTTTCGTCCCAGTCGCCGAAGCTTTGTTCGTAGCCGTCGTCGATCTGCACGACGTTGTATCCGAGCGCCTGATACTCGGGCCGCGACAGGATCTCGACGTGGTCGAGCACGTCCTGCGGTGTGACATCGGTGAACAAATCGTACCACGTCGCCCAACCGCGCGGACGCTCACCCGCCCATTCGAGCGGAGGGGAGGCGACGGCGGCCGCGCGGCCGTAGTCGTCGAGCGCGGCGGTCATGTCGCCCGTCAGACGCACGTAGAGCGGATCGAGGGTGCGCGTCGTTCCCTCGGGAATCCGCAGGATGTCGCCCGGCGTCCCCATCACCGTGTCGAAAGCCACGCGGTCGTCGGTGCTGCTGGGGACATCGGCGACGAAATAGGTCTTGAGCGTCGTCGCCGACAGCGCACCCGCCACGAAGCCCAGGTTTGACGTGGGCACGCGGCCCGCGGCCATCCACCAACCGACGCCCTTGCGCACGTCCCACCACTCGCGGTCGTTGGCCGCGGGGAGCGCGAGCGAACCCTCGCGACGCGGATCGGGATCGGCCGACGACAGGCGCTCGATGGCGGTGTACGCCCACGAGTCGTAACCGTTGTGCAGGTAGTGAAGCCCACCCGCGAGGCCCTGCAGGCGGATGCCGTTCGATCCGTCGAGGCGCATGGGCTCGACGCTCGTCACGCGCGCGTCGTGATCCGTGGCGCGTAGCGCGACGGTCATCGTGAGCGCGCCGTGCTCGCCATCGTGCGCAAAGGTCACGGCGATGTCGGGCGCGGTCGCGTGCCCCGACAAATCCCACGTCACCGTGCCATCGGGGTTCTCGGTCTCGGTGAACGTCGGGAACTGATCGGACCCGGTGAAGTACGCGGTGCCGCCGTATTCGTAACCCACGCGCACGCGCGCCGCGCCGATACCCGATCCGCAGGAATCGCTGACGAGCGACCACGTGGCGTCGTCGCCCGTCGTCAACGTCGTGGGGCAAACGCGCTGCGGCTCGGCCGGCAGGCCCCACGGCGCTTTGAAGTCGGACTCCTTCTCGCACGCGGCGAACGCGCAAACGAGCGCGCCCAGTACGCCGACCAACCTCAGCAAACCCAAATTCGCAATTCGGCCCCAATGCATGTCATCGTCCCCGGAAGGGACGTTTATTTGCCACCATATCCCGCACGCGCGCAAGCGGCGCGCCCGGCTCGTCGGGCGCCTGCGCACGATTCTCATGGACGCCGTCGCCCCGCGCGACTAAGATGCGCGCCGCGAACGCAAAAGGGGGCGACCCGTGAAAATCGGCATCATCGGCGGCGGAAGCACCTACACGCCCGAGCTCATCGAGGGACTCATCGGCCGCGCGGGCGCGATCGGCCTGGCCGAGGTCGTGCTCATGGACAACGACCCCGAGCGCCTCGCCATCGTCGGCGATTTCGCCAAGCGCATGGTCGCCCACGCGGGCGAGCCGTTTCGCGTTGTACCGACGGCCACGCGCGCAGAGGCGCTCGACGGCGCGTCGTTCGTGCTCACGCAGTTTCGCGTCGGTCATCAGCAGGCGCGACATCAGGACGAGTTGCTCGGACTGCGTCACGGCCTGATCGGGCAGGAAACGACGGGCATCGGCGGCATGGCCAAGGCGCTGCGCACGCTGCCCGTCATCTTCGACATCTGCGACGAGATGGACCGCCTCGCCCCCGGCGCGTGGCTGCTCAATTTCACGAACCCGTCGGGCCTCGTGACCGAGGGCATCCTGAATCACACGCCCGTGAAGCGCGCGATCGGCCTGTGCAACGTGCCGATCGACATGAAGATGACCGTGGCGAAGTTTTTTAACGTCGACGAATCCGAAATCGACATGGAGTTCGTCGGGCTCAACCACCTGGGGTGGATTCGCCGCGTGGCGATCAAGGGCGACGACATCACCGCGCGCGTGCTCGAGTTCCTCGCAAGCGATCAGGGCCCGGCGAATATCCCCGACGTGGACTACAAGCCCGAGCTCATCCGCGCGCTCGGCGCGGTGCCGCTCTACTACAACCGCTACTACTACAACACCGAGCGCGTGCTGGCGCAGCTACAGGCGAAGACGAAGACGCGGGCCGAGGAAGTCATCGACATCGAGAACAAGCTGCTGGCCAAGTACGCCGATCCGAAACAGGTGACCAAGCCGCCGGAACTCGACGAGCGCGGCGGCGCGTACTATTCCAAGATCGCCGTGCAGCTCGTCGAAGCGATCGCCAACGACACCGGCGACGAGATGGTGGTCAACACGCAAAACCGCGGCGCGATCCCCGATCTGAGCGCGACGAGCGTCGTCGAGATCACGGCGCGCATCGGCAAGGACGGCGCGACGCCGCGTCCCGTCGCGCCGCTGGAGCCGAGCGTCCGCGCGCTCATCCAGCGCGCCAAAGCGTACGAAGAACTCACGATCGAGGCGGCGAAGGCGCGCAGTTACGACGCGGCGCTGCGCGCGATCTTCACGAACCCGCTCGGCCCCACGGCCGACCGCGCCAAACCCGTGCTCGACGACCTGCTCACGACGAATCACCTCGATTATCGGTGAAAAGACGAATCGACTATCAACCGACCGACCATTGTGCCGTTGGATTAAAGGAGCGCAAGAAACTCGTCGAGCGTCAGACCCGATGCTCGTATGACATGCTGCAATGTTGATCGTTTGATCGGCCTATGTGCCGGAACGGTCACCTTGATGGTCCCGTCTGGTGTCTGCTTTTCCATGCGAATGTGGCTTCCCTTCTGGCGAACCACAGCGAATCCCGCCAGTCCCAGCGCAGCCAGTACCAGCGGGAACGATAGCGAAGGGACCTTACTCACACCGCGATCTCGCGGATGAGGACAGGTCTTCCGGAAGGCGATTGCTCGTCGGAGACGTCCTCGAGGTACAACTCGACCGCCTCGCGAATGTTCGCCATCGCCTCGTCCTCGGTGTTGCCCTCGCTCACGCACCCCGGCAGGGCCGGCACGTACACCGTGTAGCCGCCCTCGTCAGAAGGCTCGAGAATCACGCGCAGACGCATGTCGTCACCTCTTGGTCGATCTCATTGTCCGTGTCCGGCACGCGGACGTCAACGCACGTCGCTCCCGCCCGTGCCGCCGATTCGCCGCCGATCCGCCACGACGTCAGGTTGTCCGCAATTCGCCCCGGTGCTAAGTTCCGCCCGCCTCTTGATTGGCGGAAAAAACGATGCCCGACACCCCCTCGATCGAAACCACCCTTTACCTCGTACGCCACGGTCAAACCGAGGCGAATCTGGGCGAAATCATCTGCGGTCGCTGCGAAAGCCCGCTCACTCCACTGGGCCGCGAGCAAGCCGCCGCGCTAGGCGAGCAGCTCGCCGAATTCCGCTTCGACGCGGCGTACACCAGCACGCTCTCGCGCGCGATCGACACGGCGAAGGCCATCACCGACCACCACGGCGGCCTCGTTGCGACGCGACTCCCCGAGCTGTGCGAGCAGGACTACGGCGATTGGGAAGGCGAGGACTACCGCGAGGTCATGCGGCAAAACCGCGACGCCTTCCTGAAGTTCCGAACCGACACCATGAACGCCAAAGCCCCCGGCGGCGAGACCGTGGCCGTGTTCGTCGAGCGCGTGCGCCGCGCGATCTGGGACGTCATACTCCCCGCGCACCCGGGCGGGAACGTGCTGTGCGTCGCGCATGGCGGCACGCTGCGCATGGCCCTGTGCCTGTTGCTCGACATGGACGTTTCCGATCACTTCTACCGCTTCGACGTGCACAACGCATCGCTCTCGGTCGTGAAGATCGGCCCCGTCTTCGGGCCGCGCCTCGTGGCGATGGGCCTTCGCCCCAACGGGCACTGGAAGTGGTAGGAGATCCCTCACGCCGTCTCGCCGAGTTCGCCTTCCCTCGAACGTTGGTAAACCGGACATTTACTTCCGCTGATGCCCCGGACATCTTCCCCGCTTCGTATATGGCGACGGCGATTCCTTGCCAATTGCGCGAAAAAAGGCGAAATTCGTCCATGTGATCGGATGCATGCAGGCCCGGTCTCACATCGTCATCGAGGCGTGATGGACAAGGTTTTCGAGCAGCTCGAATTCTCGTTCTGGGACCGGCTGGCCATGGGCCGGGTCGAGCCGTTCGGGATGCACCTTTTCGAGTTCATCCACGTCGTTCTTTTCGCCGTCATCTGCCTGTGGATGCTCAAGGTCATCCTCAACACACTGGTCCTGCTCAAGAAACCGTCGAAAGCTGATTTACTCAACCTCCCGCCATCGCTGCGTGTGGAACGGGTGCAGTGCTCAAGCTGCCAGTGGATCGGTCACCTGCCGCTGCGCGGACGCAAGTGCCCCGCGTGCGGCGGCGACAGCTTCATCTCGCCGTAACCGGTCTCAAAACTCCACGCGGATGTAGACGGCCTGCGGGACGAGCTGGTAGGTCTCGTAAAACGATTCCAGATTCAGGTTCGTCGCGTCGAGGGCGAACTCGGTCGCCGTCGGGTCCGTGGTCCACAGATCGGGCTGCTCGCCGAATGTGGCGTTCAGCGTTCCCGCGCGAAAGTCGCGCCCGAGCACGAGCGATCCGCGAAAGCGGCTGCTCTCGACCCCAATCACCGGCGTGCCGCCGGAAATCGGTCGGAAGAAGAACTCGCTGGAGAGCGTCGGTTCGGTCGGTTCTTCGACCGGCTCCGTCGCGGCCGCGGGGACCGGTGGAGCGTCGAGCCTGTCCGGGCCCGAAAAGCTCCACCGCAGAAATTTTTCGAACGAGGTTTGCGAGTCGAGGATCGGTCCGCTCCATGAGCGAGGCAGGATTCCGATGAATTTTTTTGTGACCGCGAGCAGTCGGACGGGCTTCTCGTCGTCTTTGTCGTCGGCGTCCGCGTCATCCGCTCGCGAGGACCCGGCGAACGCGACGATCGCGGCGATCCACAGTCCGGAGATCACGATTCGAAGAGTGCGCGTCGTCATCCGACTTTCGCCCAAGGGCGGGTCTCGCCCGTCGATTCGAAACGCATTTTAGCGAATCGACGCCCGGTCCGGCCATGACTTCGCTCGGTCAGGCTTCGTCGGCCTCGATCTCGATTTCGATCTCGGGCGGCTTGGGGATGTCGGACGGCCAGTGGAACTGGAAGAGCGATTCGAGCTGCTTGATGTAGTCGGCGAACCGCTCGGCGTCTCCCGCGCGAAACGAGATGATCTTCACGCCCGCGCCATAGGGATGATCGAGGTCGTCGGCGTCGCAGTCGAAGCTCGTCACCACCTCGACGAGGCAGCGAAGGGGATCGAGCAGGCCCGAGCCCTGCAAATCGACCTCGTACTGCGCGCCGACCGCCAGAGGCGACCCGGTGCGGATGTAGAGACCGCCCGCCGAGATATCCTGCGTGGCGGCGTCGAGTAGATCCATGACGTCGTCGTTCGAGACGACCAGCGTGTCGGCGAAGCGGCGATACGCGCGGCGCTCGTACTCGCGACGCATGAGCGTCTCGACGTAGGCGACGTATTCCTCGGGCGGATGGTTGAGACGCACTCCCAAATGCCACCGATTGCGGGAGAGCTTTGGCAACTCGCGCCGCCAGACAAGGTGCCCGGCGAGTTTGAGCGTCTTGTGCTCGGGAACGTTGAGCGAAATCGAGAGCGCGTCGCCGATGGCGATGTCCCGATTGCAGGTCATTCCCATACCGCCGTTTGCCACGTCGACGATGAATCCGAGAAACTGGACGTACCCATGCTGGACGATGGCCAGAAGGTTTTTGGATACGCGTACCTGACGGCGGTGGTCCGACATGGGTTCCTCAACGGGAATGCAATGTGGATTGCATACCCCATGGACGTGGACGTGGCAAGGACGCTTCGCGCCGTTACGAATCCGCGCCCGTTGACTTCCCCCGGTCGTTCCGTAACAAGGCGGATGCTGTGACCGTGAATGGGGCCGCCAGGGTCGTTTTCGTGACGATTCTCGCTTGGGTCGCGCGGGCGTTTGTGTAGAATACCACCGCTTTTTCGGCGCGAATGCGCCGGCACAGGATGGGGCGATGAACTGTCGGGAGCGATTTTTGGCGGCGTGCCGATGCGAGCCGGTGGACCGGCCGCCCGTGTGGGTGATGCGCCAAGCGGGACGATACCTGCCCGAGTACCGCGAGCACCGCGCGGCGCACGAGTTCCTGGATGTCTGCCACACGCCGTCGCTGGCGGCGGACGTGACGATGATGCCGCTCGACCGCTACCCCGAACTCGACGCGGGCATCATCTTCTCGGATATCCTGGTGGTACCCGAGGCGATGGGCATCGCGGTGAGCTACCCCAAGGGCGGCCCGCAGATGGACCCGATCATCCGCACGGTCGCCGATCTCGACCGCGTGCGCGATCCCGACATCGAGAACGATATGGGTTACGTGGGCGCGGCCATCGCCGAGGTCAAGCGGCGGGTCGGCCCCGACAAGCCCATCCTCGGATTTTCCGGCGCGCCCTTCACGCTCGCGTGCTACATGACGCAGTCCGAAAAGGGCGACCGCGGCCACGGCGCGCGGATGCTGATGCAGCGCGATCCCGATCTGCTCGAAGCGCTCATCGACCGGCTCACGCCCGTGGTCATCGAGTACCTGCGCATGCAGATCGAGCACGGGGCGGACGCGGTGCAGCTCTTCGACACGTGGGCGGGCGAGCTCGCACCGGGGGATTACGACCGCTTCTGCGCGCGCTCGCATCGGCACATCTTCGAGGGGCTCGCCGATTTCGACGTGCCGCGCATTTTGTTCGTCAACGGCGCGGCGCCCTATTTGGAGCGCATGGCCGCCTCGGGCGCCGAGGTGCTGGGCCTCGACTGGCGCGTCGATCCCGAACAGGCCCGGGCCCGCGTGGGCGATCGGATCGCGCTGCAGGGCAACCTCGATCCGCTGGCGCTCTACGGGCCGCCCGCGCGGATCGCCGTCGAGGTCCTGCGCATGCACGAGCGTTTCGGCGCGCGCGGGCACATCTTCAACCTCGGCCACGGCGTGCTGCCCGATACGCCGGTCGAGGGCGTCGCGGCGTTCGTCGAGACCGTCGCGCAGCTCGGCGAATAGCGCCGACGGAGCGAAACGATGAGCGAGCAGGTTCCAGGCGAATTTTCGGCCCGTGCGGCGAAGCTGCCGAGCCCCCTCGATGTGCCCGAGGCGATGTGGACGCGTTACTCCACCCGCGCCCCGCGCTACACCAGCTACCCCACCGCGCCGCAGTTCCACGACGGCTTCGATCGCGACTTCGCGCGCGCCGAGTACCAGGCCGTGCGCGAACGCGACGCCATCTCGCTCTACCTGCACATCCCGTACTGCGAGCGGCGCTGTCTGTATTGCGGGTGCCATCTGTTTATCAAGAAGGATCGCACGGTGGGCCGCGAGTACGTTACGCGACTCGTGCGCGAGGCCGAGCTCGTCTCGGGGCTGATCGGTCGCGGTCGGCGCGTACTCCAGCTTGCGCTCGGCGGCGGCACGCCCAACTTTTTGCTGCCCGAGGACATGCGTCGCCTGATCGAGGGCCTTCGCGAGCGCTTCGAGTTTCCCGCGGACGGCGAGCGGTCCATCGAGATCGACGTGCGCACCGTGGACGAGGACTACATCGACGGTCTGCTGGATCTGGGCTTCAACCGCTTCAGCCTCGGCGTGCAGGACCTGAACGTCGAGGTGATCGACCGCCTGCGCAAGAATCAGTCGTCGGACTACGTGGGCCGCGTGGTCGAGCACCTGCGTCGGCGGGGCGTGATGAACGCGCTCAACTTCGATCTCATGTACGGCCTGCCCGGCCAGACCGCCGAAACCATGGCGGGCACGGTGGACGAGGTCATCGCCATGCGCCCATCGCGCATCGCGCTCTTCGGCTACGCGCACGTGCCGTGGATCAAGCCGCATCAGGCGGGCGTGGAAAAACTCGGCCTGCCGGGCGACGCCGAGCGCGTCGCGATCTGGGGCACGGCGTTCACGAAGTTCCAGGCGGCGGGCTACGTGCCGATCGGCATGGACCACTTCGCCGAGCCCGAGGACGAACTCTACCGCGCGCAGACCCACGGCGTGCTGCACCGCAACTTCATGGGCTACACCACGCACCGCGGCCTCGATCAGGTGGCGCTCGGCGTGTCGTCCATCTCGGCGGTGGGCGCGGTGTACGTGCAGAACGAAAAAGAACTGACCGACTACGACGCGTTCGTCGATCGCGGCGACCTGCCGTGGATCAAGGGCTACGTGCTCACCGACGACGACCGGGTGCGTCGCGAGGTCATCATCGACCTGTTCGCCAACTTCCGCCTCGACATCGCCGCCTTCGAGCGCCGGTACGGACTGCGTTTCGCCGAAACCTTCGCGCCCGAGCTCGAGCGCCTCGCGCCACTCGTCGCCGATGGCCTGCTCGACATCACGCCCGAGGCGATCCACGTCCACCCCATGGGGCGGTTCTTCATTCGCAACGTCTGCATGGTGTTCGACCGCTATCTGGGCGGGGACACGGCGCGCTTTTCAAAAACCGTCTGACCAAGCGCCGCGGGAAAAGGACGACCGATGACCGCGAATCCGATGGGCATTCCACTCGCCTCGCCCGAGGGCGCGATCGCCACGGGCGTCGTGGTGCTCAACATGGGCGCGCCGCACGACGACGCGATGGTCGAGCCGTTTTTGTACGAACTCTTCGCCGACCCCTACATCATCCAGCTTCCACTCGGGCGGCTGTACCAAAAAGCGCTCGCGCGGATGATCTCGCGCAAGCGCGCGCCGAAGATGATCCCGATCTACCGCAAGCTCGGCGGATCGCCGCTGCTGCCGCAGACGCGCCAACAGGCGCAGGCGCTGGAGCGGCGCACGGGGCTGCCGTGCTTCGTGGCGATGCGCTACACGCCGCCGCGCGCGGCCGACGCGATCGGGGAATGCGTGGCGCGGGGAATCCGGCGCATCGTGGCGCTGCCGCTGTATCCGCAGTTTTCGCGCACGACCACCGAGACCTCGCTCGTCGATCTGCGCGACGAGGCCGCGCGCGCGGGCATCGAGGTCGTCGACGTGCGCGAGTACCCCGAGCATCCCATGTGGATCGAGGCGCTGGTGAAGCGATGGGAGGAGGCGGCGGGGCCCGCGCTCGGCGCGCCGATTCGCACGCACGTCCTGCTCGCCGCGCATGGCATCCCGCAGGCCTACGTGCGTCGCGGCGATCCGTACATCAAACAGATCGAGGCCACTGCGGCCAAGCTGCGCGAGCGCATCCCTCGCGACCTGCCCGTCTCCATCGCGTATCAAAGCCGGGTCGGCCCGGTGAAGTGGACGGGGCCGTACATCGATCACGAGATCGAGCGGCTTGGCGACGAGGGTGTGAAGCGGCTGATCGTCATGCCGATCGCCTTCGTGAGCGAGCATCAGGAGACGCTTTACGAGCTGGACGTGACCATGAAAGAGATCGCGCACGCGCACGGCGTGGAGGACTTCATCCGCGTGCCGACGGTGCGCGATCATCCGCTCTTCATCGAGGCGCTGGCCGAGCTCGTGCACGGAGCGCTGACGAAGGGCGCGGGAGGGGCATGATGTCGGGCGAATCGGCGGGCGCGATGCGCGATGCGATCGTGGTGGGTGGCGGCATCTCGGGGCTCGTGGCCGCGTGGCGGATTCGCGAATCCGGGCGCGACGCGCTGGTGATCGAGGCCGAGCGCGAGGTGGGCGGCAACATCCGCACCTATCGCGACGGCGAGTACGTGCTCGAGCGCGGCCCGCACAGCTTCATGGGCAGCGCCGAGTCGATCTGGCGGCTGCTGGCGAATCTCGGCATGGAGGACCGCGCGCTCGCCGCGTCGGCCGCCGCCGACAACCGCTTCGTCTATCGCGACGGACGCCTGATTCCGATCCCGCTGTCGCCGGGTCGCTTCATTGCGTCGCCGCTGCTATCGGCCCGCGCGAAGCTGCGCCTCATGTCCGAACCCTTCCGCAAGGGCGGCGCGAAACCGAGCGACACCGCGCTCGAATTCTTCCACCGCCGCTTCGGTGTCGAGGCGACGACTTTTCTGGCGGGCGTTTTTGTGTCGGGCATCTACGCGGGCGATCCGGCGCGCCTCGGCGCGCGCGCGGCATTCCCCAAATTCTGGAACTTCGAGCGCGACCACGGCAGCATGATCCGCGGATCGATCAGGTTCATGCGCGAAAAGAGCAAGCGCCTGCGCGCCGAGGGCAAGACCTCGCGCAAGGGGCTCTACAGCTTTCGCGAAGGGCTCGGGTTTCTGGCGTCGGCCGTCGCCGCGCGCGTTGGCGACGCAAACATTGTCACGAACGCGCCCACCGAGGCGCTCGAGCGCATCGAGGGCGGATGGCGCGTTCGCGCGGGCGGTGCGGAGTATCAGGCCAAGGCGCTCGTCATCGCCGCGCCGCCGCACGTCGCCGCGCGTCTGCTTGCGCCGATCGACGCCGAGGCCGCGCGCATCGCGGGCAGCATCCCCATGGCGCCGGTCGCCGTCGTGCACTTGGGCGGGCCGATCACGCCCAAACTGCCGTCGGGCTTCGGCGCGCTCATCCCGCGCCACTATGGCATACGCACCCTCGGTTCGCTCTTCGCATCACAGCTCTTTCCCGGCCGCGCGCCCGAGGGGAAGTTCCTGAACACGAACTTCATCGGCGGCATGTTCGATCCCGACGCGCTGAAGCTGTCTGACGACGAACTCATCGCGCTAGCGAAATCGGACCAGAAACAGTTGATGGGACTCACGGACTTCGACTACGCGAGCGTGCTGCGTTACACGCACGCCATTCCGCAGCTCACGCCCGATCACCCGGAGCGGATGGACGCGCTCGCCGCGCGGGTCGCCGCGCTGCCGGGCCTCGTGCTCGCGGGCAACTACATCACGGGCGTCGGCGTGGATCACGCGGTCGCGAGCGGTTACACCGCCGCCGAGGGCGTCGCGAAACACTTCGCGTGACGCGAAGGGACCGGCCGCCCGCTCAGGATTTCGCCAGCACCACGTGCGTCGCCCTTTCCGAGCACGCGCGCTCGACGCATTTGTAGCCGAGGCTCGCCGTGTCGATCCCCGTGAAGAGGTGCTCGCCCCGACCGAGCAGCGCAGAACCGATCACCAAATGCATCTCGTCGATCAGGGCGGCGGCGAGGTACTCGCGCACGGTGGCGACGCCGCCGCCGAGTCGCACGTCCTTGCCCCCGGCCGCCTCTTTCGCCCGCTCCAGCGCTTCCTGGATGCCGCCCGTGACGAAGTGGAACGTCGTGCCGCCCTCCATCGCGAGGGGTGCGCGGGCGTGGTGCGTGAGCACGAAGACGGGCACGTGGTAGGGGGGATTCTCGCCCCACCATCCCTTCCAGCCGTCATCGATCCACGGGCCGCGCACCGGCCCGAACATGTTGCGACCCAGGATCCACGCGCCGAGGTTTTCGAATCCGCGCGCGGCGAAGTCGTCATCGACTCCCCCTTCGCCGGCGGCGTCGCCGGTCAGCGACGCCGCGAAGTCGGCGTGCATCCTCCGAAATGTCTTCGTGCCGAGGACCCATTGGTGCAGCGCCATCCCGCCCACGCCCATGGGTTGGTCGAGGGACTGATCGGGACCGGCGCCGTAGCCGTCGATCGAGATTCCGAATGCGTTGACCCGCAGTTTCGACATGCACGTGGCTCCTGACGTCGCGGGAAATTCGCGACCGATGACTCCCGGACGAGTGTTTCGAGTGTTGCCCTTAGTCTTAATGGATCGCCCGTCGATGGGCCAGTGATTTTCCTCACGCCGCTTAACAACTCCGCCGCCCGCGTTCATAATCCGGCGCGGATCGATCGCGGAGGAGTGCCGTGCGTGATCGGGTGATGTGGGCGTGGCTGGTGGTTGCGAGCGTCGCGGGCGCAGCGGGTTTCGCATGGGGTGGCGACGTGACGGGCGTGGTCTATCACGACGCCGATCATTCGTCGCGTTCGCACTACGTGCTGCATCGCAACGCGACGGATGTCGTCCTGCCCGGCGTGGAGGTCGCGTTGATCGACGCGATCGGCGAGACGGGCGCGCAGACGGACGAGAGCGGCGTGTTTTCCTTCGCGGACATCGCGGACGGATTCTATCTGCTCGACACGCGCGACGGCGGGCACGATGCCACGTCGAGCAACGTCGCGCGGCGGGTGCCCGACGCAATCCGCGAGGGGCACCTGATGATGGTGAGCCTCGGCGACAGCATCGGCGCGGTGGGCACGCCGTATCCGTCGCGCCTCGCGGATCTGCTCGGCGAACTGGTAACGGTCGAGCTGCACAACATCCACGTCGGCGGCAGCAAGAGCTGGGACTGGTTGCCGGACGGCGGCGGCGACGGGCACTACGAGGATCTGCTCGAACCGCTGCTGCCGGACGCGGACCTGTTCACGATCACGCTGACGGGTAACGACATGGAGGCGTATATCGACGGGCTCACGCCGCCCTATGACGTGTGGGAGGTGCTGGGCCGCGTGATCGACCACCCCGAGTACGTGCTGGAGTCGTATCCGCGCCTGCTGGTGCTGATCGACGCGATCCGTGCGGCGAATCCGAGCGCCGACATCATGTACGCGATCTATCCGAATTTCGCGAACAGCACCTTCATCTACGATCGCATCGGTCCGGATCTTCAGCCGCTCGCGGCAGCCATCGCCGGTCTCTATATGGGCATCGGTCGCGTCGTGGTTTCGAGCGAGACCGACGCGCTGCTCGCCGACATGGAAGCGTTTTACGGCGACGCGTGGCTCGACGACTATCTGGTGGACGAGGTGCACCCGAGCGACGCGGGTTCGCAGGATTACGCCGAGCAGATGTTCATCGCACTGGGCGGCGTGCGCGTGAGTGAAGAGCCTCTCGGACTCGATCGGCAAATCGGGCTTTTCGCGCCCGATCTCGCGCCGCCGGACGACGACACCGACGACGACACCGACGACGATGCCGACGACGACACGGCAGACGATGATGCGGCGGATGATGATTCGACCGACGATGACGCGATGGACGACGACACTGATGACGACACGGGCGACGACGATGCGGACGACGATTTCGCCGACGATGACACGGATGACGATGCGTCAGGGAGCGATTCATCGGGTGGGGATGACGACGATGACGACGCGTGCGGTTGCTGAGCTGGGTCTCTTGCTGTTCGTCGTGGTGGTCGCGGCGATGGGCTGCGCTTCGGACGACGATGACGACGGTGAACCCCTCGATACGCTCCCCGTCGATGATGACGACGACACCGACAACGACGATACGACCGACGACGACGCCCCGGACACGTGGCGGCTCGGCGATCCGGTGACGGTCGTTCCGTCGGACGGTCTGCCCGCCGAAATCACGTTGCAGGATGCGAACAACAACCTCGACGTCGCGCGCCACGACGGGCGCGTTTATCTCGCGTGGCGTACCGCGCCGACGCACTTCGCCAGCGACCAGGTCGTCGTGTGGGTGGTCTCGAGCGAGGACCAGGTGAACTGGGACTTGGAGGCGACATTCGATTACGACACCGATCTTCGGGAGACGCGGCTGCTCTCGTTCGACGGACGCCTCTTCCTCTACTTCGCGCTGCTCGGGACGAACCCTCTGGATTTCGAACCCGGCGGCATGATGGTGACGGAGCGCCTGGGCGCGGGAGATTGGACCGAGCCCGAGGAGTTCTACGAGCCCGACAAGGGATTCATCCCGTGGCGAACGAAGGTCGTGGACGGCGTGCCCTACATGCTGACGTATGAGGGCGGCGGATCGATCTACGACTTCTCCGGCGAGCCGATCAAGGTCCATTGGTTGACGACCGAAGACGGACGGACGTGGGAGCCGGTCGTGCCGGGGCAGCCGGTGGTGCTGGAGGGCGGCTCATCGGAAACGGATTTCGTGATTCTGGACGACGGGACCATCGTTGCCGCGAGCCGCGTCGAGGCCGCGGACCCGATGGGGTGGGGCTCCAAAATCTGCCGCGCCGAGGCCGACACGCCCGGCGAATGGCAGTGCGTGATCGATACGAAAAAATACGATTCGCCGCTGGTCTTTCGGCACAAGAATGAAGTCTGGCTGATCGGGCGGCGCAACCTGAACGGCAGCGGCGACTACGATCTGGGTTGGGATTGGTACGCGCCCGAGGTGCAGTCGATCCTCTACGAACTCGACTATTGGACGCACCTCAAGCGCTGCGCGATCTGGCGCGTCGATCCCGAATCGCTCGGCGTGGAGTGGCTGACCGACTTGCCCAGCCGCGGCGACACGTGTTTCCCCGCGCTGCTCGACGAGGGCGGCGGCGACTATACGATCTACAACTACACCAATGCGCTCGACGGGTCGGATCTGGTGTGGGTGAAGGGGCAGCTCTCGCCCACGATCATCAATCGCGTCACGCTTCACCTGCCGTAACGCAACCGATCAGCCGCCGCGTAGGCCCGCGATGAGCGGCTGGCGAGCCGCGCGCCACGCGGGAAGCAGCCCGCCGACGAAGCCCAGCACGCCGGCGGCGATCATGCCCGCGACGAGCGTCGAAGACGTCACCTGAAACGCGAAGGCGACCTCGCTGAAGGCGATGAAGTTGGTCGTGCTCGTGACGAGCCCGTTGAGGGGCAGGGCGAGCAGGCACCCGAGCACGCCGCCCGCGAGCGCGATCAGCACCGATTCGCCGAGGAACGACAGCATCACGACGAAGGGATGGAAGCCGAGCACCAGCATGATGCTGATCTCGCGCACGCGCTGGCCGACCGCGTTGAACATCGTGTTCATCGCGCCGAAGATCGCGCCGATGCCCATGATGACCGTGACGAAAACGCCGATGAAACGCACCAGATTCGCCAGCATCTCGGACTGCGCCGCGTAGAATTCCGTTTCGCGCTTCACCTGCACGCCGAGGCGCGCATCGCCTTCGAGTTCCTGCTTGATCGCGTCGAAGCGCGATGGATCCTTCATGCGAAAGACGACGGTCTGAAAGACGTCGCCGCGAAACGCGGGCATGAGCACGGCATTGTCGCCCCACACCTCGGAATCGAAGGCCGAACCGCCCGCCTCGAAGCTGCCGACGACCTTCACCGTGGTCTGCCCGAATTTGACCGTGTCGCCGATGCCGAGCCCGGCGA
>CAZPJD010000223.1:0-5531 GCA_964586775.1 uncultured bacterium | reverse complement strand
TCGAGATGGTGATGCCGGGCGAAAACGTGAAGATGCGGGTGAAGCTGATCAACGCGATCGCGATGGAAGAGGGCGTTCGCTTCGCCATCCGCGAGGGCGGACGCACCGTCGGCGCCGGCGTCGTCACCAAGATCCACGCGTAAGGAATTTCGCCGGCCGCGCGGCATCGACCGCGCGGCGGCAAACGGTTTTCAAGGAGCCCATCGTCATCGCCGGCACGGCCGGGCGGGAAGCGGACGGGAAGAGACATGAAACAGAGAATCCGAATTCGGCTCAAGGCGTACGATCACAAGCTTCTGGACAAGTCGTCCAAGGAGATCGCCGAGTCCGCGAAGCGCAGCGGCGCTCACGTCTCGGGGCCGATCCCCCTGCCGACCAAGATCGAGAAGTTCTGCGTTCTGCGCGGACCGCACGTCGACAAGAAGAGCCGCGAGCAGTTCGAGATCCGCACGCACAAGCGTCTGATCGAGATCTTCGACACGACGCAGGAGACGATGGAGGCGATGGGCAAACTGGAACTGTCGCCCGGCGTCGATGTGGACATCAAGCTGATCAACAGTGGAGCCCGCTGATGAAAGGCATTGTCGGCAAAAAGATGGGCATGACGCAGGCCTACGACGAGTCGGGCCGCCGTCACGCGCTGTCGGTCATCAAGGCGGATCCGGGCGTCGTCGTGCGCGTCAAGAGCGCGGACGCCGACGGCTACGACGCGATTCAGGTGGGCTTCGGCGAGGTCGAGGCGAAAAAGCTGAACCGGCCCGACGCCGGCCAGTTCAAAAAGCACCTTCCCACGAAAGCCGCATACCGGACCCTCAAGGAATTCCGGGTGGAAAACCCGAAGGACTACAAGGTCGGCCAGGCGATCACGGTCGAACTCTTCGCCGAGGGCGAATTGGTCGACGTGCAGGGCGTGTCGGTCGGCAAGGGCTTCGCGGGCAACGTGAAGCGCAACCACTTCGGCCGCGGCCCCATGTCGCACGGCTCCAAGAATCGCCGCGAGTCGGGATCGATCGGCACCTCGGCCGCGCCGTCGCGCGTCGTTCCGGGTCGCCGGATGCCGGGCCAGCTCGGCAACAAGACGCGGACCGTGCAGCGCATCCGCGTGTTCCGGGTGGACGCGTCGAACCATCTGATCTTTCTGCTCGGCGGAGTGCCGGGTCACCGCAACGGCATCGTGACGGTTCACGAGACCGTCAAGAAGACGAAGTGACCGGGCAAGGACAAACGAACATGAAACACGATGTTTTGAACACGGGCAGCCAGAAAGTGGATCACGTCGATCTGTCGGACAAGGTGTTCGGCGCCGAGGTGAAGCCCCACCTGTTCTGGGAAGTTGTCCGCAACCAGCTCGCCAACCGGCGCGCCGGGACCAAGAAGACCAAGGGCCGCTCCGAGGTCGATTTCACGGGTTCCAAGATGTATCGCCAAAAGGGCACGGGCCGCGCCCGCGCCGGCTCCGCGCGCTCCGGCGTTCGCGTGGGCGGCGGTCACATCCACAACATCGAGCCCAAGGACTGGTCTTACAAGATCCCCAAAAAGGTCCGGCGTCTCGCGGTGCAGAGCGCGCTGTCGATGAAGGTCGCCGAGAACAAGCTCACCGTGGTGAACGAGATCGCCCTCGACGAGATCAAGACGAAAAAACTCGTCCAGATCCTCGCGGGCCTCGGCGTGACCAACGGGCTCGTCATCATCGCGGGGCGCGACGAAAAGATCGAAAAGAGCGCCCGCAACATCCCGTTCGTCAAGGTGCTGCCGGTCGAGGGGCTCAACGTCTACGACCTGCTGCGCTACGACCGCGTCGTCATGACGCGCGACGCGGTGGCGAAGATCGAGGGGAGGTTCGCCCAATGATCACCCGGGACCCCCACCACATCATCAAGCGGCCGGTCATCACCGAAAAGGCGAACCTGGCCAAGGAAGACGCGAATCATCACGTATTCGAAGTCGCGATGGACGCCAACAAGGTGGAAATCCGCCAGGCGATCGAGCAGCTCTTCGACGGCGTGCAGGTGCTGGACGTGAAAACATCCCTCATGCGGGGAAAAAACAAGCGGCGAGGTCGTCAGTTCGGTCGGCAGCCCAATTGGAAAAAGGCGGTCGTCAAGCTGGCCAAGGGACAAACCATTGACTTCTTCGAGGGCGCCTGATCCCCGAGGACGGCGAAGAGGAAGGCATGGCGATCAAGACATACAAGCCAACGAGTCCCGCCAGGCGGTACATGACCGCCAGCGATTTCACAGAGGTCACGAAGTCCACGCCCGAGCGCGCGCTTCTGGAGCCTCTGCACAAATCCGGCGGACGAAACAACACCGGTCGGCTCACGGCGTACAGCCGGGGCGGCGGCGCCAAGCGCGCGTACCGGATCATCGATTTCAAGCGCGACAAGATCGGGATTCCCGCGAAGGTCGCCGCGATCGAATACGATCCGAACCGCACCTGCCGCATCGCCCTGCTGCATTACGTGGATGGCGAAAAGCGCTACATCATCGCCCCCGAGCAGCTCAAGGTCGGCGACCGCGTCCTGTCGGACGAGAACGCCGACATCCGGCCGGGCAACACGCTGCCGATGCGCAACATCCCCGACGGCACCTTCGTGCACAATGTCGAGATGAAGATCGGCAAGGGTGGCCAGGTGGCGCGCTCCGCGGGCAACTTCGCGCAGGTGATGGGCAAGGAAGGCGACTTCGTCCTTCTCAAGCTCCCGTCGGGCGAGCTGCGCCGGTTCCGCCGCGAATGCCGCGCGACGATCGGGCAGGTCGGCAACAACGACCACTCGAACATCTCGATCGGCAAAGCGGGCCGCACCCGCTGGCTCGGACGGCGCGGCCACGTGCGCGGCGTCGCCAAGAACCCGGTCGATCATCCGATGGGCGGCGGCGAGGGACGCACGAGCGGCGGACGCCACCCGTGCTCGCCGTGGGGCCAGCCGGCGAAGGGCTACAAGACGCGACGGAACAAAACGTCGGGCAAGTACATCGTCAAGCGTCGCGGCAAGTAACGCCGCGCAGGGAGAGGGACGCATGCCGCGTTCGGTGAAAAAGGGACCTTTTGTGGACGAGCACCTGCAGGCGAAGGTGAATCACGCCCTGGACGTGCGCGACCGCTCGCTGATCAAGACCTGGTCACGCCGGTCGACGGTTCTTCCGGAGTTCGTGGGGCTGACCTTCGCGGTGCACAACGGCAAGAAGTTCGTGCCGGTGTTCGTGACGGAGAACATGGTCGGTCACAAGCTTGGCGAATTCGCCCCGACGCGGACCTTTCACGGCCACGCGGCGGATCGCAAGGCGGCCAAGAAGTAAGATCGCGGCGCCCGCGGCGCAAAACGGCGCGGCGGAGCCCGGCTGGCTGGCCGAGTTGGAGGCAGTGAGATGGAAGTGAAAGCGATTGCGAGATTTCAGCGGGTGTCGCCCTTCAAGGGGCGGCTCGTCGCGGATCTGATCCGGGGCAAGGACGTGAACGAGGCCATGGGCATCCTCGCGTTCACGCCCAAGAAGACCGCCGTGCTGCTCAAGAAGCTGCTGTCGTCGGCAATCGCCAACGCCACGGCCCGGGGTGGCGTCAACATCGACGACCTTTACGTCAAGCGCGTGATGGTCGACGGCGGCCCGACGCTCAAACGCATCATGACGCGCTCGCAGGGGCGCATCAATCGGATTCTCAAACGCACGGCCCATTTCACGATCGTGCTGGACGAACGGGATTAAGGAGACGACGGTGGGTCAAAAAACGCACCCGAACGGTTTGCGCCTCGGCATCATCCGCGACTGGAATTCGCGGTGGTACGCGGACAAGGGCTACGCGAAGCAGCTCCACGAGGATTTGCGCATCCGCGCCTACCTCAAGGACAAGCTGGCCGCCGCGAGCGTGTCGCGCATCGAGATCGAGCGCACGCACAACAAGATGACGATCGTGATCTACACGGCTCGGCCGGGCGTGATCATCGGGCGCAAAGGCCAGGAACTCGAGACGCTGCAAAAGAAGCTGCGTCACATGGCCGACCGCGACATCTTCATCAAGGTGCAGGAAGTGCGTCGGGCGGATCTGGACGCGCAGCTCGTGGCCGAGAACATCGGCAACCAGCTCCAGCGCCGCATCGCGTTCCGCCGCGCCATGAAGCGCGCGGTGACCAACGCGATGAAGCTGGGCGCGAAGGGCGTGCGCGTCGCGTGCTCGGGGCGCTTGGGCGGAGCGGAGATGAGCCGCTTCGAGCAGTACCGCGAGGGCAGCGTTCCCCTGCACACGCTGAAGGCGGACATCAACTACGGCCAGTATCACGCGCGCACGACCTACGGCGTGATCGGCGTGAAGGTGTGGATCTATCACGGAGAGGCCGACCTCCGCTGATCGCGGCGGAGCGGGACGAACGAAATTTGGCGGCGGGTGCGCGAAAGCCCCGGCGCGACTAGAGGACGAATACAATGCTGTCGCCGAAGAAGACGAAGTACCGCAAGCAGATGAAGGGACGCCGCGCCGGCCAGGCCACGCGCGGAAGCAACCTGGATTTTGGCGATTACGGGCTTCAGGCGGTGCAGGACGGTTGGCTCACGGCCCGGCAGATCGAGGCGGCCCGTATCGCGATGACCCGTTCGGTCAAGCGCGGCGGCCGGATCTGGATCCGCGTGTTCCCCGACAAGCCCCTGACCAAGAAACCCGCGGAAACGCGCATGGGCAAGGGCAAGGGCGCGCCGGAGGAATGGGTGGCGAGCGTGAAGCCCGGCCGCATGTTGTACGAAATGCAGGGCATCGACACGGCGCTGGCGGTGTCGGCGCTCAAATTGGCGGCCTCGAAGCTGCCGATCCGGACCAAGATCGTGATTCGCGAGGCGACACATGAAGGCTGAGGAATTCCGCAAACTGTCGGACGAGGAACTCGCCCAGAAGCAGGAAGATCTGAAGGGTGAATACTTCAACCTGCGTTTTCAGTTCTTCACCGGGCAACTCGAAAACACCGGACGCATGAAAGCCGTGCGTCGCGACATCGCCCGCGTCGCCACGCTGCGCCGCGAGCGTCACACGGCGGGAGGTCGCTGATGGCCGAGGCGAAAAAGACCGCGAAGCGGCGGACGATTCAGGGTGTCGTGACCAGCGACAAGATGGACAAGACCATCGTGGTCCGCGTGTCGCGCGTCTACAAGCACCCGCTCTACGGCAAGGTCATCAAGCGCCACAAGAGCTACAAGGCGCACGACGAGGCCAACGAGTGCAAGACCGGCGACACGGTGGTGCTCATCGAATCGCGTCCGCTGTCGGCGACGAAGCGCTGGGCGGTGAAGAAGATCATCGAGCGGGCGGCCGTGTAACGGCCGGCGCGTATCGGGTTGGGGTGACGTCATGATTCAGCATTTGACCACGCTCTCGGTGGCCGACAATTCCGGGGCTCGCAGGCTGCGTTGCATCAAGGTGCTCGGCGGCAGTAAGCGCAAGTACGCCACCGTCGGCGATGTGATCGTCGTGTCGGTGCGTGAAGCGATCCCGAACGGCAAGGTCAAAAAGGGCGATGTGCACAAGGCCGTGATCGTTCGCGTGAAAAA
>CAZPJD010000222.1:0-6485 GCA_964586775.1 uncultured bacterium | reverse complement strand
AAGCAATCCGGAATGGAATGGTCCGTTCGCGGTGCCAACGACATCATCGCCCTGCGTTGCGCCATGCTCTCCGGACGACTCGAAGACTACTGGGAATCCCGACGCGCGTCGTGAAAACCCGGTTCTGGGACGTAGGCCCGAGCCGGAACCCGTGGCGTCGGGAGCGGTGGTGCTTCGTGAATTGCGCTCTTCGACGCGGCGGCGATGTCGATGCCGACGCGGGATGCCGGCGAAGTCTCGATGGATTTGAGCAGCCGCGGGGCTTCATCGCCATAGGGGAAAATCTTGATCGACTGGCGAAGGAGGTCGGCGGCCTCTGTGATTTTACCTTCCTTGATTCGGATCTTGGCGAGGGCATTGAACTTCTTGTGCTCGTGATCGGGGCTGATCTCGATCGCCTTTTCCAGGAAGTCTTCCGCCTGAGCGACCTTTCCCGCCCGCAGGAAAACGAGGCCGAGCCCCTCGTAAGGACAGGAATAGGTCTCGCCCCCGTTCGCGAGCGCCTCGTTGAACAGCTTCTCGGCCTTTGCGTTGTCGCCGCGCGTGTAGTGAATGACGCCCAGTTCCGCCAGCGCGAACGCATTGCCCGGATCGACGCGCAGCACCTGCCCGTAAACGCGCTCGGCTTCGTCCGGGCGTTTGAGTCCGTTGAGCGCATTCGCCTTGCCGAGCAGTGCGAGAAGATGCCGGCGATCCCGCGATAGGATTCGCTCGTAATACGGCAGCGCGTTCTCGTGGTCGCGTTTGTTGCTGCTCGCCCACGCCCCGGCGAAGCATGCCATATGATAGAAAAATCGATTCAGTTCGTTGGCCTCGAATGGGTCGTATGTTTCGATGTGCGAGAGCGCCTTGTGTTCGAACCACGTCCACGACCGCGTCTGCCAGGTGTAGGGTCCGGAAACCAACTTCGCCGCCAGTTCGAGGGCATCGTCCTCGCGGTGCTCGGCGACGGCCAAATGCGCGAGTCCTACCCGGGCACCGTATGTGGCGTCGAAACGACGACTATATGGCGGCCAGACCGAATCGTTCTGCCACGTGAAAACACGCTCGGCCTCGGCCGTGTCGCGTAGAGCAAGCGCGATGAACCCGCGCAACACCCGGACGTCGGGAAGGTCGGGATTCGCAGCGAGCGCCCGCTCGGTCAGATGGCGGGCGCGATCGTAGTCGCCATATTGATAGGCGCGAATGGCGGCGTTGATCTGCGTCTGCCATTTGAGCGGCTGGTAGTCCGCGGACTTGATGTATGCGTCGTCCGCCGCGCGCCGATGGTCGGTCTTGGTGTAGAGCGCGCCGAGAGACTGGAACGGGCAGCCCCAGTAGTTGGGATTGCCGTTGATGGCCACCCACTTCTCATAATCGTTGGTCGATGCCTTCAGTTCCCGTTCGGCCTCTTTCCAACGTCCCATCGCCTGATAGGTCTTTCCCAGAAACTCGCGAGCACGAAACAGCGCCAAGGCGTCGCTTACGGGATCGAGCATGGTGAGCGCGATCTCGAACTCCTTGACGGCGGTTTCGTAGTCCTGCTTTCCGTATGCACAAACGGCAATGTCGGAGTGAAGGGACCCGTCCGTGGGATGCTGCTCGATGGCGCGACGATAGTGGGGGATCGCCTCCTCGCAGCGGTCGATGCCTCCTTGGGCGAGATTGCGCGCGAGCTCGGCATGAATGTCCGCGTCGTCGGGAAAATTTTTGAGGGCTTTATCCAGCAGCTTGATCGCCTCGCGATTCCCTTTCAGCCGCGACTGCCCCGGAGGATGGAAATTGTGCTGTCCCTCAAGGAAACGCGCCAAATCGATCACCCGCATCTTGTTGGCGGGCTCCAGATCGATCAGGCGTTGGAGATAGGGCTCGGCGGCTACATAGGTCTTGATGTCCAGATTGGCGCGGCCCTGATCCATGAGCTGTTGGGCATGGTCGGCCAGTTTCTGCGGATCTTCGGGGAGAACGGTTTGCGAGCCGTGGGGAACTGTGCCGCGTTCATCGACGCCGCAGCCGGCCGCGAGAAAAACGCCGAGAGTCAAGACCATCAGCGTGCGCAGCATCCACACCGCGGTCCGACTGTCGCAGTGCGGAGACGCCATCATCTCCCCGAGGATGTACAGCGGGTTTCCCACTCGTGACCTTGAATGCAACATGACTGAGAGTCAGTATCTGCCATGGCCGTCTCTGTGTCAAACGAGGGGCAACGGGGTGCCAGGTCCGTCTCGACGCAATTGCGGATTTCAGAGTTAACCAATTGAATTAATTGAGTTTTTCTCAGCTCAGCGCCGCGCCACCCGCATGAAACGGGGACTCCTTCTTCGCGCTGGAGGATCCGCTGTCGACCTGATGCGTCCGATGACGGAAGTGGCTGCTTCAGCGATCATGACTTCAAGTCAGAAAATTTAGGGGGAGCTAAATATTTCGCGGAGTGCAATCTCGCGGGGGTTCCGGGCGGGGTTTCCCCGTTGACGGGCGCAGTCCCGCCGGCGAACCGCCTCGCGGTCTGGCGGTTTAACGGAAATCGCCCCTCGCCGTCATCGGACGTTTCCATCGGTAGAGCCCAACGCGCGAAAATGGGCGAGAGTCGCGTCGGCTCGCCGGTACGCGCGGTGTGGCGCGCCGAACGTAGGAGGGCATCGCTCGTTGGCGCGCGCGACGCGACCCGCGTTGCGCGACCGGCGCGGCGCGTCTATAATCGTACCCTTGAACGACTGAGCCGCGCGGCGATCGAGGTCGCGCGGTTTTTTTGGGGATTTTCGATGAGCAAGGCGAAGGTGGCGATTCTACGGACGTCGCCGCGAACGGTTCTGGAGGACTACCACCGGCTGATGAACCTGGCCGGTTATCAGGACGTGATCGCGAAGGACGCGGATACCGGCCTGAAGATCAACATCTCCTGGCACTTCTTCTACCCCAGCAGCTCGACCGTACCCTGGCAGCTCGACGGCGTGATCCGTGCCATGAAGGCCGACGGCTACGACCCGAACCTGATCCACGGCTGCCATAACCGCACCGTCGTCATCGACGCGCACTTTGGCGAGCGGGAGAACAAGCAGCTCGACGTGATCCAGGCCCACGGTCTGCGCAACGTGCACCTGTACGAGGGCGAGGAATGGATCGACGTGCGCGAGGCCGTCGGCGATCTCGCGAAAAAATTCCTGTGCCTCAACGAGGTCTATCCCAAAGGCTTCATGATCCCGCGCCGGTTCATCGGCGAGAACATCATCCACCTGCCGACCGTGAAGACGCACGTCTTCACGACGACGACCGGCGCGATGAAAAACGCGTTTGGCGGCCTGCTCAACGAGCATCGGCACTGGACGCACCCGGTGATCCACGAGACGCTCGTCGATCTCCTGATGATCCAGAAGAAGATCCACCGGGGCATCTTCGCGGTCATGGACGGCACCTTCGCCGGCGACGGACCCGGACCGCGCTGCATGATGCCCTACGTCAAGAACGTGATCCTCGCGTCGTCGGACCAGACGGCGATCGACGCCACGGCGGCGCGGCTGATGGGCTTCGACCCGATGGGCATCAAGTTCATCAAGCTCTCGCACGACGCGGGGCTCGGCGTCGGCGATCCGCGCGAGATCGAGATCGTGGGCGACGCGGACGCGGGCGCCGAAAACTGGCAATTCGAAGGCCCGATGAAGAACATCACCTTCGCGGCCAAGATGCAGCACAAGATCTACTGGGGTGGGCTCAAGGACGCGATCGAGTGGTCGCTCAAGACGTGGGCCGCGCCGTGGGCGTATCTGGCGAGCGTCGCGTATCACGATCTGTACTGGTATCCGCGCTTCGGCCAGATGCGCGTGCACAACGTGCTGCAGTCCGATTGGGGACGCCTCTTCCACAACTGGGAAAAACTCACACCCGATGCGAAGGGCTGGAGCGAGGTGGGGTCCGGACCGCCGGGGCTGTTGCGCACGACGGGGCAATTGCTCAAGATCGGGGCACGGTTGCTCAAAGACACGATCATGCAGGCGCCCGAGGTGCTCGCGCGAAGACGGCGGCGTGTGGTCTCGGGGGCGAAGTGACGTCGAACCACAACGGTTTGTGGATTTGTTGAGGCGATGACGATGAAGCGATCGAAGTTGTGGTGGGCGGGTGTTCTCGCGCTGGTCGCGGCGTCCGCGGCGATGGCCTTGGCCTGCGGCGGCGGCGATGACGACGACGATGACGACGACAGCGGCGGCGATACGGGCGGCAAAGGCATTTGCTCGTTCAAGAGCTGCGTCGTCTCGTGCACCTACGAGCCGATCGAGCCCGAATACAACGAGCCCGTGACGATTCCCCACGAGGTCGGCGATGGCGAGATCGTCGCCTCCGAAGGCAACTGCACGCGCGAAGATCTGTACAAGGTCTTCGAGGGACACATCTGGGACGGCGATTATACGACCGCGTGTCCGGATCTGGACGAAGGCTACGAAAGCGTCGATCCCGAAACCGGCATCGAGTTCGAGTGCGAGAGCGTCGATTTCGAGGCGGCGGAGTAGTTACGCTACCGATCGAAATCGCCGGGCTCGACACCCCGCCGTCGCTCGGCTTCCGAAAACATCTCGTCCGCGGCCTCGAAAAGATTCGGCGCGGCGGCCGCGGCGCTCTTCATGATCGGGCCGAATCGTACGAGATCCATCACCCACATCGCGTAGAGCATCTGAAAAAACCGCCCGCGCTGCATGCCGCACATCGCGAGAACCTCCGGCGCGGTGCGATGATTGTCGACGCCCGCGAGGATGCGGATCGCCGGCGCGGGCAGCCCGTGCGGACGCTCCGGAATGCCGACGAGCGCTCGCTTCAGGCGATGGCGTTTGCTGAAAATCATGCCGAGCCGGTCGCGCGAGTAGTGACGACGGACGCCCTCGAAGATCAGCGGCCCGATCGGCAGCGCGAGCGCCACGTCCGGCTTCTTCTCTTTTTTCGATGCGCGAAATGTGTATTCACCGAGTCGCCACTCCCACGCGAATAGCGACAACACGAGGTCCTCACCGACCTGCGTCCACATCTCCCACGCGTCGGCCGGCGCGAGAAGTCCGCGGCGCGCAAGCTCGGTCGGCAACGCGTTCGGCGATTTCGCCTGGGCCGCGAGCCGGCTCCACGCGTCCTCCGCGATCCGGCCGGTGTCCACCAGTTGCGCGCGCATGCCCTCGGCGAGCCCCGACGTGGCGCGAAGGCCGACCACATTTCCTTCGCGCGTCGACAACTCGATGCGCTCGTCGCCCCGCGCGATCGCCAGCGTGCCCGCGCGTCCGCCCTGCGCCACCTCGTGCAACACGCGCGCAAGCGGAGTGGTCGAGAGCGTTCCGGCGGTCGCGTTCGCCCGCGTTGGAACGACCGCGGTCTCGTCGCCGGCGTCGTCCTCCTCCGCGTAGAACTCGACGACGCGCCCGAGCCACGTCTCGACGCGCTTGCGAAGTTCGCTCGCGCTGGCGGGCCAGCGGATCCAGTCCTGCGGACCCTTGCCGCCTTCGGCGCGATCGGCGTAGTGCTCGGCCTGCCGCGGCGACGCGAGGCACAGCACCGGCGCGCGGAATTCCGGAAGCTGGCGACGCAGTTTTTCACAAAACTCGATCGCGGTTCCGTCGGCGAGCGTGAAGTCGGCGAGAATGAGATCGGGGGATTCGTGTTCGGCGATCTCGAGGCCGGCACGGATGGAATGGACCGGCGTCGCCAGATGCCCGGCGGGCGCGAGAATCGTTTTCAGCCGGTCGGCGATGTCCTCGTCGCCGGCGAGAATCAGAATCTGTTTCATCACGACCGACGTTCCGCGCAAAAGGCGCTGCTGGCGCTCGAGGCGCATGCGACGCAAGTGGCGCGGGAGGCTCGCGTCCGCGTTGCGATCGGGCTCGACAATCAGGTCGGGCGCTGATCCGCCATTTGCAGAACGTCGAAGATCTCCTCGAGTTCCGCGACGGAACGGCGCGACCGTTCGGCCTCGTCCTGCGTGCGCATCACGGGAAGCGTCGTCCCGCAGTTCACGCATTCCAGCGCCATCAGATCACATTGACGGGAACGGATAAAGACCGAGGGGCCGACGCAAACCGGGCAGCAGCCCGAAAGCAGGGACATGTGGCCTCCCGTGCGGATGATGGGCGGATACTACAGGATGTGGCGGTGACGATCAATCACCACAATTTGCGGTAGAAAGCGGGGCTCGAAGGGTCGGGATCGAGGCGCGGGCGTGAGGTGTGGGGCTTGAGGTGGGAGACGAGGGGTGTGTGGCGGCGCCCGTGACGCGCGATTTGGACCTGCCGTGGAGCCAACGCGGGCGGGCTCAAAATCCAATGCCGCCCGCGCTGAAGCTGCCTCGGATATTTTCGTTTAACCGTTCAAACGGTTATGACGACGACGTCATCAACTTGACGACGGACCAACGTCATGGTCATGGCAGCGTTCCCGTCACGACCACCTCCACGGACACGGTGAAGGGTCGTCTGGACGCGTATCTGTCGGAACTGGCCGCGGCAACGGGTCATCGGGATCGCGAGGGCCCATTGCGG
>CAZPJD010000221.1:0-46102 GCA_964586775.1 uncultured bacterium | reverse complement strand
GTAGAACTCGATCGCCTCCTCGGCGTCGGTGGTCGCCTTGACCGCGAATCCGGCGTTGCGAAGCGGTTCCTTGAGAAGCTGGCACTCCTGCTGCGTCGTCTGCAAAACGAGGATCACGCCGCGCGCGGACTGCGTCTCGGTCGGCGTCTTCTCCGGGTCGTCGTATCGCACGTCGTGTCTCCGGCGTTAGGCCATTCCCAGTTCGGCGCGTGAAGCGGGGTCCAGATAGTTCTCGAAGCTTTTTTTGTCGGTGGAGGCGAGATACGCCTCGACCGGCCGGACAAGCTGGCGTTTGAGAAGATCGGTCAGCGCCTGATCCATGAGCTGCATGCCCATCGCCTTGCTCGTTTGGATCAGCGACGGAATCTGGAAGGTTTTCTTTTCGCGAACGAGATTGGAAAGCGCCGGGGTACCGAGCAGGATTTCGTACGCGGCCACGCGGCCCTTGCCGTCGGCCTTGGGCAGCAGCGCCTGGGCGATCACGCCCTTGAGCGATTCGGACAGCATCACGCGGATCTGCTCCTGCATGTCCGCCGGAAACGAATCGATGATGCGGTCCACCGTCTTGGTCGCGCTCGACGTGTGCAGCGTGCCGAAGACCAGATGGCCGGTCTCGGCCGCGGTGATGGCGAGCGCGATCGTCTCGCGGTCGCGCATCTCGCCGACGAGGATGATGTCGGGGTCCTCGCGCAGCGCCGCGCGCAGCGCGTCCGAAAAACTGTCCACGTTGTCGCCGAGCTGGCGCTGGTTGACGAGGCCCTTTTTGTTCTTGTGCACGAACTCGATCGGGTCCTCGATCGTCAGGATGTGAACGTGGCGGCTTTCGTTGATCGAATCGATCATCGCCGCGAGTGTGGTGGACTTGCCCGAACCCGTCGGTCCCGTGACCAGCACCAGCCCCTTGTGAAGCTGCGTCAGCGCGTGAACGGGCTTCGGCAGGCCGAGCTGGTTCATCTGCAGGATGTTGCTGGGAATCAGGCGAAACACGCCGCCGACGCCGAGCCGCTGCGTGAAGACGTTGGCGCGAAAGCGCGCCGAGTCGCGAAACTGGTGGATGAAATCGGCCTGCATCTTCGCCTCGAACTCGGCGCGGATGCGCGGCCCCATGATCTCGTAAAAAACTTCCTTGAGCTGCTCGTGCGTGAGCGGCGGAGTGTTGAGCGCGGTCAACTTGCCGTGGATGCGCACCAGCGGCGGCGAGCCGGTGGTCATGTGCAGGTCGCTCGCGCCGTTGTCCTCGACGAATTTGAAAAACTTGTCGATGGCCGGCATCAGCGCTGCTCCACCAGTTTGAAGTCGTCCACCGACAGCTCGCCCGCGAGCACGAGTTCCTTCGCCATCGATTCGAGCGTGCGATCCGACGCGGTGCGAACGGCTTCGCGGATCTTCACAATGGTTGCCCCCGAGGCGATCAGTTCCTGGAGCGACTCGTTCACGCGCACGATTTCGACGAGGGGGATGAGGTCGGTGTAGCCGGCGCGGCACTTCGCGCAGCCGACCGGGCGCATCACGTGCGCGCGATCGACCACGGCGCGGGGTTCGCGCAGCACGCGCGACGCCTTGGCGTGATCGTCATCGGCGGTGCGGCAATCGCGGCACAGCCGCCGGAAAAAGGCCACGGCGATCACGCCCCGCATGGCCTGCGCGACGAGCGTGCGGTTTTCGACGCTCTCCAGAATGAACTCGAGCCCCGGCATCGCCGAGGGCAGACTGAGGTTCGCGAAGACGAATCGCCGTTCGAGCGCGGCGAGCAGCGACTCGGTCAGCACCCGCCGGTCCCAGCAGTCCTCGACGTAGATCAGGTCGGGGTCCTGTCCGACGACCATGCGCAGCGAACGCATCAACTCCTCGGCGTCCTCGGTCGGCGCCTTGATCTGGATGAAGCGCTCGTTCTCGAACCACGGCATGCGGCCGATGGAAAACGTCCGCTTGTCGCCCGCGTGCTTCTTGTCCATCAGCAGCGCGATGAATTTGCGCTTTTCCATTTTCTCGGTGCCGACCACGAGGCACAGGCCGGAACGTCCGCCGATGGTGCGCAGCAGCTCGTCGCACACCTCGGGTGCGAGGCCGAGGTCCTCGACGCGCTCGGGAAAATCCGGGCACGAGACGTTGAGCAGCGTGGCCGCGATGCCGTGCTGACCCTGGATGAAGTTGGCGAAGAACGAATAGTTTCGGCCGTTGTCGCGAAACGACAGAAGCCCCTCGACGTGCGGACCGATGTTCTCGATTTGCGTCGCTTTGAGGCGAAGCCCTTCGAGAAACGCCTTGTGCCACGCGAGACCCCATTCGGCGCAGGTCTCGAGCCGACCGTGGATGCGCAGGCGCAGCACCGCGTGATCGGCGAAGGGCTCGAAGTGCAGCGCGGTGGCGCGCATGGCGATCGTTTCGGCGAGGATGCGGTCGAGCGCGCGCGACGCGCCCGGCCCCGCCGTGACGAGGGCGAGTTCGTCCGCGCCGAAGAGCGACGTCTTGAATTGAGTCGGGTCGAGCTCCGCGATGCCCGCGGACTCGTACGACTCCTCGATCGCGCGGCGGATTTCCTCGGCGAGTCCCACCGCGACGTTGATGTCTTTCCCCGACGTCTCGGCCACCTCGCGAATCGCTTCGTGGCGGGTCGGGTCGTCGATCACCACCGTCAGTCGATCCTCGATGAGAACGTAGGGAATGATCGTGTGACGGCGCGCGACGGATTCGGGCACGAGGCGCAGCGCCTCGGGATCGACCTGATCCGAACGCACCCGCACGAACGGCATCCCCATCTGGTTCGCGAGGCCCCAGGTGATGTCGTCGGACTGCACGAGGCCAAGGCGAATCAGCGCCTCGCCGAAGCGCAACCCGGTCGTTTTCTGCTCGGCAAGCGCGGCGTCGACGTGCTCCGGCGTGATGATGTGCGCGTCGACCAAAATATCGCCGAGACGCGGAATATCCGTCATGCGGTCAACCGTGGAATTCTGGTGGATTTGGCAAACCGTCGTATAGTAACAAGGCGCATGGGCCTTGAAAAGCGAGGGATGGGGAAACTCAAAGAAACTTCGCGATTCGCTCGGCGATTTTGAACGGAGCGTGACGGATGTCGGAACATCTTCGGGCGCTGCCCGCGGTCGGGCGATGGATGGGCGATCCCGCGTTCGCCCCGGCGATGGCGCGGCACGGGCGGGAGCGCGTGGTGTCGGCGATGCGCGAGGTTCTGGCGTCGGAGCGCGAGCGGCGCAAGGCCGGGTTGGGTGCGGCGTCGAGCGACGAGTTGACCCGGCGGGTGCTCGACGGCGTCGAGGCCGCGGCCAGGGTGAAACTTCGCCCGGTCGTGAACGCGACGGGCGTGATTCTGCACACCAATCTGGGCCGGGCGCCCCTGGCCGAGGCGGCGATCGAGGCCGTCGTCCGCGCCGCGCGCGGATACTCGAATCTGGAATACGACATCGAGAAGGGCGCGCGGGGATCGCGCCACGACATCGTGCGGGAGCGCCTCACGCGAATTGCCGGCGCGGAAGACGCGATGGTCGTGAACAACAACGCGGCCGCCGTGCTGCTCGTCTTGAACACCTTGGCGCAGGGGCGCGAGGTGATCGTCAGTCGGGGCGAGCTGGTGGAAATCGGAGGGTCGTTTCGCATCCCCGCCGTGATCGAAAAAAGCGGCTGCCGGCTGGTCGAGGTCGGCACCACCAACAAGACGCACGCCGCCGACTATCGCGCCGCCGTGACCGACGCCACGGCGCTCTTTCTGAAAGTCCACCGCAGCAACTTTCGCATGGAGGGATTCGTGTCCGAGGTCGGCGTGGCCGAGCTCGCACGCGTCGGCGACGAGATGGGCATCCCCGTCGTCGAGGATCTGGGCAGCGGTTCGCTGCTCGCGGGATCGGATGCGGGATTCGGCGACGAGCCGGCCGTCGGCGAGTCGCTACGCGCCGGGTGCGCCGTCGTCACGTTTTCCGGCGACAAGCTGCTCGGCGGGCCGCAGGCGGGCGTCATCGCGGGACGGGGCGACATGGTCGAGGCTTGCCGAAAAAACCCGCTCGCGCGGGCGCTGCGCGTGGACAAAATGACGCTCGCCGCGCTCGACGCGACGCTCGCTCTTTACGAAGACCCCGAAACGGTGAAGCGGGCGGTGCCCGTGCTCCGCATGGCGGCGACGCCGGTCGAGGATCTGCGACGCCGCGCACGGGCGATGGCGAACCGGCTGCGCCGCGCTCTGGGCGACGCGGCGGTCGTGCGCGTCGTCGAGACGCGTTCGCGCATGGGCGGCGGGAGCCTGCCCGGCGGCGACCTGCCCGGCGTTGCGGTGCGCATCGATGCCAAAGCGCTGTCGGCGAACGATCTGGAACGCGCGCTGCGCCTCGGCGATCCCCCCGTCGTGACGCGGATCGCCGATGGCGGCGTGCTGGTCGAGATGCGCACGTTGCTTGACGGTGAAGTTGCCGTCGTGGAAAAATCCCTGCGAACCATTCTGGAGCCGGGGCCGAAATGATCTCTCCAAGACCGTGCCATGGATGCGGAAAGGCGCTGGTGATGGGCGGCGCGTCCTACGACATCAGCATCCGCATCGTCTCCGGTTTCGACGGCTTTGTGCCCGAGGCGGAAGGGGACGAATCGGATCGCGAGGCGCGGATCGCGGGCTTGATGGAGACGCTCGATCGCATGTCGGAGCAGGAAATCGAGAACGACGTCCACCAGGAGATCGAATTCACGCTCTGCCCCGATTGCCGCAAACGATTCGTCGCGGAACTCTCCGACTACCTCGGCGATCAGGACGCGCAAAAAGCCCGGAAGTCCCCGATTCTGCTTCAATGACCATCGACCGCGGCTCGCGCCGGGCAGGCGTCGGGTCGCGTTTCGCCAATATCCCATGACCGGGCCGGTGGATCGATGTTTCCGGTGAGAATCGGTTTGGCGCTCGGTGGAGGCGCCGCGCGAGGGCTCGCGCACCTGGGCGTCGTCGAGACGTTGTGCGCTGCCGGCGTCCCCGTTCACGTCATCGCCGGAACCAGCATGGGCGCGCTCGTCGGCGCGATGTACGCGAAAAAAGCCGACGCGAAGGCGATGATCGAGGAGGCGACGCGGTTTCTGCACTCGCCGGAGTTTCGACAGGCGCGCATCCACCGCCTTCAGCGGGAGACGGCCGGCGAAAAGAGCGTGCTCGATGCGGTCGGCCGCTACATCTCGCGCGGGCGCGTGCTGGCGTCGACCGTGACGCGCCCCTCGGTGCTCGACGCCGAGGACCTGTACGAGCTGCTCGGGTTTTTTGTCGACGATCGCGACATCCGGTCGCTACGCATCCCGTTTTTCGCGGTGGCGGCGGATTTGCGAACGGGCGAAGAGGTGATCCTCGATCGCGGTCCGGTCATCGACGCGGTCGCCGCATCGTCCGCCGTGCCGGGCGCGTTTCCGCCGATCGTCGTGGGCGGACGCGAGTGCGTGGACGGCGGCGTGGTCAACATGGTGCCGGTTGGCGTGCTGCGCGAGATGGACCTCGACTACGTCATCGCGTCGAACGTGTCGCACGAGCTGCCCGTCCCACCAGACGCCATGAAGGCCCTGGCCACGCACTTTCGCACGCACGAGATCACCAAGCGCACGCTCACGCGATTGCAGGTGCGTTTCGCGGATGCGGTCGTCACGCCGCAGGTGGGGCAGATTCACTGGGCGGACTTCACGCGACCCGACGAGGTGATCGAGGCGGGACGGTTGGCGGCCCGGGGCGCCGTCGATACAATCCTGCGCGATCTGAAACGACTCGGACGGCGACCGCGGTTTTTGCGAAGGCCGCGCCGAATCCCGCCGGAGCACGGCGCGCCGCCGCCGATGCCGCCGCCGCCCGTCGAACCGGCGTCCCCCGAAATCGCGATGCCTTCTTCCGAGGAGCTCGACCTGTGACCGAGAAAAAAGACGAATCCCTGAAGACCCTTCGCAAATCGCTCATGCGCGAACGCCGTCACGCCGCCGACGTGCTCGACGACGCCCGCAAGGCCGAGGCGTATCGGTTCGCCGACGACTACATCGCCTACGCGTCCGCGGTGAAGACCGAGCGCGAATCGACGCGCTGGTTCGCGGAAGCGCTGGCGAAAAGCGCGTTCGCCGATGCGTCGAACGAGGGCGATCCGTCGCGCGCGGTCTACGTGACCTACCGCAACCGCGTGATCGCCGCCGCACGTCTGGGATCCGCGCCCATCGAAGAGGGGCTCACCATCGTTGCCGCGCATCACGACTCGCCGCGCCTCGATCTGAAGACGAACCCGATCTACGAGGATCTCCAGTTCGCGATGCTCAAGACGCACTACTTCGGCGGCGTGCGCAAGCATCAGTGGGTGGCGCGCCCGCTGGCGATTCACGGTGTGGTGGCGCTGGCCGACGGCCGCCGCGTGGATCTCACGATCGGCGAGGCGGCGAGCGATCCCGTCTTCACGATCGCCGATCTGCTGCCGCACCTCGCGGCGAACGCGCAGTCGCAAAAAAAACTCGCCGAGGCGATACCAGCGGAAAAGCTCAACGTCGTGATCGGGGGCCTGCCGATCGGCGGGCCAGACGAAAAAGACCGATTTCTGCTCGGCGCTCTGCGTCTGCTGCACGAGCGGTTCGGAATCCGCGAGGAAGACTTCGTCAGCGCCGACATCGAGATCGTGCCCGCGGGCCCGGCGCGCTACGTCGGCCTCGACCGCGCCTTCATCGGCGCTTACGGCCACGACGACCGCTGCTGTTCGTTCTCGGCGATGCGCGCGCTCGTCGACTCGAAAGACGCGGCGCGCACGCGCGTCGCGATCTGTTTCGACAAGGAAGAGGTCGGGTCGTTCGGCGACACCGGCGCGCAGGGATACTTCCTCAAGTTCCTCGTCGCGCGGATCATGGAATGCGTCGGGACGATGCCCGACGCGCTGGCCGTCGAGCGCGCGCTGCACAATTCGTTCGTGGTGTCGGCGGATGTCGGCGCGTCGATGGACCCCGACTGGAAGGACGTGCACGACAAGCGCAACGCGGCCTTTGCGGGGCACGGCATCACGATCAAAAAGGCGACCGGCCAGCGCGGCAAAACCGCCGCCTCGGAAGCGTCAGCCGAGACCGTGGCGCGTCTGCGGGCGATCCTGACGGCGGCGAATGTGCCGTGGCAGAACTCGTCGATGGGCAAGGTGGACGAGGGCGGCGGCGGCACGATCGCGAAGTTCATGGCGATCCACGGCGCCGAGGTGATCGACGCGGGCCCGCCGGTGCTGGGCATGCACAGCCCCTTCGAGCTGCTTCACGTCTTCGATCTTTACAGCGCCTACGCCGCGTATCGCGCGGTGTTCGAGTCCGTCTGAGGCGATGGCCGAACGGCGGATCACCTTTCAGGCGGGGCACGAGGATACGGGGCAGCGCCTCGATGTCGTCTTGTCGCACCGCGTACTCGCGCTCAGCCGTTCGCGTGCCGCATCGATTGTCGACGCGAGCGGCGTGACCGTCGACGGACGCGCGGCGAAGCCGTCGTACCGTGTGCGCGGCGACGAATTGATCGAGGTGGTGATTCCCGATCCCGAGCCCGCGCATGCCCTCGCGCAGGCGATTCCCCTCGACATCGTTTTCGAAGACGCCGACATCGTCGCGGTCAACAAGCCGCCCGGCCTCGTCGTGCATCCCGCCGCGGGCAACCCCGACGGCACGCTGGTGAACGCGCTGCTCGCGCACAGCCGCGACCTGTCGGGCATCGGCGGCGTGATGCGCCCCGGCATCGTACACCGGCTCGATAAGGGCACGAGCGGCGTGATCGTCTGCGCCAAGAACGACGCGGCCCACGAGGCGCTCACGCGCCAGTTCGCGTCGCGAACGATGAAAAAGACCTATCTCGCTGTCACGATCGGCGCGCCCAGCCCGCGCGCGGGGACCGTGGATCGCCCCATCGGGCGCCACACCGTCGATCGCAAGCGTATGGCCGTCGATGTGCCGCGCGCGCGTGACGCGAGAACGACGTATGAAACACTCGCCTTCGCGGGCGGCCTCGCGGTGATCCAGTGCGGTCTCCTGACCGGGCGCACGCACCAGATCCGCGTGCACCTGCAATCGCTCGGCTGCCCGATCCTCGGCGACGCGGTTTACGGCGGGCGCGCCGCCCGAACGCGCCTCGACGAGCCGCTCGCGACCGAGGCGCTCGCGCTTCGTCGCCCCGCGCTGCACGCGTGGAAAATCGAGTTCGATCACCCGCGCGACGGCCGTCGCGTGAAACTGGAAGCGGCGATTCCATCGGACATGATGCGCATTCTCGACTCGATCGGGTGGGCTCCGTGACCTGGCGGATCGATGCGTTCGCGGATGCGGCGCTCCCCATTCGCGGTGCGTTCTTCGGGCGACTCGGCGGGTCGAGCGTCGCGCCGTGCGATTCGCTGAACCTCGGCGTGCGCTGCGACGACGATCCCGACGCGGTGCAACGCAATGAGCGTGCGGTGCTGGCGGCGATGGGCGTTTGCGCGCTCTATCTGCCCGATCAGGTCCACGGCTGCGACGTGTCGATCGTCGGCGACGACCTTGCCGATGGCGTCCGGCGCGACGGCCCCGCGGATGCGGCGATCGTCACGCGCTCCGGCGTCGCGGTCGGAGTGCTCACGGCGGACTGCGTGCCGATTCTGATCGGCGACGTGCGCGGTCGCGTCACCGCCGCCGTGCACGCGGGGTGGCGCGGGATCGCCGGCGACATCATCGGCGCGACGATCCGCGAGTTGGGCCGGCTCGGAATCTCTCCCACGGATCTGATCGCTTCGGTCGGTCCGGGCATCGGGCCGTGCCATTTCGAGGTGTCGCGCGATCTCGCGGATCGCTTCCGCGCCGACGTCACGGGAGCCGAGGATGCGGTCGCGACGGCGGGTGAGCGCGAGGTGATCGACCTGGCGCTCGTCGCATTTCGGCAACTCGTGCTCGCAGGGATCGACTCTTCGAGAGTCGCCTCGGTTCGCCGATGCACCGCGTGCGAGCCGGGCGTGTTCTTCAGCCATCGGCGTGACCGGGGCGTCACCGGGCGTCAACTCTCGGCGACGTGGATCGCGGTTTCATGAACAAAAAGGACTTGACTGGCGAAAATGCGAAGTCTAGATTGCGCACATCCGAGCAGTCGTGGAACCGACGAATCCTGCGTTGTCAACGTGTTGTGTTTTGCATCGTGCCCTCAGGCCGTTTGGCGGCTTTTTTCGTGACGGCTGTTCCCGTGAAAAACTCCACACGGTGAGATCGGGTAGATTGTTCCCGTCCAAAATCCTTGGTCCATGGTCGATACTTCATGGCTCCAACCCAAGCCCGAGACGGCGCGAAAAGCGCCGCCCGGCGCGAGTTTGAAATGACGGCGCAAGCCGCAACCAACGTCCCCACCGCGCGCGGATTCATTCCGAGCCGCCGCCCTTCCCACCTGATCGATTCCGTCATGGGAGACCCGAAATGACCGCCTCGAAGTCGCAGTCCGACGATCACGACCAGCAACCTCAGGATGTCGCGCCCCCCGAACCCGCGCCGAGACCGCCCGTCGTCGACGACTACGAGCCCGAGCCGCGACGCAAGAAGGAACGCAAAGACGATCGCGGTCGCATCACGCTCAACATCCAGGAGCTGAAAGAGAAAAAGATCGCCGAGCTGCTGCGCTTGGCCAAGGATCTCGAAGTCGAGAACGCGACCGGCCTGCGAAAGCAGGACCTGATTTACGCGATTTTGCAGGAGCACGCCGAGCGCCAGGGCGCGATCTTCGGCGAAGGCGTCCTCGAAATCCTGCCCGACGGGTTCGGATTCCTGCGCGCTCCCGACTACAACTACCTGCCGGGTCCCGACGACATCTACGTCTCGCCCAGCCAGATCCGCCGTTTCAACCTGCGCACCGGCGACACCATCTCGGGCCAGGTGCGTCCGCCGAAGGAGAGCGAGCGGTACTTCGCGCTGCTCAAGGTCGAGACGGTCAACCACGAGAATCCCGAGGTCTCGCAGGACAAGATCCTGTTCGACAACCTCACGCCGCTATATCCCGACGAGCGGATCAAGCTCGAGTCCGATCCCGAGAACTTTTCGACGCGCGTCATGGACCTGCTCAGCCCCATCGGCAAGGGCCAGCGCGCGCTGATCGTGAGCCCGCCCAAGGCCGGCAAAACGATGTTGCTGCAGGCGATCGCCAACGCGATCACCAAGAACCACAAAGAGGTCTATCTGATCGTCCTGCTCATCGACGAGCGGCCCGAAGAGGTCACCGACATGAGCCGGTCGGTCAAGGGCGAGGTCATCAGCTCGACCTTTGACGAGCCCGCCACGCGCCACGTGCAGGTCGCCGAGATGGTCATCGAAAAGGCCAAGCGCCTCGTCGAGCACAAGAAAGACGTGGTGATCCTGCTCGATTCCATCACGCGCCTCGCCCGCGCGTACAACACCGTGGTGCCGCACTCGGGCAAGATCCTGTCGGGCGGCGTCGACTCCAACGCGCTGCACAAGCCCAAGCGCTTCTTCGGCGCGGCGCGAAACGTGGAAGAAGGCGGGTCGCTCACGATCGTCGCCACCGCGCTCATCGAAACCGGCAGCCGCATGGACGAGGTCATCTACGAGGAGTTCAAAGGCACCGGCAACATGGAAATCCATCTCGATCGCAAGCTCGCCGACCGGCGCATCTACCCCGCGATCGACATCAACCGCTCCGGCACCCGCAAGGAAGAGCTGCTGCTCGACAACGACATCCTCCAGCGCGTGTGGGTGCTGCGCCGCGTGCTCTCGCCGCTCAACCCCATCGACTCGATGGAGTTCCTGCTCGCCAAGATCACGGGCACCAAGAGCAATTCGGATTTCCTGAATTCGATGAATCAGTAGGACGCGAATCGACGCATCGCGAATCGGCCGGGCGCGCGCCCGGCCGATTTTTCATCGAACCAGCTCTTTCCACAGGCCCGAAATGCCGATGTGCGTGATCGCGAAGTCGTAACGCAGCGGGTCGTTCGGCGCGAAGCGGCGCAGCGCGTCGGTGACCTCGATCGCGGCGAGTCGGTCGTCGCTCGCACGGCGAAGCAGTCCGAGCCGCCGCGAGATCCGCGCGACGTGCGTGTCGAGGGGCATCACGAGGCGCGACGCGCCCACGCCGCGCCACAGGCCGAAGTCGATGCCGTCGGCGTCGCGAACCATCCAGCGCAAAAAGAGCGAGAAGCGTTTGCACGCGCTGCCGTCCGCGGGATCGGGCAGCAGGTAACGCACGTTGGGGCGAACGGCCTCGCCCTCGCGAAATCGGGCGACGAATCGCGTCATGGCCGCGTCGATGGGCTCATCGGCGCGATCACCGTCGCGAAACGCCGCTTCGAGGCCGCCGAATTCGCGCACGAGGCGCGCGGTTCGCGTCAGAAATTCGGTCATGTCGTCGCGTGCCGTGAAGCGGTGGACGAAATTCGCGGGCAGGGGGCTTCGGGCGGGATCGAATTCGACGAGCGCACCGTGCAAATCGGGGCCGAGCGCGTCAAAGACGCGCGAGACCGACGCACGCACCTGCGCGGCGCGGCCATACGCGAGGGCCGACGCGATGAACGCGGCGATCTCGATATCGGCTCGTCGCGAGAAGTTGTGAACGAGATCGACGGGATCGAGGTGGCGATGTTCGGTGCGGTGGAATCGCGCGACCAAATCGTCGAGAAACGGCTGAACGTCGCGGCGCTTCACGTGGGCGGCTCCCACGGATCGACCCAGGTCTCGCGGCGCCAGCGATACGGCAAGTCCATGATCGTCGGCTCCTGCGCCCGCGTGAGCAGATCGAACGCGTCCTGAATCACGTGGCGCTGTTGCGCCACGTTCCCCGGCTCGCCGAGTGGATGGCCGAACGGCCAGCGCACGCACGCCGCGCGCGGCGGTTTCACCTTGTCCGTGAGCGCGCGCGACAGCGAAATCGACACGGTGGAAATTCCCTTCTCCTCGATCGCGCGTTGAATCAGTCCGACCGACTGATTGCAGATCCCTCAAGCGGGGGTGAGGAACGCGACCTCCACGCCGTCGGCCACCATCGCGGCCGCGACCTCGGGCGCGGTGCGATCGAGCAGCGTCGCGAGTTCGGGGCCTTGGATGTGCCCCATGAACGACCACGCGCGTTCGTGCAACGCGCCGATCACGCCGAGCCGCGCGGCCTCGCGCAGGCGGTCGATGGGCAGCACGATGTTGATGTCGCGATCCGCGTCGCGGTGGTCGTAGTAGTCGTGCGTGATGGTGAGGACGTCGCCGTTGACGTCGATGACGCGATACGACGCGTCGCCGTCGACGCGGCTCATGTCGAACGGGCGATCACCGGCGCGATGCACGCCCGCGGTGGTGACGAGCGCGACGCGGCACTCGGCGAGCGGTTTGCGCAGCGGCGTCCACGGCGTTTCGCCCGAGCAGACCGCCTCGAAGCGGGCCTCCCAATTCTCGCGCAGGCCGGGCACGTTGGCGAAGGCCCAGCGACCGGCGGCGTCTTTCAGCTTTTTGAGGCGATCCATCCTGCGATCTCCGGAAACTTCTTTAGGTCGTCCACGGTGTCCAGATCGGACTGCGTTTCGAGTACGCGCACGCGCAATCCGCGCGCCTCGGCGAGCCGCAACGTTTCGGCCATGACGTCCGCGTGACCGTAACGCAGGCCGTCTAAAAACCCCGTCAGCGGTTTCGCAAACGCGGCGGCGACGTACCCCCCGTCGTCGGCGGGAATGAAGACCATGTCGCACCCGGCGAGTTCGTTCAAGAGCCGCTCGACGTGCTGGGCCGTCAGCGCGGGGGCGTCGCATCCCACCAATGCCACGCGCCGCGCGCCGGCCGCGAACGCATCGACGAGCGCGTTCGCCATGCGCGCGCCCAGGTCGTCGCCTCTCTGCGGTGCGTAATCGAGACCGTCGCCAAGCCACTCGCGAGCGAGCGCTTCATCGCCCGGCGGCGTATACATCACGCGAACGATCGCGTTCGGAACGCGGCCCAGTTCGGTCGCGACGCGCTCGCCCAAAAATCGGTGGAGGGCGAGGGCGGCGTCGTCGCCGATCGCGGCGGCGAGCCGCGTCTTCACCGTTCCCCGGCGCGGAGCTTTCGCGAACAGGCAGAGGATGTCGCTCATCGACGCTCCGCCGCGCGTTGAGCGACGTAGCGCAGAGCCTTCGCATAGTATCTGAGCGTCAACGCGACGTATCCGCGGCTTCGCCATGCGCGGTCGCTGATTTGCACGGGCGCGGGTGCGATGCGCAGGTGGCCGCGGCGGCGCAAATCGAGCACGAGCGCCATGTCCTCGAGCGCGGGCGGGGGCGCGAATCCGCCGACGGCGAGAAAATCGGCGCGTCGGCAAAAGAGCGCCTGATCGCCGTAGGGCATGGCGAACGCCACGCAGCGAAGCCGTACTCCGAATTCGATGACGCGATTCGCCGCGCCGGGCGGCAGCGCGAAACGGAACGCACCGATGCTGTTTCGCGCGTCGCCGAGGATTTTCTCGACGTGCGTTCGATATCCGTCGGGAAGGATCGTGTCGGCGTGGCAGAAGAGCAGCATGTCGCTCGCGGTTTCGCGGGCTGCCGCGTTCATTTGAGCGGCTCGTCCGCGCTCCGACTCGATCACGCGCGCGCCGCGCGCCGCCGCGATATCGCGCGTTGCGTCGCGACTGCCGCCGTCGACGACGACGAGCTCGTCGGGTCGGCCACGCGCGGCGGTGTCGAGACACGCGGGCAGATTCGCCTCTTCGTCGAGCGTCGGAACGATGACCGCGAGTGCCATGGTCAGAAGTTGAACGACGCGCCGAGCGAATAGACGTTCTTGGAGAAGTTGAACTGGCTCACCGAATACTGGCTCCAGAACCGCGCGTACCGGGCTTCGAGCCAGATGCGGTCGCCGACCTTCTGGTTGAGCTTCGCGACGAGCTGGTTGTAGTTCTCGTCGTCCTCCTCGACGGAGTAGCTGTGCGGGATGAGCACCTGCTCGTCGCTGTCGCGGAAGTTGGCGACGGCAAAAAGGTGCAGGTTCGTCGTTGGCGTCAGGCTCCTCGACACCATGAGGCGCAGCCGGTGGTGGTAATACGAATCGCCGTAGGAATTGGAGTCGTTGACCTGGAAGTCGTAGGCGAAATTGACGAGCACGAAATAGAAACTGGAAAACTTGAAGCCGACTTCGTGCAGCGTGTCCTGACGCAGTTCGTCGGTTTCGTCGAGGAAGACCGAGTCGCGGTCGGCAACGACGTTCTCGAACGCGAAGAAGGGGTAGTTCTTGTCCTCGATCAGGTAGTGCACGCCGAAGCCGAGCGCGTGGGAGATCGACTTGTTCAGCTCGATGCCGTAGGCCTGCGTCCAGTAGTCGTAGAAGTCGTAGTTGCGGAAATCGAAGCGCGTGTAGCTCGCGTTCACTTGGCCCGACACGCCGCGTGCGAAATACCGCCCGGCGAAGGAATTGAGGATCAGCTTGTTGTAGTCCTCCTCGCCGTCGCGGATGTTGCGCAGCTTGAGCGTGGCGTCGCCGCCGATGTAGGTGTTTTGAATGGCGGTGTTCTCGTAGCGCATCATCACTTGGTTGATGAGCGTGTCCTGATCGATGAGGTCTGCGAATTTTTTCGCGCCGAGGGTGTAGTCGAGGGTGACGAGGTTCGTGCGGTTCGCGCGCAGATCGAGTTTGGAATCGAAAAAGATGCGGGCGAGCAGGTCGCCGTCCACGGCCTTCGTGGTCTTGTAGACGTTGTCGTCGTACTCGGCGTGCAGCGCCGCGTGGTTTGTCCACGTCACGCGTTCGCCGGCGAAGGCGGGTACGGCGAGCGCGACGATCGCCGCGAACGCGAACCGGCCGAGCGCCGGCCAATGGCCCAGCGGTCGTTTCATGGGTGGGACCCCTTCGGCGAAACGGTCGCCGCGTTCAACGGCCGCGGACCCGGGATGACCTCGGCGCGCAGGCGCCTCTGGATCTCCTGGATCTGGCCGTCGATCTGTTTTTCGACGCCCTTCAGATATTCGAGCAGCCTCTCGAGGCGTGCGATTTCGTCCTCGATGGAGACGTTCAGCTTCGCGCCCTCGCCGACGTCCTCGAGCGGCGAGACGTGGCCGCGCGAGGACGGATCGCCGCTTTCGGCGCCGCCGGGTGCGGGGGTTTCGCTCGTTCGCGCCGATCCGCGGGAGCCGGGCGAAAAGACGACGCCATCCTCGAAAAGCTGTTCCTGAATGACGAGCGAGCGCATTTGATCGGCAAGAGACTTGTCGTTCTTCAGGGCCGCGATTTCCTTTTTCAGGTTCGCGATGACCGCCGCGAGGCGCGCTTTTCGGCGTTGCAGCAGTTCGCGCTTCGCGGCGAGCTCCGCGTTCGAGTCCGCGTCCCGGATCTCGACGGTCATGAACTCCGTCTGCGCAACGCGGGTGCCGGGCGGGCGGAATTGTTCGCGACGATCGCGCAGCCGGGCGAAATCGCGCGCGAGATCCACCAGTGCCGCGCGCTTGGTTTCGCCCGAGATCCTGTCGGCAATCTTCTCCATCTCCGCGGTGTAGACGCGGTGGAGATTCGCGAGGCCGTCGTCGTATTCTTTTTGCTTGCGATCGACCTGCGCGACGAGGTCCTCCATGCGCTTGCCCGCCTCGAGCGACTCAGCTTGCAGTCGCTCCAACCGGCGGCGATCGATGAACCCCGGTTCGCCCGCCGCCTTGATGCGGTCGATCTCGGCCGCGAGGCGACGCACCTCGTCGTAGGCCGCCGTGCGTTGGCGGACGAGTTCGCGCAGGTTGTTGCGGACGAGCTCGTGCTTTTGTTCCAGCACGCGGATATTCGCGGGGAGATCCTCATCCGCCCGCGCCGCGCCGAATAATCCGACGATCGCGGCCAGCGCGACGAGGATGGCGAGGCGAAGGTGGAAAGGCGCGGGACGCACGTCGTCGGACGGCCGCCGGGTTACAGCAGGCCGTACTTCTCCAGTTTGTAGTAGAGCGCGCTGGTCTTGATGCCGAGAATCTTGGCGGTCTCCGTCTTCACCTGCCCCGACTTTTCATAGGCTTCCTTGATGAGGCCGCGCTCGAGATCGTCGAGAATCTCGTTGAGCGGCTTTTTGCCGAGCTGCGACCGCAGCGTGGGCATCGACGCCTCCTGAAACAGAAAACTCGGAAGGTCGTCGCGCCGGATCGACCGCGCCTCGCACAGCACCATCGTCTGTTCGATCACGTTTTCGAGTTCGCGGATGTTCCCGGGCCACGGGTAATCCGCCAGCGCGCGCATGGCGGCGGGCTCGATGCCGTGGATCTCCTTGCGGGTGCGTTGCGTGAGCTTGGTGAGAAAGTGATCGACGAGCTTGGGAATGTCTTCTTTGCGTTCGCGCAGCGGGGGCAGGTGGATCGGGATGATGTGTAGACGGTAGAACAGATCCTCGCGGAAGTGGCCCTTTTGCACCTCGTCCTTGATGTCCTTGTTCGTCGCGCAGATGACGCGCACATCGACGCCGATCGTCTGCTGGCCGCCGACGCGCTCGAATTCGCGCTCCTGCAAAACGCGCAGCAGCTTGAGCTGGATCACCGCGCTGATATCGCCGATCTCGTCGAGAAACAGCGTGCCGCCGTCCGCGAGCTCGAATCGCCCGAGCTTGCGCTTGATCGCCCCGGTGAAGCTGCCCTTTTCGTGGCCGAACAGCTCCGACTCCATGATGCCCTCGGCGAGCGCCGAGCAATTCACCTTGATGAACGGCTTGTCGCCGCGCGGGCTGAGTTCGTGGATCGCGCGCGCGACGAGTTCCTTACCCGTTCCCGATTCGCCGTGGATGAAGACGGTGGAATCGCCCTGGGCGACCTTCTTGACGGTCTTCATGATGTCGGCGAGCGCGCTGGAGTCGCCGATGATCTCCTCGATCGCGTAGTGCGCCGACTCGGCCTTGCGCAGGTAGCGGTTCTGCTCTTCCAGCAGTTCGTTCTTCTTGGCGAGCTGCGTGAAATCGAGCGCCTGGGCGACCTTGAGGCGCAGTTGATCCTGCGAAAACGGCTTTTGGATGAAGTCGTACGCGCCCTTCTTGATGGCCTCGACGGCGACCTCGATGGTGCCGAACGCGGTGATGAGAATGACGACCGCTTCGGGGTGGATCTGCCGCGCGCGGGTGAGCACCTCGATGCCGTCCATCCCTTCCATCTTCAGGTCGGTGAGGACGAGGTCGAACGCGCTCCCCTCGAGCAGCGAAACGCCTTCCTGCCCGCCGGCGGCGCCGAAGGTCTGGTGGCCCATTCGCGAGATGATCGTCTCCATACCCTCGCGCATGGTTTCGTTGTCGTCGATCACGAGAATCTTGGCCATGTTCTATCCCTGAATCGTCAGCGGAAGGCGGATTTGGACCCGCGTCCCCTGAAGATGGCGGCTGGTCAGTTGAATCGTTCCCCGATGGCTTTCCACGATCTTTTTCGCGAGCGGCATGCCGAGGCCCGTTCCCTTGTCCTTGGTCGTGTAGAACGGCGTGAACAGATGCTGCAAATCCTCGTCCTTGATGCCGACGCCCGTATCCTCGACGGCGAGCGTCCAATCGTCGGCCTCGCGCCGCGCGACAATCGTCAGCCGGCCGCCCTTCGGCATGGCCTGAATGGCGTTGTTCACGAGATTGAACAGCGCCCGGCGAAGGCGATCGGCGTCGAAGGTCGCTTCCAGATCGGGCGGCTCGACGTGGAAATCCAGAATAACGCCTTTTTGTTCGAGGTCCATATAACCCGCCATCAGGTCCCGAACGAAACCCATGACGGACTGCGGCTTCGGGTTCAGGACGACGTCGCGTGTGAAGTCGAGAAACTCGTTGACGACGTTTTCGAGCCCGCCGATCTCGCGCCGGATCTTTTCCACGTGCTTCAGTTTGTCCGCGTCGCCGGCGAGTTCGTCGCTCAGGATGTCGCAAAACAGCCGCATGCCGCCCAGCGGATTACGCACTTCGTGGGCGATGCCGCGCTGGAGCATCTGCAAAAAGCGGTCGCGCTCGACGATGCTCTGGCGCGCGGTGTCGAGCGAAGCGGCGAGGAATCCGATCTCGTCGCGGCTCGTCGGTTCGATGCGCGTCTCCAGATCGCCCGATCCCAGGCGACGCGCGTCCTGCACCAGCCGGGCGATGGGCTTTTCGAACCCGATCGCGAGGAACACGCTGACGGCCACGATGAGCAGGGTCGCCCCGATCGCGTAGAGCAGCAGATTTCGCTTGATGCGCGCCAGGGTGCCGAAAAACGGTACGTCGGCCTCGACGGCGAGCGCGGCCACGATCTCGTCGCCCTTGCGCACGGGAGCGAAAGCCGACTTGACCCACAGGCCATCGAGCCCCAGAAAAACCTGCGACACCACCGACTCGCCCGCGAACGCCCGGCGGACCTCGGCGCGGTGCGTTTCGAGCCGAAAATACGACGCGCCGATCTTGGTGTTGCCGTCGGTGTCGAGCAGGCTCTTGCGTTCGGCGTCGAAGACGTAGATGCGGCTCGCCGCGCCCAGCTCCATCAGGTCGCGCACGGACTGCGTCTGCCGCCGGTAGGTGGGCGTCTCCTCGTCGCCGGGACGCAGCGCGAGGAGCTGCTCCGGCTTCTGCCGGCTGGCCGCGAGTTCGGCGACGAGCACGAGCCGCCGGCCCATTTCGTCGTCCAGCGCGTCGCGGGCGATGTAGTAAAAAAACGTCCCGATCACGCCGAAAATGCCCGCCGTCAGCAGGCAGTAGGTGACCACCAGCCGGGTGCGGATGCGCCGATATAGTCGCGGGAGTTTCACGCCCGGCGACCCCTGGCGTCGATCGCGCGCGGGTACACCTCGATGCGGGGTTTGTCGCCCGCCATCACGACCGAAACGACATCGATACGGATCGCCACATCGCGCAGGTTGCGCGTTTGACGCAGTTCCGCGACGAGCGAAACGAGTTTTCGGGCCTTTTGCGCGTTGACGTGCACGGTCGGCGAGATGTCGCTCGCGGACGCGCTCTTGACCTCGACAACCACCAGATCCTCGCCGTGGCGCGCGAGGATGTCGATCTCCCCGCGCCGCAGCTTCAGATTCCGCTCCAAAATCCGGTAGCCGAGCGAACGGAGATGATCGGCCGCGAGCTGCTCGCCCACGGCGCCGAGCGCACGGCCGCGGTCGGGTTTTTCGGGGGCATCGTCGCCGAACCAGCGCATCACGCCAGCACCTCGGCCACGGGTTGATAGCTTCGACGGTGGATCGGGCAGGGACCCAGACGACGCAGAACCTCGAGATGCTCGGCGCTGGGATAGCCGCGGTTGCGGTCGAATCCGTAATCGGGCCACCGCGCGTGCATGGCGCGCATCAATTCGTCGCGCACGACCTTGGCCACGATGCTGGCGGCGGCCACCGACAGCGAGCGCGAGTCGCCCTTGACGATCGGCGTCTGGGGCGTCGCGATCGAAAGCCGCTGGTTTCCGTCGACCAACACGTGCGTCGGGGTCACGCGCAAAGCAGCCAGTGCGCGCGCCATCGCGGTTTTCGAGGCCTGAAGGATGTTGATCCGGTCGATCTCGTCCGGATCGCAAAACCCGATCGTCACCGAGTCCGCGGCCCGAAGAATCAAGGGTAGCAGCTCCCAACGGCGCGATTCGGCCAGCTTTTTCGAGTCCGTCACCCCCGGCAGCTCGACGTTCGGCGGCAGGACCACGGCGGCCGCGACGACGGGCCCCGCCAGCGGTCCGCGGCCCACCTCGTCGCAACCCGCCACGTGGCGGTGGCCGCGTTCCCAAAGGGACCGCTCGAAAAACAGCAGGTCGCCGTCATCGGGATCGTCAAACAACGTTGGCGCGGCTTTAACGCGGGTCATGGTGGCATCGTAGGTTCGGGCCGACCCTTTGACAATCGAACGCGAAACCCTAGAATTGCGCCGTTTCGGCTCCGTTCGGGGTGGTTCCTCGTGGCCGAAAACCGCCCGGGCACGCGGCGCCGGTCGGACTCTCCCTCATCGCGGAACACCCCGGAAGTTGGCCATGAAACTGAGACTCCTGATCGTCATATTGGTATTGGCGTTTTCGTCCGTCGCGATTGCGTCGACTTACTCCCCCGAGGATACGATCGCCGCTGTCGAGATGGACGAGCGGGCCGGCGTGATCGACTTCGACACGGCCACCCTCTACAAGGCGTATGCGTTCTTCGCCCCGGATCGGCTGCCGGCGGCGTACAAACAAGTCGCGTCGGACTCTGGTCACCACGAATGCGCCACAGGCTTTCTGCTGACGCTGGGTTCTCAGCTCGCGCGAGTTTCCCCGGCGATTCGCGAAGAAATCCGCGCCATTGTTCCGAATATCCCCGACCTCACGCGTCCGCGCGAGACGCCGATGCCGAAGTCGGTCATTGCGGCCCTTTCCGACTTCCCCGACGGCTACACGCCGCCGAACGTCCATTACACCGAGCACTTCGCGCTGCGTTACGGCAACGGGGCGTCCTACACCGGCGGCGAGCTCGATGCGCTCGGCGACATCATGGAAGAGGTGTGGGACGCGGAGGTCGTGACCATGGGTTACGATGCCCCGTTTGGGTCCGACGAGTACTACACCGACGTGTACGTGGGGAACTCCGGCGGCGGCGCGCCGTCGATCAGCTTTGAGGGCGCGTACACGACCATCTACGACTCCTGGCCCAACACGATGGCGCACATCGTCATGTGGCCCGACATCTTGGATTACGAGTCCTCGTTCAAAGACATCATGTCCCACGAGTTCTACCACGTCCTTCAATTCCAGATCGCGCTTTCGGGTTGCTGGCAGCACATGAGCGGTTCGGGCTCCGACTGGGCGGTCGAGGCGACGGCGACCTGGGCCGAGGATGAGGTCTTTGACGACCTCAACAACTACGCGTACTTCGTCGACTACCATATGCAGAACGTCGAGCAGACGATCTTCGCGTTCTCGAGCGGCGAACCGATCCAGTACTCGCGGGCGATCTACTTCAAGTTCATCTCGGAAAACTACGGCGGGCGGGATGCCCTGTACCACATCTGGAACGACTGCAACCCCAACATCTGGTACTCCGTTGACGCGTATCTGACAGACTTCGAAAGCACCACGACATTCGACACCTTCCCCGAATTCACGCGCCGAACGCTCTTTCGCGAATACGAAGAGGGCAACCTCTACGACAGCCCCTACGTGCTCGATCACATCGGCACCTATCCCGCCGCCGAGCTTTATGACACGGGCAAACTTCCGGAGCCCTATGGCACGGCCTACGTGCAGTTCCAGCCGAGCGGCGGCGAGACGGCGCTCAACCTGCGCGTCCGGGGCGAGCCCAAATACGGCAATCGCGACATCGACTACGATCTGACGATCGCGAAGCAGCGCGCGAACGAGACTTACGAAATCGAAACCATGACCGAGTCCGGCGCGGGCAACGTCGGCGACATTTCGGTGGACGGATTCGGCGGCGAATGGACGCGGATCTACCTGATCGTCACGCCGCGGGTGCAGTTCTCCGGCGGCAGCGCAAGCGGGATTCCCTTCTCGATTCAGGCGAGCGAGGGCGACGATCCCCTTCCGCCCGAACCGACCGGCGACGACGATGACGACGACGACACCGATGACGACGCGGACGACGACGACGCGGACGACGACACTGACGACGACGCGGGAGACGACGACGCCGACGATGACGACGGCGGCAACGGATGCGTCGATGCGCTCGATCTCATCTACGGGGGGTGCGATCTGTCGCTCATGAACGGCGGTTCGGCGATGAACGCCCAGGAAGCCCTCTACTCCTGCGAATCGGGCGGCGGTCCGTGGGCGTGCATCGAGGCGTGCGTCGACGCGGTCAACTCGTGCTCGGATCTGGAGTCGTGCATCGCGGGACAGTGCGGCGTCACCGCGAGCGATGGCGATTCGGGCGGCGGCGACGACGATGACGACGATGGCGGCGCCTGCGGCTGCTGACGACAACGCGGATCGATGAACATGCGGCGGCGGGATTTCGGTCCCGCCGCTTTTTCATAGGCGCCGGGACGAAAATATTCATCGACACGCCATTCGAAACATGCGATAATTATGTGTTGACATTCATATAGGGGAACGGCCATGCGCGGAATGGTCATCTTCGTTTCCGGGTTTTGCGTTATTTCGGCCATCTTCATCTCTTGCTCGTTCACGGGTTCGGGAAATCTCGAATCGGAGGGAAACTCGGACGATTCGGATGACGATCCCGGGTGCGTGGAGATCGTCGCACAGGCGGCGGGCACCTGCTTCAACGATTTGACCGCCAAGGAATTGTGCTCCCTCGACGACGCCGCGTGCTGGCTCACGTGCTTCGACGGCGTGAATACGTGCTCCGACTGGCTCGCGTGCATCGATGCCGAGTGCGAGATCGACGGCGGCGAGGGCGAGTTCGACAGCGATGACGACGCGCCGCCGACCTGCGAAGAGACGCTCGAGGGCGAGGTCGATGAGTGTTTCCAGGGCCTGACCGCGGCCGACGTCTGCGACACCGACGATGCGGACTGCTGGGTCGGGTGCTTCGAGCACACCAACGACTGCTCCGCGTGGGCGGACTGCGTTGAATCGGTGTGCATCGAGGGCGAGGATCCGTGGTGGGAGGAAGAACCCCAGACGGATGACGACGCCGCCGCCGACGAATATTGTTCCGAGGTGGTGGAGGCGTTTGTCGCGTTCTGCGAAGAAACCGATTACGAAACCGTGTATCAAATCGTCTGTGTCGAAAATGGCGACCCGGCGTGCCTCGAGTATTGCTACAACGCGTACGACGATTGCCTGGACATCTCCAACTGCTACGACTACAGCGAGTGCCTGGGTTGAGCGCGACGTGTTGGCCAGGTTGAGCGCGACGCGTCGGCCAGGTTGACGCGACAAGCGCGCTCGGTTGCGCGGCGGTTTTGGCGCTCGATATACTCGCCCCATGTTGACGCCCGCCCTCGAGGAAAAACTCGACCTTCTGCCGACGCTGCCGGGCGTCTATCTGTGGAAGGACGCCGACGGCGTGGTCATCTACGTCGGCAAGGCCAAGGTGCTGCGCAACCGCGTGCGCAGCTATCACCAGCAGGCCGACAACAAGGACCTGAAGACGCGCATCATGGTCTCGCGCGCGGCGGACGTGGATTGGATCATCACGGACTCCGAAAAGGCCGCGCTGATCCTCGAAAACACGCTCATCAAAAAGCATCGGCCGCGCTTCAACATCCTGCTGCGCGATGACAAAAACTTCCTCGCGGTCAAGCTCACCGTGCGCGAGACGTGGCCGCGGCTCTATCTCGTCCGACGCATCGTGCATGACGGTTCCGTCTACTTCGGTCCCTTCTCCGACGCGGGCGCGGCGCGCGCGACCTTCGGCTTCCTCAACCGCCATTTCCCGCTGCGCGAATGCTCCGACCGCCAATTCGCGTCGCGCACGCGGCCCTGTCTCAATTACCAGATCGGGCGCAGCGCCGGGCCGTGCTGCGGCATGGTCACGTCGGGCGATTACGCGCGTATCGTCGCGCAGGTGCGCATGTTCTTCGACGGCAAAGGCTGGGATCTCGTGCGCGAGCTGGAGCGCGAGATGGAGCACGCCGCCGAAGCGCTGCGTTTCGAGCAGGCCGCCCGCGCGCGCGACCTGGTCGCGGCGATCACGAAGACGCTGACCAAGCAGCAGGCCGAGACGACGGATCTGGCCGACCGCGATGTCTTTGGGATCTATCGCGAGGGCGCGAGCGGCGTCGTCCTCGCCAGCTTCACGCGCGGCGGCAAGACCATCGGTCAGCGCGCGTTCGTCTTCACGAATCAGGAAGAGGACGACGACGAGGTGATCGGCCAGGTGGTACAGGGCTACTACGCGGCCGACGGCCTCATTCCAGCGGAGATCATCGTCCCCGCGCGCCTTGGCGAAATGCACGAGGCGGTCGAGGAGTGGCTGACCGATCTGCGCGGCCAAAAGGTGACGCTGCGCGCGCCGCAACGGGGCGACCGCGTGCGGTGGGTGGAACTGGCCGCCGAGAACGCGAAGCAACAGTTCGAGGTGCGGCGCAATCGCCTCGCCGACGCGCGCGAGATTCTGGACGGCGTCGCGCGCAGCCTCGATCTGCCGCGCGCCCCGATCGTCGTGGAGTGCTTCGACATCAGCAATGTGCAGGGCCAAAACGCGGTCGCGTCGCAGGTGACGTTTGTCGACGGCAAGCCCGACAAAAACCGCTATCGGCACTATCGCATTCGCACCAAGGACACGCCCGACGACTACGCGATGATGCGCGAGGCGCTGGAGCGGCGGATCGAACGCGGGCAGCGCGACGGCGAGTGGCCCGACCTGCTCTTCGTGGACGGCGGGCGCGGGCATCTGGCCGTGGCCGAGTCCGTGCTGCGCGACCGCGGCGTGACGCACTTGCCGATCGCAGCAATCACGAAGATTCGTGAGCAGGACGCGGACGACCCCGGCCCCGAGGACAAGGTCTTTTTGCCGGGACGCAAGAATCCCGTGACCTTTCGGCGCGGATCGACGTCGCTCTACTTCATTCAGCGCGTGCGCGACGAGGCGCACCGATTCGCGATCGAGTACCACCGCAAGCTGCGCGGTAAGAGCCAGGTGAAGAGCGCGCTGGACGAGATCGAGGGCGTGGGAAAGGCGCGCAAGAAGGCGCTTGTCGCGCATTTCGGTTCGATGAAAAAGCTGCGCGAGGCGGGTGCGGATGCGATCGCCGCGGTGCCCGGAATCGGGGCCGATCTCGCGGCGCGCATCGCCGCCGCGTTATCCACGCCGCACGACGCCGCCGAGTCCGGGGAATGAAGGGCCTTCGAGCCCGGCCGCTCTTCGCCGTGGCGGTCGCGCTCGCGCTCGGCATCGCGACAGGTTCCGCCATCGACGTTTTCACCGTTCGCGCCGCCCTCGGGGTGCTCTGCGCGTCGATCCTGTTTCTCATGGCCGTCGCGGGATTTGCGCGCGCATCGCTTCGCGTCGCGCTCGCGGCGTGCGTGGCGTTCGGCATTGGCGCGGCGGCGGAAAGCCGCCTCGAAAACGCGGGCCCTTCCCCCGGCGACATCGCGACCTACGAGGGGCGGGAAGGTCGCGAGCTGGAAGGGATGGTCTGTGAATCGCCCGAGCGCCGCGAACTCGGCGCGCGGGCGATCGTGTGCGTGGAGCGCATCCACCTACCCGCGGGCGCGTACATCCCGGTGAGCGGGCGCGTGATGGTGTACGCGCGCGAGGTGGGGGGCGACGTGCGCTACGGCGACCGCGTGCGTTTCGAATCGCCGCTTCGGCGCGTGCGGATTTCGGGCAATCCGGGCGCGATGCGCCTCGACCGCATCCAGCGCGAGGACGACGTTTCGATGACCGGTCATGTGCGTTCTTTCGCGTCGATGCGCGTGGTTGCCCGAGGGGTGGGGAATCCCGTTCGCGACGCGGTCGAGCGCGTTCGTCGGAGCGTGTACGCGCGGCTCGACGCGAGTCTCGATTCGCCGCACCGCGAGCTGGTTGCGGCGTTGCTGCTCGGCGAGTCGGGCCCGATCCCCCGCGAGGTTCGGGATGCGTATCGCGACGCGGGCGTCGCGCACATCTTGGCGGTTTCGGGCATGAACATGACCGCCGTCGCGGGCATCACGTTCGTGCTCGTCTTCTGGGGACTGCGCCGCGTGCCGCGCCTGCCGCTGTACGTCAACGCCGTCAAACTCGCGGCGGCGGCGAGCGTCGTCCCGGTCGTCGCCTACGCCATGCTCGCGGGGCTTTCGCACTCGGTGACGCGGGCGGCGATCATGGCGGTCATGTTTCCGCTGGCGTTGCTGCTCGACCGCGTGCGCGATTTGCTGACCGCCATCGCGCTCGCCGCGATCCTGATTTTGCTATGGAAGCCCGACGCGCTCTTCAACGTCGGCTTCCAGCTTTCGTTTGCGGCCGTCATCGCCATGGTGACGGTGATTCCCCCCGTGTACGCCCGCTGGCGCGAACGCGGCGGCGCGCTCGATCGCGAGTTTCCCACGCGCGGTCGCCGGATCGTCGACGCCGTCGCGCTGGGCGTGATCTCGTCGGCTGCGGCACTCTATGCAACCGCGCCCATCACGGCCCACCACTTCAACGGATTCCCGCTCTACGGCCTCGTCGCGAACCTCGTCGTCGTGCCGCTCTTCACGCTCGTCATCATGCCGCTGGCATTCGCTTCCGTCGCCGCGCTGGCGATTCATGCGTCGCTCGCGCACGCGGTGCTGGCCGTCACGGGCTACGCGATCAACGTGGGCTCCCACGCGATTCGCCTTTTCGCGTCGCTGCCCGGCGCATACGTGCACCTCGGTGCGCCGACATGGATCGAAACGCTCGCGTGGTACGCGATCGCCCTCGTTCCCTTCGTGCGGGGACGCGTCGCCCGATTTGCCGTCGCGGGCGCGATCGTGCTGGTCTTCGCGGGCACGGGCGTCGTCGTTCGGGTCGCCGACCGCCTGGACCGCGACCTGCGTCTGCGCGTGATCGACGTGGGGCAGGGGCTCGCGCAACTGGTCGAAGTTCCGGGCGGCGAAAAGATCCTGATCGATGGCGGCGGGCAGGGTGGCCCAACCTTCGATGTCGGCGAGCGCGTTCTCGCGCCGTATCTGTGGAATCGACGCATCCGCCGTCTCGATCTCGTCGTCGCCACGCACGTCGATGCTGACCACTACGGCGGGCTCGAATTCGTCCTTCGGCATTTCGATGTGGGCGAGCTCTGGCTCGGCGAGACCGATCCCGAACCGATGCCCGAGGGTTGGAATCGTCTGATCGACGCGGCGACCACGCGCGAGATTCCGATCCGACGCGTGTCGGCGGGGACGCCGCCGCTCGTGATCGGCGACGCGGCGATCGAGGTGCTCTGGCCCCCCGCGGGCCCGGGCGCGGCAACGCCCGACGACAATGCTCGTTCGCTCGCGCTTCGCGTGTCGCGTGGCGCGAACGTGTTTCTTCTTCCCGCCGACCTGACGTCGCAAATGGAAGAGACGCTCGCGGCGGCGGGTTGCGATTTGCGCGCCGATGTTCTGGTCGCGTCGCATCACGGCGCGGCGAACGGATCGAGCGGCGCGTGGCTTGCCGCCGTGCGTCCCGCGCACGCGATCGTCTCGGCGGGGTACGCGAATCGACACGGACATCCGTCGCCCGATACGCTGCGTCGCCTGATGGACATCGGCGCGACGATCTGGCGCACCGATCGCGACGGGCTTGTCACCTGTCGCGGCGATGGAGTAAGTGTGCGTTGCGATGGCGCGCGGCGTCGCGAGTGAAGGCGTCGGCGTGGCCATCCCCAATTCGGAATCGAGTTCACATGCCCCCATTTCCGTCGAGTCCCGCATCGAACGATGCGGGCACCGCGATGCGCGACACGGCGCGCCGTTACGGCTTCGTGGAAGTCGACGAGGCCGCGTTGACGCGTACGCCAAATGCCGCGCTCGGCTATCGTGTTCTACGCATCGAACGGCGGGAGCAGACCGTGCTTCTTCACGGCGAGGTGACTCCCGCGCCCGATGCCATGGTGATCGCGGATCTGATCGCCCTGGGCACCGATCTCGCGCGGACCGTCACGGGCGGGCCGGGCGTCGTCACGCTATTTCCCCTGCGCCCCGAGGCCGGCGACGACGAGATCGACGAGACCGAGCTCGATCGGTTCGACGAAGTGCGTCGTCACCTCGACGACGTGCATCAGGATCACGAAATCGATCTGCGGGACCTTCGCGACCAGGCCGGCGCGGCGATCGGTATCGTGCGGGCCGAAATCGAGGCGCGCGGCGCGAATGGGGCGGCGCTGCGTTTTCGCGTCGGGCCCGATCCTTCCGGCGAAACGCTGATGATCGAAGCGGAAGCTTCCGGCACCGACGTGCAATTCGCGGTGGATCGGCCGGACGCCGGGCCGCGCCCGTGGCTCGCGTGGCTGCCCAAGGACGGCAAGGGGCGACGTGTGGCCTTTCAACTCGCGCGGCGTTTTCGGCGCGACGGATTCGAGTGTCGCGTCGCGGCGGGCGAGGGCGATCTCGACGCGCTGCTCGCGTGGGCCGATGACGGCGGCGCGCGGTGGTCGGTGGCGCTCGGAGGAAACGAGCTGCTCGGTCGGAGTATCGAGGTCGTGGACTGGGGCGGCGCGCGCGGCGACATCGCCGGGCTCGACGCGGATCGGATCAAGGCGGTGTTCAAGGAGCAGTTCGAGGGAACGCCGATGACCACCGGCGATATCGATTGAAAAGGGAGCAACGATGAAGGCCATTCGGCTGCACGCGCACGGCGGGCCCGAAAACATTTCCATCGACGACGTGGCCGATGCGCCCGCGCCGGGGCGCGGCGAGATTCGCGTCGCGGTTCGCGCGATGGCGCTCAATCACATGGACATCTGGGTGCGCAACGGGATGCCCGCCATCAAGCAGGCATTGCCTTTCGTGATGGGCTGCGACGTGGCGGGTGACGTGACCGACGTGGGCGACGAGGTGGCGGATTTCGCGCCCGGCGACCGCGTGATGCTCACGCCGATGATGTTCTGCGGGCGATGCGCGCAGTGCCTCGCGGGCGAGCAGAGCCAGTGCCGCGACTTTCAAATGCGCGGCGAGCACGTGGACGGCTACTTCGGCGAGTTCACGATCGTGAATGCGAACTCGGCCCGAAAGATCGCGCCGCACGTTCGTGATGAGGATGCCGCGGCCTTTTCGCTGACGTTCCTGACCGCTTGGCGCATGCTCGTGACCAAGGCGCAAACGAAGCCGGGCGAGTTCGTGCTGATCCATGGTATCGGCGGCGGCGTGTCCGTGAGCGCGCTGGAGATCTGCCGGCGCATCGGCGCGCGGGCGATCGTCACCTCGGGCGAGGAATGGAAGCTCGACCGCGCGCGCGAACTCGGCGCCCTCGCGGGCTTCAACTACAAGACGCAGGACGTGGCGAAGGGCGTTTACGCCGCGACGGGCAAGGCGGGCGTGGACGTCGTGATCGACTCCGTCGGTGGATCGACGTGGCCGATCTCGATCAAGACGACGCGCATGGGCGGGCGCATCGTCAACTGCGGCGCGACGGCGGGCGGCAATCCGCCGGCCGATCTGACGCGAATCTTCTGGAAACAGCTCCACGTGATGGGCTCGACGATGGGCAACATGCGCGAGTTTTCCGAGATCGCGCGCCTGCTCGATAGCGGCGACCTGAAGCCGGTGATCGACCGCGAATACGCGGCGGACCAGATCCGCGAAGCCCACGAACACCTCGAATCCGCGGGGCAGTTCGGAAAGATCATCCTGCGTTGGTGATCCGGTCGATCGGGAGACCGACTTGCCCGCGCAACGCTGTTCGCGTAACAACTCATGCCATGACTCGAATTCGCAAGATCCCCGCCGTGCTCGTCTTTGCGTGCCTGCCGGCGTTGGCGGCGATCGCGGCTTGCCGCTCGCACGACACCGCGATCATCGCCGAAAACGCCGCCACGCCCCCGCCCGTCGAAGCCACGGTGCGTCAGGGCTGGCGATGGACGCCGCGGCTCGCGAGCGATGACCCGGCGACGGGACTCGCCGCGGCGAATGGGCGCACGATCCTCTTCAACTCCCGCCGCATTTCGATCGACGACAAGACGACGCTGCGTGCCGAGAACCTCGGAATTTCGGGAGGAGTGCTCGACGCGCGGTTTGTGGATGACGATCGGCTGCTTGTCGTCGGCGTGTCGTGCCGCGATTGCGAGAGCGCAAAACCCGTGTGGGTGTTGGTCGATTCCGCGGGTACGGCCGCGAACGGCGGCGCGGGCGAAGCGTTTGTGAAATCCGGCGCGCGAGCGCGCATCGCGCGAAGCGGCGATCGTTTCGGCGTCGCGATCGGCGATGTCTCCGGAACGTTGCGCTACGCGCCGTGGTCGATCGCCGGCGGCTGGGGTGAGTGGACATTGGTGGATACCGGTGCACGCGGCGCGAGCGTCGCGCTCGATCCCGTGAGCGGCGAACCGCTCGTCGCCGGATTATGGAACGGCCAGATCGCGGTGTGGACGCGGGGCGCGGACGGCGAGTTTGCGCGCGCGGTGCTCGGCCGTCCGGCGAGAAGCGGCGAGGAATATTCACCGATCGCGATTGCGCCGCCGGGGCGGCCGATAGCCGTCGTCGCGCCCAGCACCGAGGTGCTTGGCAGCGACGCATTGTATTCCTACGCAAAGACGGAAAACGGCTGGACCGCGAGCAAGATCGCCTTCACGTCGCAGGGGCTCGCGTACGATGCGGCGGTCGGCGACGACGGCGTGCCATGGCTCGCCATTCGCGAGGCGGCCAACGCGGCGATCTTCGATCTGCGCGATCTGAACGCCTCGCCGCGCATCGTGCCCGAGGCCGGCGGCAGCGGCCCGATCCGGTTGGCGGTGGATGTCGCCGGTCGGCCTTCGCTGGCGCTCTGGACGCAGGACCGCGCCTTTTGGCTCACGCCCACCGGCGAGAACTGAATCGACATGGCGACGGACGCGCGCGCGGGACGATGGGGTGCGCACGCCGCACTCGCGATCGCGGCGGCGGGCACGCTCTGGCGATTTGTTCTCGCGAGCGGGCCGCTCGACCGGCTCGTCTCCACCTTCGTCGCCGACGACGCCTTCTACTACACGCAGATCGCGCGCAACTGGCTCGCGGGTCACGGGCCGACCTTCGACGGCGTCGCGACGACCAACGGCTTTCATCCATTGTGGATGGTCGTTTCCGTTTTCGCGCAGCTCGTCGCGGGGCCCGACCCCGAGGTGGTGCTGCGTGTGTTGCTCGCGGTATCGGCGCTGTGCTCGTTCGGGACGATGGCGCTCGTGATCTGGTGGATCGACCGGCGCATCTCGCCCGACGCGCAGGTTGCCGCGCCGGTGGCGACGGTGTTTCTCGCGTTCAACCCCTTCCTCGTGGGCATCGATCTGATGGGCGTCGAGGCCCCGCTCGCGGCCCTTTGCGGAATCGTCGCCCTCACCGCGCACGATGCGTTCGTTCGCGCACCGAGGGGAAATTTCGCGGTCGCGGCGGGCGTCGCGTGCGGATTCGCCTTTCTCGCGCGCACCGACCTCGGGCTCCTCGCGCTGCTCGTCGGGCTCGACATCGTGCGCCGCGCCGTGAGCACACCGCACGCCGTGGAATCGGACAGGGGACGGATCTCGGGAACGCACATCGTCATCTTTGCGGTCGCCGCGTTCGCCGTGGCCGCGCCGTGGCTCGAATGGAGCCGCTCGCACTTCGGCACGATTTGGCAGGACTCGGGTCGCGTGCTGATGTTTCGCCAGAACGCGATCGAAGCGGCGACGGGGCAATTCGGCGCGGCGTATCTGGCGCGATGCGCGGCAAGTGGAATCGCCGATTACGGCGCGCGCCTGATGGGCGGGCCCGATAACCGCATGACGTTCATCGTGGCGGCGCACCTGTTGGGCGCATGGATCGTCATCCGCATTCGGCGTCCGCGCGCGCCGGGATCGTTTCCGTGGCTCTACCTCATCTTCGCGGCGGGCATCTGGGCCTTTTATATCCTTGTTTTTCGACAGCAGAAATATTGGTACTTCCCTCCCGTCATTCTCGCCGCCGCGTTCATGCTCGCCAGATGGTGCCAGATCTCGCACGCGGCGCTCGTCGCACGCCGCGCGTCGTACGCCGTCGCGTTCGCATCGCTCATCATCACGATCGCGGCATCCTTCGCGTGGAACTCGCCCGCGTTCTACCGCTCCGGTTTTCACCCGTGGCAGGCGAGCTATCTGCAAGTCGCGCGCGAACTGGCGGACGGCCGCGTGCCGGGCGTCGGCGCGACGGACACCATCGGCGCGTTCAACGCGGGAATCCTCGGCGCGTTCGCGCCAAATCGCGTCATCAACCTTGACGGTGTGGTGCACCCCCCTATAATCGCCGCCATGCGTGATGGGCGTTTCATGGGCTACGCGCGCGGCGTCGGCGTCGATGTGTTGATCGACCACCGCAAGCTCATCGAAACCTACGCGCTGTGGTCGCAAAACGACCCTCCCATCCGCCTCGAAACCCTCGCGCGATACAGCGGCGTCAGCGTCGGCGGCGACTACGTCGTGGCCCGTATCGGGGACGCGAACCCGTGAGCGTCGTCATGACGATCGCGGGCCTGGGCATGATCGCCGCCGGTCTTGATCTCGCGCATCGCCTCCCCGGCAAGAAGGCGGATGTCGCCGCGTGGCTCGCGCCGATCGGCGTGCTCGTGGCGCTTGCCGGTGCGATTTCGTGGGCGGTGCCGGGGTTTTTCGCGTGAATCTTCCGACGATGCTCGCCAAGCTCTACGGGCCCGATCTGGCGGCCGATCCGATGGTAATCGCCCTCGTCACCGGCTCGGCCTTTGCCTTCGGCGCGTCGATCGGCAGCTTTTTGAACGTGTGCGTGGCGCGCATGCCGATCATGTCGCTGGTGACGCAGTACAAATCGGGCGACGAGGCCGTGCGCAAGGAGATCGTCGAGAGCCTCGACGAGGATCCCGACACGGCGCGGGGAATGATGACGAAGATGGTCGAGGCGCGCCTCGGCCTCGCGAAGCCGCGCTCGCACTGTCCCACTTGCCAGCAACCCATCGCGTGGTACGACAACATCCCGCTCGCGTCGTGGATTCTGCTCGGCGCGCGCTGCCGCCATTGCCGCGAACGCATCAGCCCCGTCTATCCCGCCGTCGAGTTGATGTCGGGCGTCGCGCTGGCGCTGCTCGTCTGGTACTTCGGCCTCGTCGTCGGCCCGATCTATTTCGCGATCTACGCGGCGCTGCTCGTTGTGACCGGCGTCGATCTCGCCATCTACGAGATTCCCGACGAGATCGTGCTGCCCGGCATCCCGCTCGGGATTCTCGCGTCGTTCGTACTACCCGTCAGTCTTCGCGACGCCGTCATCGGAGCGGTTGTCGGCGGCGCGCTGCCCTACGCGATCGCCAAGGGCTATCTGCTCGTCACCAAGCGCGAGGGTATGGGCTTCGGCGACGTCAAACTGCTCGCGATGATCGGCGCGTTTTTCGGCTGGCAGGGCGTGGTCGTGGTGCTGCTCGTCGCGTCGGCGGTGGGCTCGGTCGTCGGCCTCGGCTGGATCCTCGCCACGCGGCGCGAGGCCCGCACGCTCATCCCCTTCGGCCCGTTCCTGTCGCTCGGCGCGATGGTCTACATGGTGGCCGGCCCGCAGCTCGTCGGCTGGTACACCGGCAGCTTCGGCTGAGCGGCGCGCGCATGGGCTCTCGCCGCCCGCGATCCCTCCTTCGCGTTCTGGGCATCTCACTCGTCACGCTGATCGTTGGCGTAACTGCGCTCGAATTCGCGCTTCGCGCCCGGCAGCCGCGCGTGGTGGAAAAAGAGGGCGGCCTGCCCGACTGGAGCCTCGCGTTCCTGCGCGAGACCGAGGGCGGCTGGCGTTTGAAGCCGAACGTGGACGTGACGCTCGAAAACCACCCGGTCTCGAAACGCACCACGCGCGTCGTCACCAACGAGTGGGGGATGCGTGGTCCCGAGGTGCCCGAGGCGAAGCCGCCGGGCGAAATCCGCGTGCTCGTGCTCGGCGACTCGATCACGATCGGCGACTATCTGGAAGACGACGAGGTGTGGACGCGGCGGCTGGAGTCGGAACTCGCGCCGTTCGCCCCCGGCCGCGCGATGCGCGTGCTCAACGCGGGCGTCACCGGCATCGGCGTGCGCGAAGAGGTCGCGATCCTGCGCGATGTCGGGATGCGTCTCGCGCCGGATCTGGTGCTCATCGCGTTTTATCTCAACGACGCGCGCCCGCCGTGGGGATTCCGCCACGAGCTGACGTATCGCGGTTGGTGGCGACGAAACAGCGCCATCGTCGATGGCGTCTACAAGACGGCCAAGCTGCGCGGCTGGATGCGGCGTTCGGGATATCAAAAACTCGGTTGGCTGCGTATGGAGAATCAGGCCGATTGGCGAAACGACCCCGCCGAGTTCGCGCGATTCGCCGAGGCGGCGCGCGTGGACTGGGGCGCGGCGTGGGATGACGCGACGTGGCCGACGGTCTCCAGCGCGTTCGACGAGATCCGCGAACTGTCGGCGCGCGGCGATTTCGGCGTCGCCGTCGCGGCGTTTCCCGTCAAGTATCAGGTGCTGGCGACGACCCCGCACGACGAACCGCAGCGGCGCGTGACGAATCTTGCCGCCGAACGCGGCTGGCCCGCGCTCGACCTGCTGCCGCTGTTTCGCGCGCACGCGGGCGAGGATCAGTTCTTCGACCAGTGTCATCCGCGCGAGGCGGCCAACGCGCGCGTCGCGGAGGCCGTGGCCACCTTCATCGCGGACTCGCCAGCGTGGGCGAACGCGATCGAATCTTCGAAATGATTATTGGCCGAGCGCCGCGCCCAGACCGCCAGCCGCCCCCGCGGCGGCGGGAAGCGGATTCTTGAGCAGCTCGCCGGGGCGGAAGTAGATCGTCTTCACCTTTTTTTTGTCGCGCTCGATGACCGCGTGAACGGTCTTGACCGTGGGGCCGACGTTGGCGCTCACGTCCACCGAAAAGTAGCGGGTCTTGGTGGCGACGCGCTGCGCGAGACGACCCGAGATGGCGGGATCGACGCCCGCGTCCTGCAACTGCTGACGCAGGTTGCCCTTCTTGAAATACGTCTCCTCGCCCTCGCGCTGCGCGACGATCTTGCTCACGATGTCGTCGGCGGCCACTTTGGGATCGAGATAGAGCAGGAGCGCGGTGAGCACTTTTTCGTCGATCGTGTTGATGTTGTACTTGTGGTCGGAGTAGATCGTGCACACCTGCGAGAGCTGGTTGTAGACCTCGTCGTTGACGCCCGCGATCATACGCAGCTCGGCGAGAGAACCGAGCCGCCCGTTTTTCACCACGATCCCGGCGGGCTGCATCGCGCTGTAACCGTAGAACTGATCCTCGACGCCGCCGCCGGCGAGCGCGTCGGAGTCCTTGTCGATCCAGTCCACGATGGCGTCGCCCACCTTGGCGTCGAGATTGAGCAAGATCAGAAGCTGGCGAAAGACTTCGAGGTTGCCCTGGTTCACGGTGCCCGCGACCGTGACGAGGTGATTGAGGTTGAATTTGCCCGATTCGTCGGTGATCTCGACCGAGATGAACTCCGTGTCCGAGAGCGGAATCATCGAATACATCGGGTTGTTCCACTCTTCGTTGATGTGGTCCTCGTCGTTGTCGCGAATGTCCTTGAGCAGCGCGCCCGACGCGACCTGCACCCCGCTCTTGGCGAGGAAAAACGCGCGCATGCCGTTTTGGATGTTCGACGCGATGTAAAAATCGATGCGCGTGGACTGCGCGAAGTCGAGCACGACGATGGTCAGGATCGCCGTGACCAGCAGGACGACCAGCAGCGCCACGCCGCGCCGCGATGCGCGCGCGCGGACCGGGCGAAATCGTCCACGGGCGAACGGGGCACCCAAACCGGCGGCGTGCGCGCTCATCCCGCCCCCACCGTCAGGCCGCCGCCCGGCTGGCGACTCGATCCGCCGGGCGCCTTGCCCTTTCCCCCCGAACCATCATCGTCGGACTTCTCCGTTTCGCCGGTGCCGTCGTCGGTCTCCTCGTCCTCGGCGTCGAGGTCGATGGTCGACATTTCGAGCTTGGTCTTCGACGTAAAAACGACCGGCGATCCGTCGGGCCCCATGACCGCCAGCGTGACCTCGACCGCGATCGGCACGGCCTGCACCATCTCTTCGGTCTGCTCGACCTCGGTCTCTTCCTCCGAACCGTCGTCCTCGGTGGCCTCGGCGAGCGCTTCCAGCGGGCGCGAATCCCAATCGTCGCGCCACTCGTAGCCGTCGTAGTAGCGGATGTTGAAGGCGAGCACGTCGTCGAGCAGTTGCAGCTCTTCGCCGCCCGTCTGATTCTGGTCGTCGAGGGTCGCGTCCTCGCGCCGCCAGAGCTGGAATCGTTGGTCGTCGGGAACCCACGCGACCTTGTACGAGATCTCGGCCTGATCCGATTCGTGCGCCTCGGGGTTGTAGCGGATGTGCGAAAAGCTCGTGAAGTGAATCTCATCCATCGGCATGGAGCCGACGAGGTGCGAGACGCCGTAGAAGATCGTGTGGCTGCCCTGCTCGCGAAACACGAAGGCCGAGGCGAGGTCCATCGTGATCTTGTCCATCGCCCAGCGGATCTTGTGGTAGGTCTCGTTGCCGACTTCGACGTATTCCTTCGACTCGATCGTACGACCGAACGCCGAATAGACGATCGCGAGCACCATGCCCGTCACGGCGACCGCCACGAGCACCTCGAGCAGCGTGAAGCCCCGGCGGTGCGCGCGCGTCATTCCTCGTCCTCGCCGCCCGAGGTGCCGCCGGCTTTGCCGCCCGATTCGGACTCGCCGCCGTATTGGCCCATCAGCGCGTTCTCGAAAGGCGACGCGCCGCCCGAGCCCGCCGTGGCCGACGCCAGATCCTGATCCTCCGACGTGCGCGCGGCGATGATGTCCATGAGCTCGAACACGCGCGGCTCGTCGCCGTCCATGTAGCTCACGCGCACCGTGACCTCGCGGATGTAATCGAGAAAGATGCTCTCGTTCACCTCGCGCTGCCACACGAAACCCGGATACAGGCCGGGGTAGGTCTGCGTGAAATCGCCCTCCTCGACGCCGACCTCGGGGAATCCCTCGAGCTCGACCTCGGTCATCAGATCGCGCGCGAGGTTCGCGGCGATCGACGACTTGCGCGCGCGCTCGGACAGGCGAATCGACATGCCGTGGTTTTGCAGCAGGATCACCAGCACCATCGACAGGATCGCCATCGAGACGAGCACCTCGATGAGGGTGAAGCCCGCGCGCGTCGGGCGACGCATCCGCGCGATCATGGCGAGCCCCCGCCCTTGCCGAAGGGACCCGAACCCTGGCCGAGATCGACGAAGTCGATGTAGCCCTCGCGCAGCTCGACCTCGCCGGTCAGGGGCTGGATGGCCATGGTGTAAAACTGCTGCGTGCCGTCCACGAGATGAATGACCGCGCGCTCGGCGTAGCCCGTGGGGAAGAAGCTGATGAAGACCGCCTCGCGGTCCATCTTTTGCGTGTTGTGCGGCGTCACCACATCCGCGAAACGCAGTCCCTCGGGCAGTTGCGACCGGCCCGAGAAAACCTCGTTGGCGTAATCCACGAATTCGCCGTAGTTGCCCGACGTGACGAGAATCGACGGCCAGTACTCGCCGGTGACGGGGTCGATGTTGAGCCGGATCATCGACTGCTTGATGACCGATTCGTGAAAACAGAACTTGATGGTTCCGCCGAGGCGGCGCATCGCTCCTTTGACGTTGGTCTGGAAGACGTCGCCGAAGCGCGGAATGACGATGGTGACCATGGCCGCAATGATGATGACGACGACCATGATCTCCAGCAGCGTGAAGCCGCGGGATCCCGGGTGGAGCCGTGAACGCGGGCCAAGGGGCGTGGTCATCGAACGGTCCGTAAAACGACCGAACCCGGACTTTCGCCCGGGCTCGAAAGGTGCGTCATGTTAGCGCGTCCGTTCCTCACGCGCGATCCCCGCCGGCCGCCCGACTAGGGATGCACGTCATCCGGCGTGTTGGGCTGACGATCGGGACCGTTGGACCAGACGGTGTAGGCGAATCCGTCGGACATATATCCATAGGGCATGCCCCAGGGGTCGACGGGAAGTTGATCGCTGTTGAGGTAGCTGCCCTTGCCCGCGCCGGTTCCGAATCCCGCCTGTTTGGGTTGCACCAGCGCGAGGATGCCGATGTCCGTCGGGGGATAAAAGCCGTTGTCCATCTTGAACAGGTCGAGGCCGCTGCGGATCGACGCCATCTGCGCCTTCGCCGACTCCTCGCGCGCCTGCTCGAGACGATCGAGCACCTTGACGCCGACCAGCCCCGCGATCGTGCCGATGATGATGACGACGACCATGATCTCGAGCAGCGTGAAGCCCGAAGCCGAGCCGCGTCGGCCCGCGCGCCCGGCCGCCGCCGCGGCCTGTCGCGGACTCCTCGCGGTGTGTAACGGTGTTCTCAGTATGAAGAAACGCATCGCGAACCTCCTTACGCACAAACGCGCATGGACCCGAGGTTTTCGGGGTTTATCGCTTCCGACCGGACGAATTATGCAACGCCGATGCCGTTTGTGCGAGTGGGCGTCGTCACGGATGGCGCGATGAACAGGTCAAATATCGAAGCCCGCCGGTTCGTCCTGCTGGGCCTGAAAAAACCGACCTTTTCCGAACTGCGTGTTGACCGGAACTCCCGCGCGACACAGGGGGCAGACCGCTGAGGGGTAAGTGACGAGCGGCTCCGCGAGCGCCGCGGCGATCGGCACCTCGCCGAAAAACGACGACTCGATCCGGCGAAACAGGCACGAGATCCCGACGATCTCCACGCCCGATTCCCGCAAGCGCCCCATCACCTCGGTGGCTTGCCGCCCTCGGCTCACCACGTCGTCGTGGATCATGGCACGCACGGAGCCCGACGGCGGGGGATCGGACTCGAGCGAACAGCAGGGAATCGCGGGCACGCGGTAAATTCCGGCGAGGAGCCGGGCGAGCAGCCGCGCTACCGGCAGCGATTGGTCGTCGGGCGTGACGATCGTTTCGACGCGCCAAAACGCGACGCGGTCCGCGAGGCCGCGCGAAAAATCGTGAAGAAGATCGCGGGCTTCGTAGAACTTTGCCGCACTGATGTAGTGGCTCGAGTGGTGGCCCGGGCTCCCGTATCCGTCGCCGAGGACGAAGTGGTCGGGTCCCAGAATCACCCCGCGGGCGACGAGGTCGTCGAATTGCGTCATTTCTGCTTTCCTGGCGGTCGCGCGCATGCACTTCCCTCGTTGAGTGGTGCAATCCTACCCGTTTTGACGCGGTGTGTCAAAGACTGTTTTCGCCAAAGTGACACGCGGGACACGCCGAAGTTCCTTTGCCGTACGAATTTCTCATGATAAACGCATGTCATGGGCCTGTCACGGTATGCGATTCTGAAAAAAATCGGCGAAGGCGGCATGGCCGAGGCGCATCTCGCACGGATGGAAGCGCCGGGCGGCGCGTCGAAACTGTGCGTTCTCAAGACGATCAAGCCCGAACTCGCCGCCGATTCCGGGTTTCGCTCAGCGTTTTTCGACGAAGCCCGGCTCGCCCTGTCGCTCGATCACGGCTCGATCGTCCACACGTTCGACTTTGGCGACGAGGGCGGGCGGCTTTATCTGGCGATGGAGTGGTGCGACGCGGGGGACCTCGAGGGTCTCATGCACGCACTGGCGCTTCGCGGCGAGCGCATGCCGATCCCCATCGCGTGCACAATCGTCGCGCGCGTTCTGGAGGGACTGCGTTACGCGCATGACGCGCGCGACGCGCTCGGCCGGCCCCTCGATCTGGTCCACCGCGACGTCTCTCCGTCGAACGTGCTCCTGACGTTTTCGGGCGAGGCCAAGCTTGGCGACTTCGGCATCGCGCGCGCGGCCATTCGCCACGGCGCCACCGGCGCGGGGCTCGTCAGGGGCAAGCCGCCGTATCTGTCGCCCGAGCAGGCGCGCGGCGAAGCGGCCACCATCCGCAGCGATGTTTTTGCGTGCGGCGTGCTGTTGTGGGAGATGCTGGTCGGCGGTCGGCTCTTCGATGGCGGCGACACGCGGCAGATCCTCGCCAAGGTGGCCGAAGCCCGCGTGCCACGGCCCGACGCCCATCGACCCGATCTGCCGATGCGCCTTTCGGCGATCGTGTTGCGCGCGCTGCGCCCCGATCCCGCCGATCGCTTCCCGCGCGCCGAGGACTTTTCCCGGGAGATCGTGGATTTCGCGCGCGAGTCGGGTTTCGCACTCGATGCCGGGGCGCTCTCGACGTATCTGCGCGAGCGTCTCGCCGATCACGCCGACGAAAACGCGCGCGCCCGCATCACCACGCCGATCATGGCGTCCGCGACCGGCGAGGGAATGTCCGCGCCGGTCGGCCCGAAACGCGACTGGCATCGCCGCGACGTGGCCATGGTGGCCGCGGGCGCGATCGTTTCGCTGATCGTCGCGTGGGTGCTGCTGTCCGGCGGGGCGCTGTCGCGCCGCGGCGCGAAGGTCGAAACCGTTCGGCCTTTACCGATTCCGCAGGTGCGCCCCGGCCCGGGGACGACCGCGTTCAACATCGACGTCGATCCGGTTGGCGCGCTCGTGGTTGTGGGAGTCGTGCCCGCGGGATTCGCCCCGGTGCGCGCGGCGATTGCCGTGGAGAAACGCGCCAAGCGGCCGGTGCGCTGGTCGCTTCCCGGTCGCATGACGGGCGGCGCGAACATGATCTTCGAACCCGGCACCGAGAAGACGGCGAAACGCGCCAAGATCGGAGCACATGGAATCGTCGTCGTCGACGGGCCGGCGCATTGGGGCGGCGTGGAGATTCCCGCCGACGGCGCGCTCCGCCTACCGCCTGGGCTCTACCGCGTCGAGCGCGGCGGCGCGGTCACGTATGAACGAATCGGCGTGCCGGGATCAGCCGAGTAGCCGGGCCGCGTCCTTGGCGAAATACGTCAGGATGATGCGCGCGCCCGCGCGCCGGATGGACGTGAGCATCTCCAGCATCGCGCGGTCGTGATCGATCCACCCGGCCGCCGCCGCGGCCTTGAGCATCGAGTATTCGCCGCTGACATTGTAGGCCGCCACTGGCAGATCGAAGGCGTCCGCCGCGCGGCGGATGACGTCGAGGTAGGGCAGGGCGGGCTTGACCATGATGATGTCCGCGCCTTCCTCGATGTCGAGCTCGATCTCGCGCATCGCCTCGTCCAGATTCGCCGGGTCCATCTGATAAGACCGGCGATCGCCGAAGGCCGGCGTCGATTCCGCCGCGTCGCGAAATGGTCCGTAAAATGCTGAGGCGAACTTGGCCGAATAGGCCATGATCGGCGTGTCGGAGAATCCATCCGCGTCCAAACCGTCGCGGATCGCACCCACGCGCCCATCCATCATGTCCGACGGCGCAACGAGATCCGCCCCCGCGCGCGCGTGGGAGACGGCCATTTGCGCGAGCAGTTCGATCGTCGCGTCATTCGCGACGCGTCCGTTTTCGATCACGCCGCAGTGGCCGTGGCTGGTGTATTCGCACAGGCACACGTCGGTGGCGACGACCAGATCGGGCACGTTCTTCTTCAGCGCGCGCACGGCCAGCTGCACGATTCCGTCGTCGGCGTAGCCTTCGGTGCCCTCGGGGTCCTTCGAATCGGGAATGCCGAACAGGATGACTGACGGGATGCCGAGGTCGCGGATCGACTTGCATTCTTCGATCAGGCGATCGACGGAAAAGCGCGACTGGCCGGGCATGGAGGGAATCGGGCGTTCGACGCCGGTCCCCGGCTCGACGAAGAGCGGCATCAGCAGATTGTCACGGCCGAGGCGGGTTTCGCGGACCATGCGTCGCAAGGTGTCGGAGGAACGCAGGCGGCGAGGGCGCTGGACGGGAAACGGCATCGAAGGCTCCGTCGGTGGGTCGGCACGACGGATATTACGGCCCGGCGGTCAGGTGTCCAGACCCGTAGGAACGGGCGAAACTGACCGGATTGTGATCCAGGTCACGTCCCGTTGTGGATTCCCCTTGGCATATCGCGGACCTGTGCTATACTACCGATAGTGCTTTTATGATGCTGATTGCGGCATGTCATACCGGATGTTGAAGAGGCGGGGGCCGAAAAGGGACGAGGAAGGAGGCCGAAGATGTCGGCAAGCGATCGTTTGGAACGCGATGCGGCGTTGCTCTCCCCCACGTTGACGGACGAGGAGATCGTCCGTCTGGTCCGCCAGAACCTGCGACGTCACCGGGCCGAGGCCGATCGGCGGCGAAAATCCGCCGAACGCAAGGTCTTGGTGAGCGCCGAACAGTCGGACCGCGCCAGCCGTTAGTCGGGCGGGCGCGTCCGGGCTCTACCTTCGCGCGAGCCGCGGCAGGCTCTCGTCGGTCAGTCCTTTCGCCGCGAGTGTCACGGCGCAATCCGCGCGATAGGTCTGCTTGTCCTCCACGAAGTCGAGGACCCACCACTGGCATTCCGTCCCGCGGCACGTCTCCCGGATCATCGGGCAAAACTTCAGTTCGGTGTTCTTTGATCGGTCAAACGATTCGTAGAGCCCGTCCACGTCGATCCCTCCGGTGAAAAAAAGAAGAAGGGCGCGATTTCTCGCGCCCTTCGAGGTGTCGATCAGGTCCCCGTCAGGGAATCACGCCAAGGAAGTTGTCGAACCAGACCTCGCCGCCGTAGTCCACGTTGGACCAGTCGATGGCGGAGATGAAGCCGAGCGGCGTTCCGTCGCCCCACGCCATGCTCATGTCGGCGCAAGCCGTCGCGACGTCGTCGATGAACACGGAGAAGGTGCCGCCGGCGAAATCGTGGTGCACCATCACGTTGTGCCAGCCGCCCGACGCCAGGGCGTCGCAGTCGTCGGCGACCGAGGTGTCGAAATTCCACGCCTGCAGGATTTCGTTTGTCAGGATGAGTTGCGTTTCGACATACGCGTACCCAAGGTAGTTCTGAAACGTGCGGAAGCCGGCCTCGGCATCGGAATCGACGAGCATGACATCGAAGCTGACGTCGAGATCGTCGGAGACGTCGGTGAACTGATAGGTCGAAAGAATGTAGTCCGGTGGAATCGTATCGACGCCGTCGATCTCCAGAACCTTGCCCGCGCCGTCGCCGGCCACGAGACTGACGATGTCCGCCGCGCCGCCGCCACCGTACGACGTCACCCAAGGCGTGGTCAGGGGTCCGACGCTGTAGGATTCAAAGTCGACCGAGAAGAGCGTGGCCGGCGTGGTGTCTTCGCCAAGAATGTTGTCCACCTGGAAGTCGCCGACGAAGCCGTCGTCGCTCCAGTCGATGAACTGGACAAAGCCCAGCGGCGTGCCGTCGCCATAGATCATCGCGAAGTCTTCGCAGTCCGTCAGCGATCCATCGACCTCGACGGAATACGTGCCGCCGGCGAAGTCGAACACCAGCGCGACGTTGGTCCAATCAGCGCCGGCCACGGTCGCGTTGCAGTCGGTGGTCGTGAAGGTCGTCGCGTCGTAGGCCGACACCGCGCCGTCTTCGATCACGAGTTGGGACTCGGTGAAGGCGTATCCCGAGTAGTTCTGGAGGACGCGGAAGCCCCAATCCTGATCGTTGTCGACCGGCTTCACGTCGAACGAAATCGTGCAGTCCTCGTCGATGTCCGTGAACTGATACTGGGCCAGCGCGAAGCCGTCGACCTGCTCCGCATCGCCGCCATCCTGAAACAGCGCCTTGCCCGAGCCGTCTTTGGTCAGAGCCGCCACTTCGTGCGTCGAGACGCCGCTCGCCACGACATCCCAAGGCGCGCCGAGATCGCCGACCGCGTAGTCTTCGAAGTCGATGAAGAAGACCTCGTCGTCATCGGTGTCATCGTCGGTGTCGTCATCCGTGTCGTCGTCGGTGTCGTCGTCGGTGTCGTCGTCGGTGTCGTCGTCGGTGTCGTCGTCGGCGTCGTCGTCCGTCAAGTCGTCGTCAGTGTCGTCATCCGTGTCGTCGTCGGTGTCGTCGTCGGTGTCGTCGTCGGTGTCGTCGTCGGTGTCGTCGTCGAACGTCGCGTCGTCGTCGCCGCCGTCATCATCGTCGTCGCCGCCACCGCAGGCGGTCACGAGCAGGCTCGCCGACAGCATCGCGGCGAGCACCAAGGTCCATTGCCAACGCAGCATGATAAAATCCCTCCCGAGGTGGGTATTGCAACCAGCGCGGATTCTAGATGCCGATTTCCCCAGTGTCAATTTCTTTTTTCCTCTCCGAAGGGGGTCGTCAAGATAACTCATTGATTTATCGAAACAAATTCCAGCTCGTGAAAAATTTCCGGTCAGGAACGGTCGAAAATCGCGTCACGAAACGTGCCGTCCACTTCCATCTGGGCTCCACCCGGGCTCCACCCGAAAATTGCCGTCGGCGCGAACGACCGCGGCTTTGACGGATCGCGACGATTGCGTTATGCAGCCTTCGCGCCGCTTGTCGGCGGGCCCCCCAGTCACCGCGGAGCGATTGGACGCATGCACCCCATCCTCATGACCATCGGCGGCAAAGAGATCCACTTCTACCAGGTCTTCTATCCGCTCTCGCTGCTGCTCGGCGTCTTCCTGTCCGTTCGTCGGATGAAAAAGGAAGGATTCTCCGAGGAAATCGCCCTCAAAGCATTCATCTGCACCCTCTTTGGCGTTCTCGCCGGTTCGCGGCTGCTGGACGTGCTTGTCAACACGAGCTGGTACATCGAAGACCCCAAGAGGATCTTCGTCGCCAACACCGGCGTCGTTCTCTACGGCGGTTACCTCGGTGCCGTCGCGGGGAGCTGGGGCTATCTCGCCTACAAACGACACCCCATCCTGCCGATGCTGGACATCGCTTCCACGTATTTCGGCCTCGGTCTGCTCGTCCACCGCGCGCTGGCGTGTTTCATGGCCGGGTGCTGCTACGGCGCGCCGACCGACCTGCCTTGGGGCGTCGTCTACCCCGCCGGCGCTCGGGCGTACAAAGCCTTCGGCGACGTCCCCGTCCATCCGACGCAGCTCTACGAGGCGTTTTTCGGCCTTTTGATGTTCGTCGCGATGGTGATCTATCGCGAACGCAAGAAGAACCGCTTCTACGGCGAACTCTTCGCACTGCAACTCGCCATCTATGGCGTTGGGCGCTTCCTGATCGAGCTCGTGCGTGGCGACGCGTCCCGGGGCCGGTTCGGATTCCTCTCCACGAGCCAGTGGATCAGCGTAGCCCTCGTGGTCGCCGCTATGATCCTCGCCATAATCGTCCGCCGGCGAAAAGCCCTAGTATCCGCTGGAAAGCTGAAACGCGTCGGCGTGTGCGAACCGCCGCCGCTGAAAGCGTTTGCGTCGCGCTAAAGAGCGCGCGGGAGCCGTGAATGGAATTTGTTCTGGCCAAGACGGCCGGATTCTGCTGGGGCGTTCGCCGCGCCTTGAACAAGACGCTTGAGGTGGACGTTCCGCCGGGAATGAAGGTCACCACCCTCGGCCCGCTCGTTCACAACCCGCAGGTCATCGATCTGCTCAAGCACCGCGACATCGGAGTCGCCAAGGGCGTCGAGGAAATCAGCGGTGGCCTGGCCATCATCCGCACGCACGGCGTCTCGCCGCAGGTGCGCGCCGAACTCGAAGGGCGCGCCGAAAAAATCCTCGACCAGACCTGCCCCGTGGTGGTGAAGGTCCAGAAGCTGGTAGACGTCTACAAACGCAAAGGCCACTTCGTCGTCATTTACGGCGAGCACCACCACCCCGAGGTGCAGGGGCTGATCGGTTTCGCGGGCGAGGGCAACTCGATCATCATCGACAAGGCCGAGGACCTGTACCGCGTGAAGGAGATGGGGCACGAAAGGATCATTCTCGTCACGCAGACGACGACCAACGTGGCCGAGTGGAACCGCACGATGGCGCTCGCGCGGCGGGAGTTTCCCGAGGTCGTCGTAAAAGACACGATGTGCGACGCGACGATCGAGCGCCAGGACGACATCCTCGAGTTGTGCCGGCAGGTTGAGGCGATGATCGTGATCGGCGGGAAGAACTCGGGCAACACCACGCGCCTCGCGCAGATCGCGGCCGAGGAGTTCCGGCTGCCGACCTGGCACATCGAGAGCGAGGACGAGCTGATGGGCGTGGACTTCACGCCCTACGCGAAGATCGGCGTCACGGCCGGTGCGTCCACCCCGGCGTGGAGCATCGACCGGGTGATGGCGTACCTGAAGACGCTGGAGGACCGCAGCAAGAACCCCGTGCTCTCCAAGGTCAAGGCCGCGCTCGCGACGATGGTGGTGACCAATGTGTTCACGAGCCTCGCCGCGGGAGCGCTGTGCTATGTGGGCGCAGCGCTGCAGGGCGTGCCGTTTTCGTCGCCGTTTTTTTGGCTCGTGTTCTGCTACGTGCTCTCGATGCACGTGCTCAACCGATTCACCGAACGCAATCTCGATCAATTCCGCGACGATCCGGCCCGCGTACGCTTCTACGAGAAACACGGCAAGCTGATGCGCGTAATTGGCGTGGGATCGGGCGCGGTCGCGCTGGCGATCAGCGTGTGGATGGGCGTGCTGCCGTTCCTGCTGATCCTCGGCGCGAGCGTGATCGGCGTGCTCTACTCCGTGAAGATCGTTCCCAAGCGGTTCATGAAGACGGTGGGCTTCCGCCGACTCAAGGACATCGCGGCCAGCAAGAACTTCTTCGTCGCGTCGGCTTGGGCGATGGTTTCGATCTTCCCGATCTTTTTCCTGTCCGCGAATCCCGATTTTCTCCGCACGATCCTTGCCTTTGCGTTCCTCTTCGTCGTCACCGCGATGCGCTCGGTGGTCGTGGATCTGACCGACATGAACGCCGATCGTCTCGTCGGCCGCGAGACCTTGCCGCTCGTGCTGGGCGAAAAGAAAACCGCCCGCT
>CAZPJD010000220.1:0-8124 GCA_964586775.1 uncultured bacterium | reverse complement strand
GGTGCCCATGTCCAAGCGGATACTTCTGATATCTCCGAATGACGAAGTCCACGAAAAGGCGCTGAAGTTCCTGCAAGACGTCGGTTACAAGTGCGTTCGCTGCTCCGACGAAAAGCAGGCGGTGGACATTACGCTGAGTTTCAAGCCCGACCTTATCATCTGCGATCAAACGCTCGTGGTGCTATCGGGTAACGAACTCGCGCGTCTGTTCAAGAGCCGAGAGCAGCTCTCGTCCATCCCCTTCGTCCTGCTGACGACGCGCGCCACGGGCCCCGCCGACATGGAGCGCCTCGGCCTGCGCATGTTCTGCGACGACGTTCTGGTAACCCCGTTCAACGCGACGGCGCTCTACGGGATCGTCACCAAATGGCTCGAAGGCGACGAAAAACCCAAGACCATCGTCCAGCAGACGCAGGGCCCTCTCGCGCCCGAGCAGGATGAACACAAACCCAAGCGCTGGGATCGCGGCGAGCTGAACGTGGCGTCGAGCGGCAAGGTGATCTTCCACCTGCTTCGCGAGAAAAAGATTGGCCGCCTGCTGGTGAAGGGCGACCGCAAGAAGATGGCGGCGTGGATCGAGCGTGGCCGCCTGCTCGATGTCGAGAGCAACTTCATCCGCGAGGACAGTTTGGGCACCTTCCTCGTGGCACTCAAGAAAATCACGCAGCGCGAGAACGAGGCGACCTACGAACGCGCGCAGAAACATGGGCTGCATCAAGGCGACGTGATCGTCCAGATGGGGCTGCTGTCGCGCACTGAAGTGGACGTCCTCGTGAAACAGCAGAAGGTCGTCAAGATGCTCGGCCTGTTCAAGTCCGAATGGGACGGCGCGGCCTATGCGTTTCAGGAGCAGATGCCCACCGCGCAGGTGCCGCGCAACCTCGATAGCCCGCTGGACATGATCCTAAAGATGGGCGTGTTCAAGGCGGCCAAGCCCGAATTTTTGTGGGAAACCTTCGAGAAAAATCGAAAGATCGACGTGCCGTTGCAGCTCTCGGATCAGTTCCCCGCGGTGCGCGAGGTGCTGCGTTTCGACGACGCCCTCGATGCGCGGACGCGGGCGCTCGTCGGGAAAACGTTGCGCGACATTCGAAAGAACGGCGAGGACTACGAGGCCGATCTGCGCCTCGCATTCCTGCTCGCGGTGAGCCGCGCGCTCGAGTTCGGCGTGACGATGAGCCCGACTCCGCCGCCCAAAGCCCCACAGCAGCCGGTCGGGGCGCCCGTGAAGGTGGCACCGCCGAAGGCGAAGCCCAAGAGCGAGTTCTCGACGCGCACGCTCAAGCGGCCGACGAACACGCCCGACGCCGATGCCTTCGTTACGGCGATGACGAAGGCGGCCACGTTTGTCGAAGCGCGCGATTTCCAGAAGGCCATGCCCTACGCCCTGCGCGCGCATCAGATCAGCATCGAGAACTCCGACGCCCTCGCGCTCTACGCATGGTGCATGTACAACCTGCGCGGCAAGAGCGACATCGCCGTCGCGCTGGAGTGCAAGGAACTGCTCAAGCGCGCGATCGGCTACGACGCCAACAACGACATCGCCTATCTGTACCTCGGCAAGATCTTCAAGGACGAGGGCAAGGACGGCCTGGCGCTGATGCATTTCGAAAAGGCGCGGAAGATGAACCCCGCGAACGAAGAGGCCGATCGCGAGGTCCGGCTGCACCGGATCAAGATCAGAAAGGATCGCGGCTATGGCGTACACTGAACCGGGCGGCTCGGCCGGCGGACGCGCCGCGGGCCGCGGTATGCGCGTTTTGATCATCGAGGACGATGAGGTCTCCGCCGAGATCCTGCAAAGCTTCGTGCGTCACCACGACGCGAACGCGCAGACGACCTGGGCGTGGAACGGCTACGAGGCGCTGATCGCGATCAAGGACTTTTCGCCCGACCTGATCCTGCTCGACTACATGATGCCGCGCTTCGACGGCCTCGATTTTCTCAAGACCATGCGCACGCTCGACGGCGCGCGCGACGCGTACATCGCGGTCATCTCGGCGTTCGTGGACAAGTCGAAGGAACGCGACTTCTTCCAGGCCGGGGCGAACGTGGTGCTCTCGAAGCCCATCGATCCCGCGCAGGTGCGCGCCGTGATGGAAAAGGTCGGCGTCGCGAAACCATCTTCAAAAAAGGTTGCGAAGTCGGCGGCGAAATCGGCCGCGAAGAAAAAGGCCGCGCCCAAGCGCACCGCCTGATCCACCTGCCGACGAGCGCCGCCGCCGGTCACGACCGCGCGGCCGGCGCCCTCGAGCACCGGCGCGCGATAGAGGCGGTTGCGCAGGCGCAGTGCGCCGATCGCAACGGGCTCGCGAAGCGACGGCGACACGCGCGATTCCGCTAGAAGTGCACCTGGACCTGGAGTTGCAGCTCGTCGTCGAAAACGCCGGTCTGGTCTTCCTCGAGCTTTTTATCGAGCAACTCATACTCCTCGGCCTTGTACACGTAGTTTACCGCGAGCACCGCGAAGAAGTCCTCGATGTAGTAGTTGAAGCCGCCGGTGATGCGCGTCCGCACGTCCTTGTCGCCGTGCGTCTTTTCGTCGTTGGTCGTGTCGGGGTCGAGCCAGTCATATCGCGCCAGAATCTCGAAGGGCACGCCGACGTTCTTGAAGTCGTAACCGGCCATCGCGTACCACGACAGCGCCGAATATTCGAAGGTATCGTCGGGCCGCTCGCCGTCGGGGTCGGTGGACGGGCTCGAATCGAAACGCACCGACTGGCTCATGACCTCGGCCCACAGGTGTAGGCCGAACTGTGCGAGGTATGCGGCGCCTCCGTTCACGATGCCGACGTTCGCGTTATGCGCGGTCATCTCGCCGTCTTTCTCCTCGAAGTAGTCGAGCGGCATGCCGTACCAGTAACCACCGAAGATGCGCAGCCCGTCGATCGGCTTGACGGCGAACGAGGCGTAGACGTCCTTCGCGGTATTCTCGTCGTTCCAGCGGTCCTGGGTGTTGGTGCCCAGCGGCTCGCCGGCGCGGTCGGCGGGGTTGATGGGGATGTTCGGTTCGTTGCGTCCGTTGAACGCGCCGAAATCGACCTCGAAGAGTTTGTGGAAGACGCCGACGTTGACTCCGGTCTGGCGCTGCGCGCCGAGGAACGAGTTCATCTGAGGCACGTCGATCAGATAGGTGTAGGCCGGATTCATCGGCGTCCAATAGGTGAACTTCGGCAGGAATCGACCGATGCTGATGGTGGTGTAGGGGATGTAGGAAAACGCGAGGCGCGTGTCGAGCAGCGTCACGCGGCCTTCCTGCACGTCGGTCTGGAAGAAGTATCCGATGTGCTCGTCGACCACGTTGCCCTTGAACGCGATGCGCGCGCGGCGGACGATGAACTCCATGTCCGACGTGCGATCGACCGCGGCGGGGACGTTCGACTCCGATCCGTCGGCGGCGATCTGGCCGTCGCGGTTCAGGTCCACATCGCGCGCGGACGCGATCTCGTCGCCGATGTAGTAGTTGAATCCCGCCTGAAAGAGCCCGCTGATCTGCAGCGAACCGAACCCGACCTTGACCGGCTCCATCTCGGCGAACGCCGCCGTCGCGACGAGCAGCGCGACCACGCAAATCCCCAGACCAGCCATCCGGCGCTTCATGGGAAATTCCCCTTCGATGAAAAGAAAGATGAGCAGCCGGGCGATTATCCCGGCGCGTTTCGCGGGCGTCAAGTTCCGATCGGACGCGGCCGACGCGTCGATCCGTGACCGTAACGCCTTACAGCGCCCCGTGAGTCCAGCCGCAGCCGACGCTCGCGACCGCGCACGAACTGCCGAGCCGCGCCCGATGTGCGGAGTCGCACCCGATGAAAGGGAGCGGACCGCGTCGCTCCCTCGATCTCGACAGCCCGGCGAACACGCCTTGCAATCCGAAGTTTCGCGCAACACCCCGTTTGTTGCAAATAACCGTTTAAACGGTTAAACAGGTATAGCAATTTCATTCGGAGGCGGTCATGGCGGGACGGCGATGGGAGTCGACGGCGCGACGCGAAGTGGCGACAGCGACCGCTACGGCACGTAGAGAACCGACAGCGCAACGCGAAACGACTGCGCGGCGCGACTCGGCGAAGGAATCGCGTTCGCCCGGCGGCGTGAAGGAGCTGGCCGGCCTGATGCGTGCGCTGGCCGACGAGACGCGGCTGCGGATGCTCGCGCTGCTACGCGCGAACCCGGAGCTGTGCGTATGCGACATCGCCGCCGTCCTCGATCTCACGCACTCCAAGGCTTCGCGCCACCTGCGTTATCTGGCCGTGCGCGATCTGGTGACCGAGTCCCGCCGCCGAACGTGGGCGTTCTATCGGTGGAACGCGGATGCCATGGGCGACGCGGCCGCCGCGCTGCGGGCTGTGCGCCCGTTCCTGATGGACGAACGATTCGCCGCGTTGCAGGACCGGCTGCGGGCCTGGAAATCGCGCAAGGCGCAGGACGGCGTGGACTGCGAGCCGCCTGCGAATCGCCAGGCGACTCGCCGCGCCCGGCGCACGGCGGCGGCGACGAGCGACACATCGCGGGAGCAGCGCTCATGAGCGGCGGCACCACGCGCAAGCTGTCGTTTCTCGACCGCTACTTGACACTATGGATCTTTGTCGCCATGGCGGTGGGGGTCGTTTCGGGCTCGATTTGGCCCGGCGTCGCCGAATTCTGGAATCGATTTTCCGTCGGTACGACCAACATTCCCATCGCCGTCGGGCTGATCCTCATGATGTACCCGCCGCTGGCGAAGGTGCGTTACGAGGAAATGCCGCGCGTGTTCCGCGATACGCGCGTGCTCACGCTGTCGCTGGTGCAGAACTGGGTGATCGGTCCGGTGTTGATGTTCGCGCTGGCGCTGATTTTTCTGCGCGACAAGCCCGAATACATGACCGGCCTGATTCTGATCGGCCTCGCGCGCTGCATCGCGATGGTGATCGTGTGGAACGATCTCGCCAAGGGCGACGCGGAGTACGCCGCCGGGCTCGTCGCGTTCAATTCCGTGTTTCAGGTGCTCTTTTTTTCCGTGTACGCCTACGTCTTCATCACCGTGCTGCCGACGTGGTTCGGCCTCGAGGGCGTCGCCGTCGATATCACGATCGGCGAGATCGCGAAGAGCGTGTTCATCTACCTCGGCATTCCGTTCATCGCGGGTATCGTCTCGCGGTTTTCGCTGATTTCCCTGAAAGGCCGGGAGTGGTACGAGACCCAGTTCATCCCCAGGATCAGCCCGATCACGCTCGTCGCCCTGCTGTTCACGATCGTCGTTATGTTTTCGCTCAAAGGCGAATACATCGTGCAGTTGCCGCTCGACGTCGTTCGAATCGCGATCCCGTTGCTGATCTACTTCGTCGTCATGTTCCTCGTGTCGTTTTTCCTGAGCCACCGGATCGGCGCCGACTATGGCCGCTCGACGACGCTCTCGTTCACGGCGGCGTCCAACAACTTCGAGCTCGCCATCGCGGTCGCCATCGCCACCTTCGGCATTCACCACGGCGCGGCTTTCGCCGCGGTCATCGGGCCGCTGGTCGAGGTGCCGGTGATGATCGGCCTCGTCAATGTCGCGTTCGCGCTGCGCAGGCGTTGGTACGCGCCCGAGGCGACGACATGAGCGACTGGCACGCCGATGCGCTTCGTCTGCGCGAGGCGCGTGTGCGCCACATCCTGTTTTTGTGCGTGGCCAATTCCGCGCGCAGTCAGCTCGCCGAGGGCGTCGCGCGATCGCTCGCGCCCGCGGATGTGACGATCTCCTCGGCGGGTTCGGAGCCGACCAGCGTGCGTCCGCAGGCCATTGCGGCGCTCGCCGAAATCGGCGTCGACATCACGGGGCATCGGTCGAAGAGCATCGGCGAGATCGACGCGGACTCGGTGGACGCGGTCGTTACGCTCTGCGCCGAAGAGGTCTGCCCGGTGTTCGCGCGCCCCGTGCTGAAGATCCACTGGGGCCTGCCCGACCCCGCCGCCGCGACGGGCGACGACGAAGCGCGCCTGCAGGCGTTTCGCGACGTGCGCGACGAGCTGCGCCGCCGCCTCGCCGTCGTCTTCGGGTACTGATTGTTCGAGTAAAAACGCCGACGGCCGGAGTCGCCTCCGGCCGCCGTTCCCGTCCATCGCCGCCGATTCCGGCGTGGTTGTCCCCTCGAAATTCGCCCTTCAGTTCGGGCGCGGTTCGCCCGGCATGACGAGCTGATCGGCGACGATCTCGATCACGTCCTTCACCTTGACCTTGTCGTCCACCAGCTTGTCCTTGGACGAGTCGGTCATCATCGTCAGGCAGAACGGGCACGACACGCCGATGGTGCCGGGGTTGCCCGTCGATTCCATGATCTCGTCGAATCGCTTGTGGTTGACGCGCGGCGCGTGCTCCTCGACCCACATTCGTCCGCCGCCCGCGCCGCAGCAGTAGGACTGCCGGCGGGCGAGGCTCGGCTCGGCCACGGTCCCGCCCGCGAGCGCGACCATCTCGCGCTGCGGATCGAAGATGTCGTTGTAGCGGCCGAGGAAGCATGGATCGTGGTAAGCGATCTTGCCGAGGTCGTCGTTCTTGTGGAGCTTGATGCGCCCGTCGGCGATGAGCTTTCGCACCAATTCGTTCGCGTGCACGGTCTCGAAACCCGCGAAGTCGGCGTACTTGTTCGCCGTGTCCTTGTCTTCCATCTGGTCGCGGGCCTGCGGGATCAGCGGCGGGAAGTCGTTCTTGATCGTGTTGAAGCAGTGCGGGCAGAACGCGATCACCTTCTTCACGCCGTAGGCCATCATCGTCTGGATGTTCATGACGGCGAGCATCTGGCCCAGATATTCGTTGCCGAGCCGCCGCGCCGTCTCGCCGTTGCACTGCTCCTCGACGCCCAGCACCGCGAACTTCACGCCCGCGGCGTTGAGGATCTTCACGAGCGCGCGCGTGACTTTTTGCGAGCGGTCGTCATAGGAACCCATGCAGCCGACCCAGAACAGGTACTCGACCTGCGCCGCTTCCTCGGGGGACAGTTCGCAAAACTGCGGCGCGACGTGGCCCTCTTCGAGCCCCGCGATCCAGTCGGCGCGTTTGTCGGGGGCGAGGCCCCACGGGTTGGAGTTGCGCTCGACGTTTTTGAAAAAGTTGGCGACCTCGCCGGGGATATCGCCCTCGATCATCGACAGGTGGCGGCGCATCTGCACGATGCGCGGGACCTGCTCGATCAGCACGGGGCAGCGCTCCTCGCAGTCCATGCACAGCGTGCATGACCAGATCGTCTCGGCCGACACCGCGCCGTTGGTGAGCGAATCGCCGGTCCACTCGAGTTTTTTGTCCGACCCCTCGGCGGGTTTCGGCGCGAGCAGGAAATCGGCTTTTTCCATCAGGTGCGCGCGGATCTTTTTGTTCACGCCGCGATGCGACAGCGGCTTGTCCGTGGACCACGCGGGGCAATACGGCACGCAGCGCCCGCACTCGGTGCACGAATAGACGTCGAGGAGCTGTTTCCAGGTGAGGTTTTCCACCTGCGCCACGCCGATGGCGATCGAGGGATCGGACTCCATCTTCTCGAACTTCTCCTCGATATTGAGGATGGGTTCGAGCCGCCCCGGCGGCGTGGTGCGCGCGAGGAAGGTGTTGGGCAGCGCGGTGATGACGTGGAAGTGTTTTCCGAAGGGCAGGTAGTTGAGGAAGCCGAGCACCATGATGCTGTGGCCCCAGACGCCGGCCTTGAAGGCCCACTCGCCCGATTTGGGGCCGAATAGACCCGAGAACAGTTCGCCGAGCGGCGTGATCCACACGTGGTGCATCGCGCCGGCGGCCTCCGGCCCGCGCATCCACGCGCCGTAGCCGGCTTCGAGCAGGACATCCATCAGCATCAGGCCGGAGATCCACGCGAGGATCGCCACGGGCTCGGCCTGTTTCATGTTTTTCATGCGAACGGGCTTGGAGACGAGACGCCGCCATGCGAATCCGGCGCACCCGACGAGCACGCCGATCACCAACAGGTCTTTCAGGATGGAGTAGAGCGGCCCCAGAAAAGCGCCGACCCCCGGCAGACGATCGAGATTGAACCACGATCCCGAAAATCCCATGCCGAACAGCAGAACGGTCCGCACGGAGAGGGTCATGAAACCCGCGAAGATCAGGATGTGGAGCAGGCCGGGGATGAACTCCTGAGGCATGCGGGACTGACCCAC
>CAZPJD010000219.1:0-5181 GCA_964586775.1 uncultured bacterium | reverse complement strand
TCGAGATGGTGATGCCGGGCGAAAACGTGAAGATGCGGGTGAAGCTGATCAACGCGATCGCGATGGAAGAGGGCGTTCGCTTCGCCATCCGCGAGGGCGGACGCACCGTCGGCGCCGGCGTCGTCACCAAGATCCACGCGTGACCCGCGCGTAAGAAGGACTTTCATCGCCCGCCGAAGCGCGAAGCGCGAAGGCGGGCTCGGAGCGAATCATGGCCAAGAGCGCGCGCGAAATCGTGACCCTTCAGTGCAGCGAGTGCAAGCGTCGCAACTACACCACGACGCGCAACAAGAAAAAGAACCAGAAGAAGGTCGAGCTCCAGAAATTCTGCCGCTTCGACCGCAAGCACACGCTCCACAAGGAAGTGAAGTAGTCCCGACGCGAAGGCCCCCCGCGAGGCCCGAAAGGGCGGCGGGGACTGTTGTGGGAGGGGATCTTCCCCCCGAGACCGCAAACCGGGCGCATGCCCGGCCCTTGGGAAGAGAAGGTGATGGCGATGGCCGAGACCGCCGACAAGACGGAGATAAAATCCGTCAAAGCCGCGAAGAAAGAGGAAAAGAAGCCGGAAAAGAAGGTCGAGAAGAAGGCCGCGGGCGACGGCAAGCCCAATCCGATCCGGCAGCTCATCGACTTTTTGTCCGACGTGCGTCGCGAGCTCAAAAAGGTCTCGTGGCCCACGCGGGCCGACACGATGGCGTCCACCTGGATCATCATCGCGCTGACCTTCATGGTGTCGGTGTACCTGTTCTTCTGCGACTCCATCCTGCAGATGCTGATGCGTCTGGCTTTCGCGTGATCGCCGGGAAGGCGGGGAGCATTCATGGGCGGCGGTGAGATGAAGTGGTACGTGGTCCACACGTATTCCGGCTACGAGGCCAAGGCCAAGCAGTCGCTGGAAGAACGGGCCAAATTGATGAAGCTGAGCGACCTGATCGGTCAGGTCCTCATCCCTTCGGAACAGGTCGTCGAGGTGGTCGGCGGACAGCGCCGCACCACGTCGCGCAAGTTCTTTCCGGGCTACATCCTCGTGAAGATGATCCTGACCGAGGAATCGTGGCACCTCGTGAAGAGCACGCCGAAGATCACGGGCTTCGTGGGCGGGACGCAGCACCCGACCCCGATCCCCGAGGAGGACGTCGACCGGATCACGCAGAAGATCAACGAGGGCACCCTGCGGCCGAAGCCCAAGATCGAATTCGAGAAGGGCGAAAACGTCCGCGTCATGTCGGGCCCCTTCGCGAACTTCACCGGCGTGGTCGAGGAAGTGCGTCCCGACAAGTCGAAGCTGCGCGTGATGGTGTCGATCTTCGGTCGCGCCACGCCGGTCGAACTGGATTTTTATCAGGTCGAGAAGACCTGAGCGGCGCGAGCCGCGTTTTTGAGAGAGCAAGACGTCCCGGCGTTTCGGGATACGGATAAAGGACGGTTGCCATGGCCAAGAAAGTCGTTGCGCAGGTGAAGCTCCAGTGCCCCGCCGGTAAGGCCACGCCTTCGCCGCCGGTCGGTCCGGCGCTGGGTCAGCACGGCGTGAACATCATGGAGTTTTGCAAGCAGTTCAACGCGCGCACCGCGAGCCAGGAGGGGATGATCATCCCCGTGGTCATCACGGTGTATGCGGATCGCTCATTCACGTTCGTCGAAAAAAGCCCGCCGGCGGCGGTGCTGCTGAAAAAGGCGGCGAAGGTGGAAAAGGGCGCGGGTGTGCCGAACCGGGACAAGGTCGGCCAGGTGACATGGGCGCAAGTGCGGGAGATCGCCAAGCTCAAACTGCCGGATCTGAACACCAACGACCTGGATCAGGCCTCCAGGGTTGTTGCGGGGACCGCGCGGAGCATGGGGATCGAAATCGTCGAAGGATAACCGCGGGCCTGAAGGATCGGGAAGAAGATGCGTACTCACGGGAAGAAATTTCGGGAAGCCGCCGCGAAGCGGGACGGCGACGCGCGCTACTCGGTTGAGCAGGCCGTTGCGCTCGTCAAGCAGACGGGCACGGCGAAGTTCGACGAGACGATCGACGTCGCGCTGCGGCTCGGCGTGAACCCCAAACACGCGGACCAGATGGTGCGCGGCAGCGCCGTGTTGCCGCACGGCACCGGAAAGACGCTGCGCGTGCTGGTGTTCGCCAAGGGCGACAAGGCCAAGGAGGCCGAGGACGCCGGGGCGGACTTCGTCGGCGCCGAGGACTACGTGAAGAAGATCCTCGACGAGGGTTGGCTCGCGTTCGACAAGGTTGTGGCGACGCCCGACATGATGGGATCGATCGCGAAGCTCGGCCGCACGCTGGGACCGCGCGGCATGATGCCGAACCCCAAGCTGGGCACGGTCACCTTCGACGTGCGCGACGCGGTGAACGCGTTCAAGAAGGGCAAGATTGAGTTCCGCGTCGACAAAGCGGGAAACCTCCACGCGCCGATCGGGAAGAAGAGCTTCTCCGAGGACGCGCTGCGCGAGAACTTCCAGGCGCTGCTCGACATGGTCATCAGGCTCAAGCCGGCCACCAGCAAGGGCACGTACCTGAAGAACATTGCCATCTCCACGACGATGGGCCCGGGGATCAAGGTCGATCCCTCGTCCATCATCGAGGTGAAATAATTCGCCATCAGCGCGCGGATCGCCGCGAGGCGGTCGCGCACGTCGAAGAAGCAAGGCGCCCGCAAGGGCTTAATCGATTCGCCTCGGCCTGCGGAGACGGTGTCATGATTCGGATCGCGTCGCGTTTCGTATCGGATCGACGGGCTTTCCCCCGTTGGGCACCTCACCGGGGCCGGGACCCACAATTCCGGTCGACTCGGTGAAAGGAGGACCTCATTGGGTTTGGATCGCGCTACAAAGGAAGGCATCGTCGGTGAGTTTCGCGGAAAACTCGAAGGTGCGCAGCTCGTCGTCCGGCTCGGTTTCACGGGCCTGAAGGTGAGTCAGATCAACACCATCCGCCGGGAGATCGAGAAGGTCGAAGGCACGTATCTCGCCGTGGTGAAAAACACCCTGGCGAAGATCGCGTCGGCGGGCACCGCGTCGGCTCCCCTGTTTCAGAAACTCTCCGGACCCAACGCGTTTCTCGCCTGCGGCGAGGATCTGGTGGGACCGGCCAAGGTGCTGGTGAAGTTCGCGAAGGACTTCGAGAAGTTCCAGGTGCAAGGCGGCGTTCTGGGCGGCAAGGTCATCACCGGAGATCAGGTGAAGGCGCTCGCCACCATGCCGACCAAGGACGAGCTGCGCGCGCAACTGCTGGCGGTGTTCAAAGCCCCGCACACCAAGTTCGTGCAGGTGCTCGTCGCCGCGCCGCGGAGCCTGCTCAATGTTCTTTCCGCGCGCAAGGACAAGCTGGCGCAGGCCGCGTAACGCGACCCGTCGCCGACGAAACGCAACGACACGCAACGCAACACGAAACGCAACGCGAATCGATATCGCGACAAGGAGTGAGTGAACATGGCCGATCTGACGATGGACGACGTTCTCAAGTACCTCGACACCCTGAACGCGCTCCAGATCTCCGAGCTCGTCAAGACGCTCGAAGAGCGCTGGGGCGTGACGGCGGCCGCGCCGGTGATGATGGGCGCGATGCCCGCGGGCGGCGCCGCCGAGGCGGCTCCGGTCGAGGAGAAGACGGAATTCGACGTCATTCTCACCGACGCCGGCGCGCAGAAGATCTCCGTCATCAAGGAAGTGCGCGCGATCACGGGTCTCGGGCTGAAGGAAGCCAAGGACCTCGTGGACAATCCGCCCAAGCCGGTCAAGGAAGGCATCTCCAAGGCCGAGGCCGAGGACATCAAGAAGAAGATCGAGGCCGCCGGCGGCAAGGTCGACGTGAAGTAATTCCGAAAGTCATCGCCGGGCGGGCCGCATGCGCGGTCCGCCTGAGCCGTTTGCGAGAGCCGATGCCCGGCCGGAGCCGGGCGATGGCCAAGAGCCAGGTTCCAACGCGGAAGGGGTGTACCGAATGGCCGTGTCGTTGGGCAGCGTGAAACGCTACCGCAAGACCTATTCCCGGATCCGGAAGATCATCGACATCCCGAATCTGATCGACATTCAGAAACGGTCCTACGACCGCTTTTTGCAGGCCGACGTTGCGATCGCGGAGCGCGAACAACTCGGGCTGCAGGGCGTCTTTTCCTCGATCTTCCCCATCAAGGACTTCTCCGGCACCTCCAGCCTCGAGTTCGTCTGCTACAAGCTCGAAAAGCCGAAGTACGACGTCAAGGAATGCATGCAGCGCGGCATGACCTACGCCGCGCCGTTCAAGGTCGTCATCCGCCTCGTCGTGTGGGACACCGACGACGAAACCGGGCGGCAGGACATCCGCGACATCAAGGAGCAGGAGGTCTACTTCGGCGACATCCCGCTCATGACCGACAGCGGCACGTTCATCGTGAACGGCACCGAGCGCGTCATCGTCAGCCAGCTCCACCGCAGCCCCGGCGTGTTCTTCGACCACGACAAGGGTCGCACGCACATCTCGGGCAAGCTGCTGTACAACGCCCGCGTGATTCCCTATCGCGGGTCGTGGCTCGACTTCGAGTTCGACACCAAGGACATCCTGCACGTGCGCATCGATCGCCGCCGCAAGATGCCCGCGACGATCCTGCTCAAGGCGCTGGGCTACACGGCCGACGAAATTCTCGCGGCCTACTACAACCGCTACTACAAGAAACTCTCGGTCAAGCTGCTCCCCGACAGCCAGGCGAAGATGCAGTTCGTTCCCGAGTGGTTCCAGGGCCTGATCGCGCCCTTCGACATCGTGCACGGCGACACGGTCTTCGTGAAAAAGAACAAGCGCGTCACGCAGGGCGCCGTCATGAAGATGACCCGCTCGAGCATCAAGGACGTGCTGCTCGGCGACGACGACGTGTCGGGCATGTACCTGGGCGAGGACGTGGTCGACCTGAAGACCGGCGAGGTCGTCGGCGAAATCAGCCAGGAAGTCACGCCCGAATTGATCGCCGAGATGCGCGAACGGGGCGTGGGCGAGTTCGTCGTGCTGCACACCGGCACCACGCGCATCTCCACGTCGCTGCGCGACACCCTGATCCAGGACAAGACCAACACGCCGCTCGAGGCGATGATCGAGATCTACAAGCGGCTTCGCCCGGGCGATCCGCCCACGGTGGACACCGCGACGACGCTCTTCAACAACCTCTTCTTCAACGCCGAGCGCTACGACCTATCGCGGGTCGGCCGGCT
>CAZPJD010000218.1:0-23907 GCA_964586775.1 uncultured bacterium | reverse complement strand
TGGGGGTTCGCTTCTCCGCTTGGCATACCGAGTTCACGGCCGGTCATTCTGAGCGCAGCGAAGAATCTTGATTTTTCAAGCGGTTACAGATCCTTCGCGTTGCTCAGGATGACGGTGGGAGAGATCGTGAAAAGCGGTGACCCGAGGGACCGGCAAGCGGAATTCGGTGCGGATGAGCCCGTGCGTTCGGGCTGTACGGCCTGAAAAACCCGCGAACGGTCTCAGTTTTTCGCGGGTGGCGCGAAGGGCGCTGCCCGCCCACCCTCACTTGCCCGAGACGGTGAGTTCGCCAAATCGGATCGACGGCGCCCACGTGCCGCCGCGCGTGTCGAGGTCGTCGCCCACGGCGTCGATGGCGCGCAGCATGTCGTTCATGTGCGCGGCGACGGTGATCTCCTGCACCGGCGTCGTGATTTCGCCCTTCTCGATCAAGAACCCCTGCGCGCCGCGCGAGTAATCGCCGGTCACAACGTTCACGCCTCGGCCCATCATGCGCGTGACGAAGAGCCCGCGGTCGATGCCCGCGAAAAGATCCGCGGTTTTGGTGCCGCCCGGCGTCCACGTCAGGTTGAAGGTGCCGATCGACGGCAGCGAGCCGTACGAGCGCGCCGCGTTGCCCGTCGATTTCGCCCCGGCCTTCGACGCAGTGTAGGTGTCGTAAAGAAACGTCCTCAGCGTGCCGTGATCCACCAGCGACTTGCCGCGCGTCGGCACGCCCTCGCCGTCGAAGGGCGTGGACGACGTGCCGCGCGCCCGGTTGGGCTCCTCGACGATCGTCACCAGATTCGACGCGATCTCGTGCCCGAGCCGGTCGTGCAGAAAGCTCGATTTCTTGAAGACCAAATCTCCGTTCAGCGCGCCGACGAGCCCCTGCATGAAGCCTTTGGTCATGTCCGGGTGAAACACCACCGGCATGTTTCCCGACGCGATTTTTTGCGCGCCGAGCATGTCCACGGTGCGTTTGCCGGCTTCGCGGGCGATGGCGTCCACGCTCATCATCTCGCTCAGATGGCAGCGCGTGTCGTACGACCAACCCGTCTGCCCGCCGCCGTTCTCGTCCTCGGCATAGGGCGACGCGACGATCCACACGTACGTCGATTCGGCGCTCGCCTCGGCCCCGCTCGATCCGACGATGCCCCACCACGCGATGTAGCGCCCCGCGCCCGCGGAGTTCATCGTCTTGATGCGCGCGTCGTAGTCGCGCGCGGCCTTTTCGACCTCGATGGACCGCGCGACGAACCAGTCCATGGGCAGCGCCACCACCGCCGGATCGAAGGTGTCCTGCTTCGCGTATTCGCCGCGAAGATCGTCCGCGGCGGGAAGGCGGTTGTTCGCGTCCTCGGCGGTGACCGTCGCGAGCGCGAGCACGCGATCGACAAACGGCTCCAGCCGCTCGGCGCGCAGATCCGACGTGGAACCGAATCCCAATTTCCGGTCGCGGAATACGCGCAGGCCGAGCCCCATCGACTCGGATTGCTTGACCGTCTCGACCGCGCCATCGCGCGCGGTGACGTCCAGATTGCGTCCGTTCTCGACGTACGCCTCGGCCTCATCCGCGCCCTTTTTGCGCGCGAGTTCCACGCACCGCCGCGCCACCGTGATGAGTTCGGGATTCGTCATGGTCACACCATCCCGGCCATGGGTTTCGACGCGCCGCCCACCGTGAGTTTGTCGATACGCACGTGCGGCAGTCCGACGCCCACGGGCACGCTTTGGCCGTTCTTGCCGCAGGTGCCGATCCCCGGGTCGAGCTTGGGGTCGTCGCCGACCATCGAGACCTGACGCAGCACCTCGGGGCCCACGCCGATTAGCGTCGCGCCCTTCACGGGCCGCGTGAGCTCGCCGTTTTCGATCAGGTAGCCTTCCGCCACTTCGAAGACGAAGTTGCCGTTCGAGATGTCCACCTGACCGCCGCCGAAGTTCTTGGCGTAAAAGCCCTTCTTCACCGACTTGATGATGTCGTCGGGTTTGTCCTTGCCGGGCGCAAGATACGTGTTCGTCATGCGCGGCATGACGTAATGGCGGAACGACTCGCGCCGCCCCGAGCCCGTGGACGCGAGCCCCATGAGCCGCGCATTCTGGCGATCGACCATGTAGTCGCGCAGGATGCCGTTTTCGATCAACACCTTGCGCTGCGTGGCGATACCCTCGTCGTCGATGGAGAGACTCCCGCGCCGGCCCGGAATCACGCCCTCGTCGATCACGGTGCACAGGTCCGACGCCACCTTCTGCCCCACCTTGCCGGTGTAGAGGCTCGTGCCCTTGCGGATGAAATCGGCCTCGAGCCCGTGGCCCACGGCCTCGTGCAGCAAAATGCCGCTCCAGCCGTTCGCCAGCACCACCACCTGCTCGCCCACCGGCGCGTCGATCGCGCCAAGCTGCGCCGTCGCCTGCCGCGCGGCCTCGCGCGCGGCGTCCTCGGGCGAAAACTCCTCGAAAAACTCGAAGCCATTGCGCCCGCCGCCGCCGTAGAAGCCCGTGCGCCGGTCGCCCGCGCCCTCGGCGATCACCTGAAAGTGCAATCGGTGCAGCAACCGCCGGTCGGTGGCGAAGACGCCGTCGGTGTTCGCGATGGTGACGAGCGATTCGGTGTCGAAGTACGCGCCCATCACCTGCGCGATGCGCTGGTCGAATCCGTGCGCCGCCTCGTTGCCGCGAAGCAGCAATTCGGCCCGCGCGGTCGCGGCGACGTCTTCGGGCGCCATGCGGGCGCGGTTGATCTCGGCCACGGCGTCGTGCGCGCCGATCCGGGCGATCTGCCCCGGCTTGGCGTCGGCGATGTACGACGCGGCCTTCGCGGTTTCGATCAGGCGTTTCTCGTCGAAGCCCTCACAAAACGCGTAGCCGATCTTCTGACCGACCAGCACGCGAACGCCCACGCCCGCGCCGTAGCCCACCTGCGCGCTACGCACCTTGTTTTCTTCCAGCGAAAACGAGGTGGAGACGGAGTCCTGCGCGAAGACGTCGGCGTAGTCGCCGCCCCGGCTCATCGCGGCCTCGAGCACGCGCTTCACCACGGCCTCGTCGAGCAGCGGCTTGCCGGGCCCGCCGACGCTCTGCGCGGCGACCACGCCGGGCGCCATCGCCGCCGCCGCGGTTACCACCGCGCTGGTGGCCATGAACTGCCGTCGGTCCATTTCGGTTGGATCGATCATCGAAAAACCCCGCTTGCCGGATTTCGCGGCGTGCCTTTGCCGCATGAGGCGGGACTATGACGCACCCGGTTTGGGCGCGTCAACGACGAAGGTCATGAAAACGGCCATCACCTCTGCCGTTGCCGCCCTCACCCCTGCCCCACTCCCGTCCGACGGGAGAGGGGTGGCGAGCGAAGCGAGCCGGGGTGAGGGGCCTCGCGCCTACGGCGTAAAGTCCGGGTGCTGCTTGATGAACGCCTGCGCGGCCTGCGGATTTGCCGTCGAGATCAGCTTGTACTGCTCGCGCGCGCCGTCGATGTTGCCGCGCCGGTAGAGCAGTTCCATGTACTGCAAACGCACCCGCACGTCGTCGGGGGTAAGCGCCACGAGCTTTGCGAAGACCTCTTCGGCCTTGTCGAGTTCCTTGTTCTGGATCATCAGCACGCCCAGTCGCCCGAGCGACGGCACGAAGTCGGGGCGCAGTTCCAGCGCTTCCTCAAATTTTTTGCGCGCCTCGGCGTTCTGATTCTTTTTCAGCAGCGCCACGCCCCAGTTGTGGCGGCACTCGTGATGACGAGTATCGGCCGCGGCGGTGCGTTGATACATCTCGATGGCCTTTTCGAGATTGCCGTCGCGAAAGTACACGTTGCCCAGGTTGTTGAGCGAGAACGAGTGCTCGGGGAAGCGCTTCACGCTCTCCTCATACGCCGTGCGCGCCGCGTCGCGCCGCCCCGTGTTTTCGAGCAGCAGGGCGTAGTTGTAAAAAGCCGACACGTTCGCCGCGTCGAGCTGCTGCGCTTTTTTGAAGAGCGCCTCGGCGTTCGGGGCGTCCTTTTTCATCATCAGGCAGATGCCGCGCGACGATGTGATCATCGAGAGCAGCGTGTCGTCGATCTTGGGATATTTGGGGCGGCCCTTTTCGTCCATGGGCATGTTCGCCTTGTACTTTTCGACCAGCTTCTCCGCCTCGCCCAGCGCCTTTTCGGCCTCGTCGAGACGCCCCGTGCCCGCGAGCACGTCGCCCAGCGCCGCGTGCGCGCGCGGGTCCGAGGCGTCGAGCGCGATCATCTTGCGCGCCACGTCTTCCGCGCCCTTCAGATCGCCCTTGCGCCGGTAGAGGTCGAGGCGGTTCATGTGCGTTTCCATGGCGTCCATGTCCTGCACCGCGGCGTCCTGCAGGTGATCCGCCGCCTCCTCGTCGCCGCCGATGTAGCCCAGGCTCTTGAGCTTTTCGACCATCTCCTTCGTCAGATTCTCGGGCATCGACGGCATGGGCTCGTTGCGCACGCCGGTCTCGTAGGTCGGCACGGTCTGCACGGGGTGCGCGGCGACGAACTCGGGCGTGAAGGCGTCGGTGAGCGCGTGGCCCTCGAAGTCCTGCGCGACGGGCAGCCCGAGCGCGTAGAGAACGGTGGGTGCGAGGTCGAGCACCGACGACTTGGGCAGCTCGTACCCTTCCTTGATGCCGGGGCCGTTGAGGATCAGCACGCCCTTGAGCTTGTGCCACTTGTGCGCCGTCGCCACCGAGGTGTTCTCGATCTCGGCGAGCCGGTCTTCCTCGCTCTTGAAGCCGTGGTCCGAGCAGACGATGACGATGGTGCCCGGCTCCAGCATCGCCAGAAACTTGCCGAGCATCTCGTCGTTGCGTTCGTAGACCTTGTCCATTGTCTGGCTGTATTTGGCGAACAGCTCGTTGGTGATGCCCGCGATCTGCGGCGGGCGGTACTTCATGTAGAGGTGGCCCGTCGTGTCGATCGACTCGAAGAAGATACCGAAGAGGTCGGGCTTGTGTTTTGGATATAGGCGCAGGCCCATCGCCTCGTACGAACGCAGCGTCGCGAGCATGTACATGAAGTGATGCAGCGGGTTCGTGAAGGTGAACTCGCGTCCGGCGCTGGCCTTGTATTCGGCCTCGGTGATGTTCATGAAGCGGTCGATGTCGGCCTTGGGCTGCGTGAGCGGCTGAACGATGTCGGGCTCGATCTCGAACATCAGCGCCTCGGGCCAGGTGCGGCCGATCGCGACCTCTTCCTTGGCGTTGCCGAGACCGAATCCGTGAAAGCCCACCTGATCCGACACCATGAAGCCGTTGACCTTTTCCGCGGGCCACGTCGCCCACCATCCGATGAAGCCCACCGACTTGCCCGCGTCGCTCGCGATGTTCCAGATCGCCCGCGTTTCGCGCTTCGCGCTGGTGATGGGCAGGGGGTCGCCGGTCTTGGGATCGCGCACCATGAACCACGTGATGCCGTGTTTTTCGGGGGAGACGCCCGTCGCCATGGTCGTCCAGATGAGCGGCGACAGGAGCGGTTCGATCGACTGGTAGTGCGCCTTGGTGCCCGTCGCGATCAGGCGCTGGAAGTTCGGCAGCTTGCCCGCGGCCAGGAGGGGTTCGAGCAGCTCCCACGTCGCGCCGTCGACGCCGATGATCGCCACGCGCGTCTTTTCGGCGCTTTGCCGCCAGCGGTCCGCGCCGTCCTTGGGGCCGGTCGAGCAGGCGACGACGAACGCAAGAATCCCGAACGCGACGATCACGCGGCGCATGCCGAACCTCCGAATCGTGCGCATCCTACGATCCCCGTTTCGATTTGCAAACGCGCGCGCGTTTCGCGTCATTGGGGTTTTTCGGCGACCAGAATCCCCGCGTCGCCGAGGCCCCACCAATCCAGCAGACGCAGCGGCCAATAGAGCAGCCGATGAACGAGCCTCGACGCGTCGATGCGCCGGGCGAGGGCCTCTCGCGGCCCGCCCGTCGCGGAGTAGACGAGGCTGCGCGTCCACGACGCGGTGGAGCTGTGGGCGAGCGTCCAGATCGTCCGCAGGCCCGCGATGTTGACCGCGCGTTGCAGGTCGCGCGGCGAAAAGAGCACGTAGTGGCGAGGTTGTTCGAGCGCGAACCAGTACGTGCGAAAGACGCGCGCGCAAAGGCCCGTTCGCCACGGCGTCCACAGCACCAAGCGCCCGCCCGGCGCGAGCAGATCGCGCGCCGCCGCGAGCGCGCTGACGGGATCGGTGAAGTGCTCGATCACCTGATTCATCGTGACGAGATCGTAGCCGCCTTCGAGCCCGCGCGCGGCATCGGGGAAGTGGCCTGTCGTGACGACGAGGCCGCGCTCGCGGGCGACGTCGGCCGCGCGGGCGTTGGGCTCGATGCCGTCCACACGCCAGCCCATCGCCTGCATCTCGACGGCGAAGTTGCCGATGCCGCACCCGATATCGAGCATGCGCCGCCCCTCGCCCGGCACGGCGACGGGGTTGAAGCGAGCCTGCGGCGTCCACGAAAACGCACGGAGCAGCGCGCGCTTGACCAGACCGCCGGGAACCGCGCGCCGCGCCTTGCGTTCGAGCAGTTCGCGACGCCAGGGGCCGGTGCGCCCCGCGCCCGATTTCGCCGGGGCGGGACGCGTGTAGACGATGTAGTCCTCGGGGTAGTACGCGCCGATGCGGTCGGCGGGGACGCGCGGCTCCTGCCGGAACAGCCCGCAAAACAGGCAGCGCGCCACGGTGAACGTTCCCGGGCCGCCGCACAGGCGATCGGGCGCGGTCCACTCGGGGATCGCGTGGATCTCGCCGCACAGCGGGCATGGTGCGCTTTCGAGCGCGAATTCGGGTTCGTCGGCCACGTTGAATGTCCCTCGGCTGCCCCGCTATTATCAGGTTCGCACGCGAACCCCAAGCCCGCGCCGCGCGGATCGAGCCCGTATGCTTCGCATCCGATATTTTGCCGCCATCGGGATATTTCTCGCGCTCGCCGCGCCGACGTGGCAGTGCGGCTCGAGCGAGGAGATCTACGACGAGAGCGATCTGACGCCCGCCCAGCGCTGCGCGAAGGATTGCGACATGATCTATGCGTGCGGATACGCGCTGCCCGACGATCTGACCGGCGCACCGCTGTCGCTCGCGGCCTGTCGCGCGGGGTGCGACGACGCGCCCGGCAACGTGGACTGCCTCGACGACTGCCGCGAGTCGTACACCTTCAACGAAACCTGCACCGACGTGGAGCCGTGCGTGAGCGACGCGTGCGGCATTCCGCTCACAACACCCGGCTTTTAAGCAGTTCGTCCATCATCTCTTCCCACGCGAGGCCCATGCGCCGATCGTTGAAGACATCGCGCACCTGCTCAAAACCGCGCACGCCCATGCGCGTCGCTAGGTCGGGATTGGCGAGCAGCCGCTCCATCGCCGCGCGCAGGGCATCGGCGTCGCCGGGCGGAACGAGCAGCCCCGTCTCGCCGTCGTCCACGTAGTCCTCGACGCCCATCATGCGCGTCGCGATCACGGCTTTGCCCATCGCCATGCAAAACAGCACGCTGAGCTGGCCGAGCGAATGCGCACGGTTCGGCAGCGGAATGACGACAAATCGCGCGTCCTCGACGAGGTCCTGATATTTGTCCGCCGGCATGAACGGCGCGAAACGAACCCCGTCCGGAATCGGAACGCCGTCGCAGTCGTCGTCGCCCAGCGTCTCGCGCCCCGCAATGAGCAGCGGCGCGCTGGACGCCATCGGCGCGTAGGCGCGCAGCAACGTGGCCCAGTCGCGAAACGCCTTGCCGTGATGCCCCGACGCAAGGATCGGGCCCGACACAACTTCGCCGAGCGGCCGGCGCTTGGGGTACGCGCCGATGCCGATGGGAATGTAGCGCGCGTTTGAAACAAGATCGGCGAGGTGCGTGCGGTAGAAATCGAGCTGGCGGCGTGACGCGTAAACGAGCCGGTCGAATCGCTTGGCCGCGAAACGAACGAGCGCGAGGCGCCGACCGGTAGGACGACCCAGGGTTTCGACGTCGAAGACGACGAGCGGCGTGCGCCGCATCGTGAGTCGAAACATCATCGCAAGTGGCAGACCGACCTGCGACGAATACGCGACCACCGCGTCATAGGCGAACGAGCGGAACCACGCGACGATCGGCGCGACCAGATAGAAACGCAGGCGGAAACGCTCGAATCGCGTCCACGCGCCGAGGGCGAAGGTGCCCATGAGCGTCAGGCGCGGGCGGCGCGTCCATTGCGAGAAAAACGCGTAGGCCCCGCCCTGCCCCGCGTCGCGCAGCGGCCAGTTGGCGAGAAACAGGATGCGCGGCGCGTCAGCCGGGCGCGACGTGTCAGCCGGGCGAGGCATCGGATGACTCGGCCTGGGCCATGCGTCGCAGGATGATCGAAAACGCGAAGGGCAGGATCGCGACGTAAGGCTCCTCCATGATGTATTCGTGGAAGAACCAGTACACGATCATGACCGCGAGGAAGAGCGTGAACGCGATGCCCATCGCCTCGATCACCGGGTCTTTGGCGCGGCGAACCACCTCGCGCAGGTTGCGAAACGCGATCACGTAAGTGCCGACGAACGCCGCGAGCGAGAAGATGCCGGTCTCGGCGAGCATGCGTCCGTAGTCGTTGTGCACCGGCACGCTCTGCGGCATCGAGAGCGACGACACCTCCCACGCGAGGCTTCGCCAAGGCACCGGGAAGCGCTGCATGAAATCCCACGAGTGGATCGTGTAGGTCTTGAATCCGTATCCGAGCAGCGGGTGCTCGGTGAACGCCATGAGCGCGTTGTAGAGAAAGTAGAATCGGTCGAGGTAGATCTGATCGCCTTCCTGCGTGAACCGGGCCTCCATGGCGTCGTAGACGTCGGCGGGAAAAAAGAACGTGAACAGGATCAGGATGATCGCCGAGAGCGTGAGCACGGTGAATGTGGTGCGCCACAGGCGCGCCTTCTCGGGCTCGAAAAAGTAGTAGAGGAAGAGGAATCCGCCCGCGAGCACGACCGCGATGCGCGTGAAGCTGAAAAAGAGCCCCATCGCGAGCACGACCAGCACGGAGCCCCACAGCACCTTGCGCCCGTCGATGTTGCGGAAAAAGAACGTGAGCGAGATGGCGGTGGGCAGCAGCAGGAACATCGCGAGGCGCGGGCCGGACTCGAACGTGCCCGACGCGCGGCGGATCGCGCCGATCGCGTAGCTGCTGACGATGTCCATGCTGTGGACGTTGAAATGATAGGCGGGGAAAAACCACGGCGAGCCGATGCTCTGCGCCATGGCGAGCAACGATTGCACGACGCCCCAGGCGAGGATGATCGTCGCAAAGACGACGAGGTGGCGGCGCGTGTTCATCGACATGATGAGCGCGAGCGCGAACACCAGCGCAAAGAGATAGTACTTCATGCCGGTGATCGAGTACGCGGGATCGACCGAGTTGAGGATCGACAGAAAACAGATCGCGACGTAGGCGGCGATCCATTTGTAGAGCGGCTCCACGCTCGGGCGCTCGCGACGCAGCACCAGTTGCGAAAAGTAAAAGCCGAAGGCGACGAGCGTCATGAACGTGACGACGCGAAGCCTCTCGCCCAGCAGGTTGACCCACGAGAGCGGCAGCATGCCGACGGTGGCGTACACGACCAGAATGGGGCTTCGCAGAAGCAGCGTGGCGGCGACGAGCACCGTGACGGCGGCGAATGCGAAGACGAGGTTTTTCAGCGCGAGCGCCGAGACGACGAGGGCGAACGCGACGAGCAGCGCCGCCTCCCAGAATCCGCGCGGGATTCGGCTGACCGTCTCGTCGGCGATCACCGCCGCGCGGCCGACCGCGTCGTCGATTCCGCGCCACGTGCGTTGCAACGCGCGCGCGATCATCGGGTCCGCCCGTCGCGGCGGCGCAACCGGCACACGAAGGTGAAGGTCGTCTGCGCCCAGATCGGTCGAATGCGGCGGCGATATGCGTCGTAGAGCGCCGACGGAATCAGCCGTCGCTTCCAGCTCCTGAGGCCGAACTCGCGCGAACGTTCGTAGTCGCGATCGACCACCTCGAGCCCGGCCTCGCGAAACGCCCCGAGGTATTCGCGCATCCCCACGGGGTCCTCGATGTAGCCCAGGTCCCGCGCCCACTGGCTCGCGGCGTACGCCTTCGCGCGGTTTACGACCGGCAGCACGGGCTCGACGAGAATCATCAGGCTTTGCTCGTCCATCACACGGGTCAGCACTTCCAGCAATTTCGCCTTGCGCAGCGAGTGGTGCAGCGCCTCGACGAGCAACACGTAGTCGTACCGCCGCGCGAGTTGCCCTTCTTCGGCGAGCCGGGCGATGTCGTAAAAGTCCGCCGTCACGCATCGGATGCGCGACATGTCGCCGCCGAGTTTCGTCACGCAGTCCGTCGCCTGCGCCTCGAAATCGGGCGACAGGTCCACGCAGTCGAAACGCACGGTCGGATGCGCCGCGGTCAGGATCGCGGGGACGGTGGGGTGGCCCGAGCCCACGTCGAGCCCGACTTTGCCGTCCCAGTCGAATCGCGAAAAATCGCGCAGCACCTCGGGCCGCCGGGCCTCGCCCATCGCGGCGTCGAACGGCTTGCCGAACTCGGTTTTCACCGACTTTTCGACGGCGATGATGTCGGTTTCGGTGGTCATGCCGGTCTTCCCGGGCGCGCGGCTTTCGCGGCGAGAACGGTCACCACGTCGCCCTGCCCGAGTGCGTCGAGCAGGCGAAGCGGGCCGTTCAGGATGCGTCGAAGCATGGTACTCGATTCGATCCGCTCGGCCAAACGCACATGCCCGCGCGACGCCGCCCACCGGGCCGCGCTGCGCTGCACCGCGCGCACGCTGGTCGCGGGGCGCTCGGCGTGGACCTCGAACCCGTGCTGGCGCAAGAGCGCACGAAGGCCCGCGCGCGAGGGGATGTGCAGATGCCGCGGCGGATCGAGGTTGTACCAGTGCCCCGGCCACGCGCGCTGCTGCCATCCGTCGCACACCGGCGCCCACAGGAGCAGACGACCGCCGTCCTCGAGCAGCCGCCACGCCGCATCGAGCGCCGCACCGGGGTCCGGCAGGTGCTCGATCACATTCGCCATCACGATGGCCGAGAACGGCGATTGACCCGACAGCAACTTCGCGTCTTCGGGAAAGCGCCCGTTCGCGACGCGCAGCCCCGTCGCCGCCGCGCGATCCGCCGCGGCCTTTGACGGCTCGATCCCGAACGTCGTCCAGCCGAGCGCGTGAAATTCCGACAGCAGTTCGCCGCTGCCGCAACCCACGTCGAGCAGGCGACGACCGTCGCCCCAGAACGCGAGCAGGTTGTATCGGCCCCAGGTGGTGTGGCTGAAAACGCGCGCGGCGATCACATCCCAGGCGCGATCGGCGATCATCCTCCACACCGACGGACGACCCGCCGCGCACCAGTCGACGAAGCGACGGCGCAGGCGGTGGGTCGGCCCGGGGATCACGGCGCGCGTCGTCGACACCGCGCGCGTGTGCGCCTCGTAGTCGGGCGGATACAGTCGCGCGATCTCGTCCTTCACGGGCGCGGGATCGAGCCTCCATCCGCCGCACGAGCGGCAACGCGCGACGCGATACTCGCCTTCGACGACGCCGGTCGGGTCGGGCGCGACGACCACCGTGTCCGAGGCCGCGTCGCCGCATAGCGCGCAGTTCGTGGAGACGAGACGCACGTTCATGGCGTCGCCCCCGCCTCCAAGCGCCGACGCTCGCGGGCGAGTCGCACGTACAGAACGACCGATGCGACCACGCGCACCGCGAGTCGCGCGTACACCGCGCCCATTGCTCCCCACTGCCACATGCAAGGACCCATCAAGGCCATCACCGCGATCGGACGCACCGTGGACGCCCAATAAAATACCCGCTGCAAATGATCCTGCGAGATGTAATACGTTTCGAGATAGGTGACGACAAGCCCGGCAAGCGCCGACGCCACCATCCACATCACGAGCCCGATCGAATCGGCGTACTTGGGGAATAGCAGCGAGATGAACACGGGGAAGACGAGCGCGAGCGCCACGAAAAGCAGCGCGATGACCGCGAGAAGCAGCCCGAATTTGCCGTGGAATTTCCTCGCCGCCTCGCGCGGCTCCATCCGCACGGCCTTGGGCCACGCGAGCCGGTTCACGAAGACCGAGAGGACGTGAATGGGCTCGGTGATGTTCGCCGAAAGCGCGTAGGACGCCATCGTCTCGAGCGGATAGAACGTGCCGACGAGAAAGCGGTCGACATAGTGCGAGACGCTGTTCACCGCGGCGACGAGCGAAAGATTCCAGCCGAATCGCGAAAACTCCGGATCGGTCTCGCGATTCGCGAGTCCGCGCGCAAGTAGCGCATACGCGACAAGATTTCCCACGCCGCGCACACCGAGATTCGCGGCGATCACGGCGGGCAGCGGCCACCGCGCCGCGCCGGCGATCACGATGGCAATCGCCGTCGCGATATTGACGGCACTGTTATACCGCGCGTAACGGGCGAATTCGCGCCGCCCGTGCAGATACGTTCTGTAGTCGTCGGCCGCGAAGGCGAACGGAAGAAGCACGCACGCCGCCAGCGTGCCCGCGGCTACGTCGGCACGGCCATCGAGATGAAACCAGATCGCCGCACCGGCGAGCGCGAGCGACGCGGCGAAACCGCCCGCGAGCCGGCGACGCAGCGCCACGCGCCACACGCCCTCGTGCCCGCGCGCGATGCTGCGCACCATCGCGTTGCTGATGCCCGGCAGCGTCAGCGGCAGCACGAGCAGCGCCGCGCTGATGACGTAGCTGTACGCGCCGTAGTCCGACTTCGACATCCAGTGCGTCAGCGCGACCGTCGTGGCGAGGCTCGTGGCCATGTTGATCGCCTGATCGATCGAAAGCCACGCGCCGCCCTTTGCGACGTAGTCGAAGTCCATGTTGAGCAACCGGCCAACGCGCCGGACGAGCGGCGTCTTCACGCGAGCACCTCGCGAAAGATCGCGGCGAGGCGATCGGCCATGTGATCGACCGTGAATGCGCGCTCGACGTGCGCGCGTGCGCTCGCGCCGATCCGCGCGCAACGGGCGGGGTCGGCGGTGAGTCGTTCGATGGCGTCGCGCAATTCAGCGGCGTCGCCGGGCTTCACGAAGACGACGCTCTCGTCGTGGACGAGTCCGTAACCCTGGGCGAGCGCCGAGGTGCGGCTGACAACGACCGCCTTGCCGCACGCCATCGCCGAGAGCAGCGAGATCGTCGCGCCGGTGTAAGGATTTTCGCGCACGGGTAGGACGACGAATTGCGCGGCGGAAATGCGCGCCGCCAGCGCCGCGAAATCCACGGGCGGCGACACGCGCCAATTCGCGGGAATCGCCGTGCCCGCGAGGCGGTCGCCGATCGCGATCACGTCGATCGGAAGCGCAAGATCCTTTGTGGCGGCGGCGAGGGTCGGCCAGTCGCGCATCGGGTCGAGCCCGAACGCCAGCGGCGGCGCATCGCACGCGGTGCCCGCGTCTCTCGCGCGATAGAAACGCGCATCGACGCCGAATGGGACAAAAGCGGCTCGCTCAGGGACTACGCCGAAGCGCTCCACCAACTCTTCCCGCTCGCGCACGCTGAACGCGACGACGCGCTCCGCCGATCGGGCGAGACCGCGATACCACCGAAACAGCGCGCCGCGCGCATCGGGAAAGGACTGCGTGAGACCGATGGAGCCATACACGACCGGCGCGCGAAAGAGCCCTCGCCGGCGCAGCCATAGGATCGGCAACGCGGAAGAATCCGCCGTTGCGAAGACCAGATCGGCCTCGCGAAGGCGCGGAAGCAGGCGCTTCGCCTGCCACCAATGAAACCCGACGCGACGCCCACCGCCCGACAGCGTGTCGTCCACCGCCTTGTAGAGCCTTCCGACGCCGCGAATGTCGTGGCCGATGTCGTCGAAGGTCGCGTCGAAACCGCGCTCGCGGATCGCATGCAGGCCGTAAAGCGCGTCGTCGGGCGCGAGTCCGCGCGCGAATGCCTGGGCACGTTCGGCGCGAACGCGGTTGAAGACGAACAAGACCTTCGGACGCGTCACCGGACCTCCGCGGCGACGGCGCGCAGAATCTCACGCTCGCGCTCGATCGCCCGTGCCAGGTCGTAGTGCCGAGCGGCGTGATCGGCCGCCGCGCGCCCGAGTCGATCGCGCAAGGCGGCGTCATCGGCAAGACGGCGAATCGCGTCCGTCCACGCCTCGGTCGTCGCCCGAACGATCAAGCCCGTCTCGCCATCGGTGAGCACCCCGCGAATGCCCTCCACGTCGGCCCCCACGCACGCGAGACCGCAGGCCATGGCCTCGATCAGCGCCTTGGGATGGCCCTCGATGAGGCTCGGCAGCACGAAAACATCCGCGCCCGAGCAGAACTCGGGAAGGCGATCGTGCGCGACGGTGCCCACGAAGCGCGCGTCGAGGCCGTGCGTCGCGTATTCGCGCTCCAGCATCGCGCGCTCGGGCCCGTCGCCGACAAGCGTCAACTGGACCCGATCGCGCAGCGGCGCGAGCGCCGGGCCGAGGGTCGCGAGGTTTTTTTGCGCGCCGAGACGCCCGACAAAGAGCAACCGAAGCTTCGCGTTGCCGGACGGCATGCGTCCGTTCGGCCGAAAGCGCGCGAGATCGACCCCGTTGGGAACCAAGTGCGTCGTGCCCGGGCCAACCACCGCGCGCACGTGTGCTTCCAATGCGGGCGTGGTGCAGATGACCGCGCGGGCACGGCGGATCGCCACGTGCGCGACGCGATCGACGAACCACGCGTAAATCGGCCGCCCCTTGCGGCGCATGAACTCGCCGTAGGGGTAGCCGTAGGTCACGACCAGCGGCTTTTTCCAGAGGATGCTCGCGACGATCGCGGGAATCGCCGCGCCCGCCTGCATCACGCGCAGCACCGAACACGAGCGAAAAAGCGCGCGATGAATCCACGGCATCGCGAACGCATAGACGAGCCCTCGCCAGCCCGGTTTCCCCGCGACGTATTCCGCGCGCTCGCCCGCCCGGCCGCCCTCGCCGTAGCTGAAGATGCGCGCGTCGCGAAACACATCGGTCCACGCGGGCACGTAAAAATGCTCGAAGCGCGGACGCTGACCCTCGCGCTCCATCGTCGCGGGGCCGTCGCCCGCGTTCAGAATCACGCCGAGCCGCGAGAGCGCGGATCGGGCGATCAGGTCGCGGTGGATCGCATCGGTGCGTTTCGCGCAGTCCGCCCAGGTGAATCGCGTGGCGACCGCCCTCGCCGCGAGCTCGCCCATGGCGCGAAGGCGTCCCGAATCGGCGAGCAGCTCGTGCACGCGACGCACGAACGCCGGACGGTCCATCACGTCGCAGACGAGACCCGTCACGCCGTCGTCCACCACCTCGGGCAGCGAGCCGCGATTGGAGACGACGGCGGGAACACCCGCCGCCATCGCCTCGACGACCGCGAGGCCGAAACCTTCCAGCAGGCTCGGGAAGACGAACAGATCCATCGCGCGATACCACGCGGCTTTTTCGAGCGAATCGACGCGTCCCGCGAAGGTCACGGCATTCGTCAGTGCAAGTTCCGCCGCGCGGGATCGCAAACGATCCATCACCTCGCCCGTCGCATCCGCCCCGATAAACACCAGGTGTCGCGACGAATCGAGCCGGTGCAGATCGGCGAAGATTTCGAGCAGGTAGCCGGGGTTCTTGCGGTCGGTCATCGCGCCGACAAAGCCCACGACGGTTTTGTCGGCGAGGCCGAAGGATCGCTTCGCGGCGCTCTTGGTCGCGGGCGCGCCGTCGAACGACGTCACGCCGCCGTAGGTGACGTGCACGCGGGCGGGATCGAGGCCAAGCTCGCCGATGACCTGCTCGCGCGAAAACCGGCTGGTCACGATCACCGCGTCCGCGCGTCGGCACACATAGCGCAGTACGCGGTTGCGCAGCCGTTCGTGCTCCTCGATGTGAAATACGTTCGCGACGATCGGAACGCCGGAGAGAAAGCGGAACGCCAGCGCCGCGGGCCCCACGAAGTACGGGTCCGTCACACGCAGAATTTCGAACCTTCGCCCCGCGCCGAACCACAACCAGATGAGCGAAAGAAAGAACACGAGGTTCGAGATCACCGGGCCGAGCTTGTAGGTGCGCTCGATGCGCACGGGCCACACGTCCCAGTTGGCGCGCGGGGTATGGTCGAAGCGAAACGCGAGAGGAATCAGGCACGGCACGCCCAGGTCCGCGAGGGCCTCGAGCAATTTCAGGTGAAACACGCCGCCGCCGAAGGTGTTTTCGGGCGAGAGCGCCATCTGCGGCGAACACACGCGAACGGGGCGATCGGTCATGATCCCGCCACCTCGCGGTAGAACGCCTCGTGTCGATCCAGCACAGAGCCCGACGAGAATTTTTCGGCGAGCAGAGCCCTGCCCGCCTCGCCCATCCGGCGGCGCTGATCGGCGCTGAGATCCATGATTGCGCAAATTCCTTCGGCGATCGCGGTGGGATCGTTGCGCAAAACGAGCCGCCCCGTTTCGCCGTCGCGCACGGCCTCGGCGTTGCCGCCGCTGTCCGTCGCCACGACGGGTTTCGCCGCGCTCATCGCTTCGAGAAGTACGCGCGAAAACGGCTCCTGCCAGCGGGACGGGAGCACGACGAGTTCGGCATCGCGGTAGAGCGCCGCGAGTTTGCGCGACGCGATCTGACCGAGAAAGATCATCGCGGGTCCTTCGCCCGAATACTCGCGCCGCCCGGCCACCACGCACAGCACGTCGGGGTGGCGACGCGCGACGATCGCCATGGCTTCACTCAGCACCGCCGCGCCCTTGCCCAGGGAGTATCGGCCGACGAAGAGCACAATGCGACGTCCCGCGACGTTGAGGTTTTCCGCCCACGGTTCCGTCTTGTCGTCGAACGCGGGAGGCAGGTTCGGAATGGCCGTGGTTCGCGCTGGGGCGATCGCGGCGTCGCGAAAGATCTCGCGCACGCGCTCCGACACGAAAATCGCGCCGTTCATGCCGCGCAGCGCACCGAGCGCGGCGTTGTGATTGATCCACTCGAGGGTCCGACGCGCATCGTGACGCCCCCGCGCCGCCGCGCCGAGCGAGATGCCGTAGTTTTCGCGATACAGTCCGCAACAGCGAAAGAAGTCAGCGCGCCGACAGCCGACGGGCGCGCGGTTCTGATCGTGCAGGCAGATCGCGATCGGGCAGAGCGCGCGGTAGTCGCGGATCGTCGCCACGCGCGGAATCGGCGCACGTACGCGGGCGGTCGCCGCCATCGCGTCGTAGCCGTGCGTGTGAATGAGATCAACGGGATGCTCCTTCGCAACCCGTTCGATCCAGCGCGCGAATCGTCGATGGAAGAGCGGGTTCCCGAAGATGTAGCTCGGCTGGACGCGATCGTCGGTGGGGCGACCGGTCGCGAGACGCATCCGCTCGACGCGCACGCCGTTGCCCGCAAGTTCGCGGTCGTGCGCCGACTCATCCGCCTCCGGCGCAAGGCCGAATCCGGTCGTCGCCACCGCGACCTCGTGCCCGCGCGCGGCGAGCGCCGCCGCCAACAGGCGCTGGCTGCGCTCCGCGCCGCCCGGCGCGTGAGGCGTGAAGTATTCGTTAACCAACAGCAGGCGCACGCGCGTCGTCCCGGGCGCGGGTCAGCACCATGCGAAAGCCCGTCGTGTCCTGCGGGCGATGCTTCACCGCCGTTCGCTTGTATTGCTCGAACCGCTCGTAGAGCGGCAGGGAAAACGCGCCGAAGAAATCGAAGAATCCATAGAACGGCGAATCGATGACGACGGGCGCGACCTCTCGATCCGAGAATCCGCCGCGACGGCACTCGTCGCGCAATTCGTCGAGCGTGTATTCGATCACGTGCGTGGGATCGCAGTAGTAACGCAGCCCCGCCATCTTTTTTAGGCGCTTGTATCCCGTTTCGGAGTTCGGCGCCGAGAGCAGGAGCGTTCCGCCCGGCACCAGCACGCGGCGGATCTCGGACAAAAACAGTTGTCGCTCGTCGAGGTGTTCGATCACGTCGAAGGCCATGACGACGTCGAACGACGCGTCGGAAAAGGGCAGCAGCTTGTCGGCGTCGGCGGCGACGAAGGTCACGTTCCTGCGCCCGTCCCACTTCGCATTGAAGTTCGCCACGTAGAGCAGTTGCTCGTCGCGGTCGATGCCGACCACCTCCTGCGCGTGGGCCGCCGCGTTGATCGCGTGCATCCCCTGATTGCAGCCGATGTCGAGCACGCGCTTCGCGCCGCGCAGGTGCGCGTCGTACCAGTAGTGCTCTTTGTTGTCGCGCAGCAGGTGCTTGGGATGAATCGCCTCGATGTGCTTGCGCGTAAGCTTGACGACGTGCGGCGCGAGGCGCTGCAGGTTCGCGCTGATCTTGTCGAAGACGACGAGCCCCGCCCGCAGTAGGATCTGACGGCCCGGGCGTGGCGGATCGAGTTTCGGGATGCCGCGCGAACCGGCGTAGCGTCCCAGGTTGATGGCGATTCGCCGCCTGGGCGCGCCCGGCAGATTGCGCCATGTGGACACGCGCCGCAGCGCCGTCCACTTGTCGTATGCTCCGCCCGCGAAGACGTCCCACGCCAAGCGCGAGATGCGATAGCGTCCCACCCCGGCACCGATTCGCACCCGAGCGGCGGACTCGTTATAGAAGCGCGAATACAGCTCGTCGGACGATTCGTTGTGGCTGTGGTAAACGGCCGCCGTGGGTTCGTAGACGATCCGCCGCCCGGCGCCCAGCCGCTCACGCGCCCACGCGAGATCCTCGGAGTACGGCAGCGTCTCGTCGAAGGGCAGCGCCTCCCAATCGCTCCGGCGGATGGCGCCATTCGCGTTCTGGAACATGATCGGCGAATCGATGTGCAGATAAAGGCGCTCGGTTCCGTAACGACGCAGCAACCCGCGCCGATCGAAGGGGTTGCAGTCGGGATGCGGCAGCGGCTTGCCAACGACGGCGCACACGTCGGGGTCGTCGAAGGGTTGCAGCAGATTCGCGAGCCAGTCCTTGTCGAACGGGATCGCATGGGCCGAGAGCGAGACGAGGATCGGTCCCTGGGCTTCGCGCATGCCCACGTTGAGCGCGCGACCGTAGGTGAACGACGCGGCCGGAATTTCGAGGACGCGCACATCGGGGAATTTGCGGACGAGATCGAGCGTGGCGTCGGTGCTTCCCGAATCGACGACGATCACCTCGAAGGCGACGCGCCGCTGAGCGCGCACGCGCGCGAGCACCTCGCCGATGTGGCGCGCTTCATTGCGCGTTCGGATGATGATCGATGCCTGAAGCATCCGTGGGTTCCCCGTTCGGTTCGGTGGTCGCGACCGCGTCGGCCGCGCGTTCCAGCGAAATATCGCTCCAGATCATGACGCCCTTGCCGCTGTCGGTTTCCCCCGCCGCACCGTGACGACGCAGTCGAACGCGCAGCACGGGCAAGTCCTCGGGAACCGTGAATTCGACGGCGAGCGCCACGGGTCCGCCGCCCGCGGATTTCGCGACGTGTTGGTCGGGCGGGGCCGAAACATAACAGACATCCCCGGCGGAAAACAGGTCGGGCATGAGCGGATTCACGACCTCGATCCCGAGCCGCGTGCGCGGATCGAAGCCCTGCGCCTGGACCGTCGCGAAGAGACGATATCGCCCGCCTTCCTCGACGGGCACGTCCTGCGTGACGTGAAACCAGTTCGACGGCCCGCGCGACATGGCGACGCGAAGCGCGCCCGCGCCGCCGGCCGATTCGCGACCGATCTTCACCCCCTCGACGTTCACGACGCGCCAGTCGTGAAAGTGCGTGCCGAGGTCGTCGCGAAAATTCCCGTTGGCGATCAACGCGGCGTTTTCGGCGATCGGCAAGCCGGCGAGTTCGCGCGATCGGCGCCACGCGTGCTCGGCCTCGTCGAAAATCCAACGGTCGAAAAGCCAGTTCGCCAGCCGCTCCTGTGCGTTCGCGCGATCGGGGACGATCGAGCGCACGCCGTCCATTCCGGCCGGCGAATACCACGCCGTCTCGACCGCCGTTTCGAGGCCCTCATGACTGAGATCGAGCGACCGGCGCAGGTGCGCGAGCGACTCGTCGACCCGGCCGTATTTCATCGCGAGTCGGCCGATCTCCAGCCAGCGCTCCGGGCGCTGCGGGTCGAGACGCATGGCGGCTTCGAGCGCGTCGAACCACTCGGCGACCTGCGCGAGCTCGGGGGCGACCGGGTTTCGTTGCGCAAGAGCCTCTTCGGCGAAGACACGCCAAAAGCGCGAATCGGCGTCGATCCGGTTGCGCCGCGCGGCCTCGTCGTAGGCGCGAATCGCCTCTTCCAACAGCCGCCGATCCATCCCCACGCGATCGCCCGGGACACCCGCGCCAAACCACGCCGTCAGCGCGGCGCGCGGGATGTCGTCGCGGGTCGCCCCAATGAGGCGGTGTGCGAAACGCCCGCGCTCGTACCATGCCGAGTCGTCTGTGGGGTTTTGACGAATCGATTGGTCGAGCAGTGCGGCGCGGGCCGCGGCGTCGTCGGCGCCTACGGCGTCCGGCGAGGTATTCGCGAGATTTCGGTAGTCGGAGAGATACGCGTATGCCATTCCGATACGAACGGCCCGGTACGCCGCCGCGAACGCGAGGCAGCAAACGAGCGCGATGACGGCGCGGCGCATCGTCATCTCGACTCCATCAGGTGCCGCTCGGACGCGGTCACCGCGATCGCGAGCAGGGCGAACGCGGTGACCAGATTCGCGGGCACGGACAGGTTGAAGTCGACAAGACCGTGAAGACCGATCGCGAGCACCCCCGCCAACGCGCCGAGCGCGCGCGTGCGGGCGAAGCGGCTCTGGCGATCGCGCACGGCGCGCACGGCGCGCCGAAACGCCGCAATCACGCCGCCGTAGAAGAGCGCGAAACCGACGAAGCCGGTCTCGATCGCGATCTCCAGATAGTCGCTATGGGCGTGATCGTAGTAGGCGAGGATTTGGGCCGGGCGGTAGATCGCGAACGCATCGGCGAACGACCCAAGCCCCGTTCCCAGAATCGGGGCGTGCGCGAAAACGCCCAGGCATGCGGCGTAGACGCGCGGGCGCGAGTCGGCCATGCGGGCTTCTTCGGTGAGGTGCGCCCAGCGCGGGTTGAGCGGTTCGGCGCCGATCCACATCAGGAACGCAAAAAGGCACACGGCGAACAGGAGCAGCGCGGGCCAGATCCGTTTCGGGATACGATCGCGCTGGTAGACGAAACCGATGACGCCGGCCGCGACGACAAAGCAGATCGGCGCGGCGCGCGACCCCGCGGCAAACATCGCGCCCATGCCCAGCATCACGACAAAGCCGACGATCACGGCTTTTTCAAAGACTCCGTCCTTGGACTTCGTCCGTCTCGACGACCGGTCGATGGCGTCGATCGCCGCCGCGGCGGCCAGGCAGAGCGTCATGGCGAGGTAGGCGGCGTAGTGATTGCGGTTGACGAAGGTGCCGGTGGCGACGTCCACGTACGCGCGCTTGACGTGGCCGAGCACCTGGCCGCTGCCCCGCCCCCACTCGACGAGACCATAGAACGCCTCGAACGCGCCGACGGTGATGAGCACGCCGATGAGGCGGCGAATCTGACCGCGCGAGCGATACACGCGCGTGATCGCGTAGTAGACGACGAAGGCGACGCCGAAGGTCATGAGCGCGACGATGGCCTTTTGCGGCGCGGGGTGCGTGGGCGCGAACGGGCCGGGCACAAAAGGCTCGGGCACTCCCAACCACGCGGCCCACGCCGCCGGAATCGGGACGAGTTGCAGCGCCGCCCAGATCAGAAAGAGCCCCCACAGCGCGAGGGGTGCGTCGAACGGCCGATCGGGCGAATCCGTCGGGGACTGCCGCCAAGCCCGGATCGCGAGCGCGACGGCGAGCATCGCCGCTGCGACGATCGCCGGCGCACGACGATGCCAACCGACGCCCGCGAAGGCGATCGGCAGATCGATCAGGATGGCGAGAACGAGGGCTTCGATGAATCGGTCGAGGCGCGGCGGCTTGCGCGTGGGCATGGCGGCCTACGCGGATTTTCGGATCTCGTCGACCGTCCGCTTGCGGGTGCGTCGCCGCTTCGTGGGGTCGGCGGAACCGTCTTCGTCGCTGCGGTAGTAGTGGTAGTAGTAATAGTACCGATACCCCTCGCCGCGAATGTTGAAGTCGTTGAGCACCGAACCGATCGCGTGCGACTTGACGTCCTCGATCTGGCGCACCGCGCGATCGAACATGTCGGTCGTGGTCTTGCCCGCCTTCACGACCAGCACCACGCCGTCCACCTGCCGCGACAGCACGATCGCGTCGGTGACCGCCACGATGGGCGGCGAGTCGAAGAGGATCATGTCGTAGCGTTCCTCGAGCTGGCGCATGAGTTCTTTCATGGGCTCGCTCTCGAGCAACTCCGACGGGTTCGGCGGAATCGGACCGGACGGGATGAGGAAGAGGTTGGGCACCTCGGTCGGAATCGCGATCTCGTCCACGCCCATCTCGCCCATGATGAAATTCGTGAGTCCCTTGTTGCGCTCGACCTTGAACGCGCGATGCAAACGCGGGCGACGCAGGTCGGAATCGACGAGGCACACGCGCCGCCCGCCCTGCGCGAAGACGGTGCCGAGGCTGATGACGGTGGTCGACTTGCCTTCCTGCGGGCCGGCGCTGGTGACGAGCAGTTTCACGAGTTCCTTGCCCGGCGAGCTATAGAGGATGTTCGTGCGGATCGCGCGGCACGACTCGGTGATGCTCGACTTGGGATAGTAGTGCGTGAACAGCTCGCCCTTGGTCACGTCGCCGTCCTCGGCCATGAATGTGGGGATGATGCCGAGGAACGGAATGTCGGTGATGTTCTCGATGTCCTGCTGCGTCTTGATCGTGTTGTCGAGGTATTCGAGGAAGAACGCGAGGCCGACTCCGCCGATGATGCCGAGCAGCATGCCGAGCGCGACGTTGACGCGGCGCTTGGGTTTCACGTGAAACTCGGGCCGCTGCGCCTTCTCGATGAGCAGGATGTTGTTGGCGGAAAGGCTCTCGGTGATCTGCGTTTCCTTGGCGCGCTTTTGCAGTTCCTCGTAGAGCGTCTGGTTCGCCTGCGCGTCGCGGTGAAGTTCCTTGAACGCGATCTCCTTTTCGCTCAGATCCTGCGCCTGATGCCGCGCCTCGGCGACGGCCTTTTCCATTTGCGTTTCCTGATCGCGGGCGACCAGATACGCGGCGTTGATGGACCCGACGTGCTGATCGATCTCCTGACTGATCTTGGCGGAAATCAGGGCGATCTGGCTCTTGAGCGCCTGAATCTCGGGGTACTTCTCGCCGTACTTCGGTTCGAGTTGCGCGAGTTTTTTCTCGGCGGCGACCTTCTCGCTCTTGAGGTCCTGCACGACGGGGCTGTCCATGACCTCGGGGATCATCGCGGCCTGGCCCTTGGCCTTCATCTCGACGCACTTGTTGTAAAGCGTTTCCAGCTCGATGCGCTTGCGTTTGGCCTCGGCCTGCGCCTCGGAAAACTTCGCGAGATTTCGAAGCGCCATGTTGAACTTTTCGTCGAACGAGAAGACCTGCGCTTCCTTCATGAATGCCTGAAGTTTGCGTTCGGAGTCCACCAGACGCTCACGCATGTCGCCGCCCTCTTCGCGCAGCCAGTCGATGGCGTTCTTCGACGCCTCGCTGCGGCGCACGAGGTTCTGCTTCTGATAGACGACCGCGACGGCGTTCGCGATGCTCTGCGCGAGCTCGGGATTGGGGTGCTCGATGACGATGTTGACGAGTTGCGAGTTCTTGACCGGCTGCACGAGAATCTGATCGGCCAGCAGCGCCTCGGGGTCCCTGGCCGTGGCGTACGGAGCTTTGTCGCGCAGTTCCAGTTCGTCGAGCACACGGGCGACGACATCGCGCGAGCGGATGATGCGGAACTGCGTCTCGTAGTATTCCTTCATCGCCCAGTAGTTGCGCGATCCGAGGGCGACGACCTCCTTGAAGTCCACGACCTCGGGCGCTTCGGGCAGAATCTGGATGACCGACACCGCCTGATAGATCGGCGTTTGCAGGAAGGTGCCGAGGGTGACGATCGTG
>CAZPJD010000217.1:0-7553 GCA_964586775.1 uncultured bacterium | reverse complement strand
GGCGGCGTGGGCGGCGGCGGTGAGCGAGGCGGGCGGGCTTGGGTTGCTCGCCGGGGGCAGCAATCGCCCCGACACGCTGGTCGATGAGATTCGCAAGGTCCGCTCGCTGACGACGAAGCCCGTCGGCGTGAACGTTCCGCTGCTCTACAAACACGCGCCCGATCTATTGCGCGTGTGCGCCGACGAGGGCGTGAAGATCGTCTTCACCAGCGCGGGCAATCCCGAACGCACGACGCCGCTGTTGCACGCCGCGGGCATCAAGGTCGCGCATGTCGTTCCCTCGGCGCGCCTCGCCAAAAAAAGCGAGCAGTGCGGCGTGGACGCGGTGGTGGCCGAGGGTTACGAGGCGGGCGGCCACGTCTCGCGCGACGGCACCACCACGATGGTGCTCGTCCGCACCGTGAAGCGCGCCGTGAACGTGCCGGTGATCTGCGCGGGTGGTATCGCCGATGGGCGGCAGGTCGCGGCGGCTTTCATGCTGGGGGCCGACGGCGTGCAGCTCGGCACGCGCCTCATCCTCACGAGTGAGTGCGAGGCCCACGACGAGTTCAAACGCAAGATCCGCGAGGCGGGCGACGGCGGCACCATGGTCACCGCCGTGCGCGTCAGCCCGTCGCGCGTCGTGCACAACCCTGTTTCCGACCGACTGCGCGCGCTCGAAGACGGCGGCGCGAGCGACGACGAGATCCGCGATTTCATCGGGCGCGGGCGGGTGCGTCTCGCGGTGGTGAACGGCGATGTCGAGCAGGGCTCGGTGAGCGCGGGGCAGTCGTGCTACCTGTGCGACGAGATCAAACCCGTGCGCGAGGTTTTCGCCGATCTGCTGCGCGAGATGCGCGCGGCCCTCGACGGCGGCGCGTGGCTTCGCGAACTGACGAGCGGGCGAAGCTAGTTCAACGGCGCGCCCGCGCGCAGCCAGACGGAATCGGTGGGCACCCAGCCCACGCGTCCGTCGCGCAAAACCACCTTGGTGTAGATGCTGTGCCGTCCGATGATGCGTACGACCGTGTTCGGCGCGATCATCGACGTGTCGTTGCGGTTCGCCGTGGGCATCGACGAAAACGGCACCGGCGTGCGCGACTTGATGACGCCCAGGCGCTGCGACTCGAATCCCGATTCGACATCCGACCCCTGCGCGAAGAACGACAGCGCGTCGTCACCGTCTTCCTTTTTCGACGAATCGAAACGGGGCAGGGGCGGTACCGTGAAGCGCCCGCCCACGCGCGCCTTGGGGAAGCCGTCGTGCAGGTCCTTGAGCGTCGACGCAAAGACCGCTTCTTTCTGCTTTTTCCACTCGATCATGCGGCGAAAGAATACGAGCTTGCCGGAATTTCCCTCGTAAACCGCGATCGCCAACACCGGCGCATCCAGCCGCCGCACCCGCTCGGCGTCGGGGGCGGGGAACTCGCGCACGGGCTTGTCCTCGAAGTGGCCGACGGCGATGACCACGGCGATGCCGTTCGCGCGGTAGTTGCCCGCGATACGCCGCGCGGATTCCTCGTCGATGCCCGTGCCGGCGGGATTCGCCCCGGCGGCGAGGTCGGCCGTGAGCGCGAGCGCCTTGTGAACATCGGCCGCGAGCTGCGCGACGCGGGTGATGTCGGGATCTAGATGAAACGGCGCGGTCTGGTCGGCGATGGGTTTGCCGGTTTCCGATGCGAGCGCGCGCGTCACGTCGGTGTACGACGCTGAAAACAGATGGGCGTGCGCCGTCTCGGCGTAACCGAGCTTCTGCAGCGTGAGATCGATCTGCTCGTCGAGCGCCGTCGCCAGCGACATCGACTCCGACTTCGAGATGAAGACCTTGCCGTTTTCGAGATAGCGCGTGACGGCGGCGTCCACGAATACCGCGACCTTCTCGAAGCCCGCCGATTTTTCGTCGAAGCCGTTGAACCACACCGGCGCGTCCTGGGCGAACGACGCATTCGCCGCGAACAGGAACATCGCCGCGCAAACCGCAACGGTCATGGGATGTTTCATGGCTTCAGATTCCAATCATAACGTTCGGTCTCGATGGACGCATTATGGAGCGAACGCGCGAAATGGGAATGCCCGCATCCGGCCGATTCGCCGATCGGGATGAAACTCGTGGACACTTGTCGACGTCGAGTGCTGCTTCGCCGTCGGGAAGTCAAATGGAAAACTCTTGACTTCCAAATCGGCACTATGTCGCCGTCAGCGTGAATGATCGGTGACGCGCCGAATCGGTACGCAAACAAAGGCGCTTCGTCGAATGAAACGCGAATCGAAAACCATCGGACTTCGCGGAAAGACCGTAACAGCGCTCTTCTGTCTTCTCGCGCCCCTTCTCCTTCCGCTACTCCCCGCCTGCGATTGCGGCGGAACGTCCGATGACGCCTCGGCGACGTCGGATGACGACGTATCGCCGGACGACGACGACTCGCTCAACAACGACGTGGCGGACGATGATGCGAGCACGACGACCACCACGTCCACGACTTCTTCCTCGACCTCCACGACGACGGTGGCGACAACTACGAGGACAACGACCTGTGCTGCCAGGTCGGCGACCCCTGCGGCTACGGCTACGACGGCCTGTGCCAGTGCGCCGACTCGTGCGAGTGGGACGTGATGGACTGCACCGGCGCGCCGGTGGGCGTGCAGGTCGTGGACATAGACGACCCCGAATCGCCGATCATTGGAGCGGAGTGCGTGATCGTGGACAACGTGACGGGCGAACCGGTGGAGCCGGAGATCTCGACCACGTCGAACGCGAACGGCTATTGCTGGTTCCCGTCGATCAGCGGCGCGGAAATCTTCTCGGTGCGTAACACACACGACGACTATCTCCCGTCCTTCGAGTTCAACCTGCCGTCGCCCGCGCTGCCGACGGCGTGGATGCTGCCGACCGCGATGATCGACGACCTTGAGACGTATCTGGAGATCACGATCGACCCGGAGGACGGTATCGTGCTCGGCGTCGTGCTGTGGTCGGGTCCCACGGCGCACGAGTTCGTCGGCTGCGCCGAGGTGACGAGCGACTCCCGTCAGAACACGGTCTACTACGCCGACGAGAATGGGCTGAACCCGCTGCGTACGTCCACGCACCCGTTGAACGCGAGCCATCTGCTCTTCAACGTGCCCACGGGCGGCCCGTACGACTTCACCGCCACCGTGGACGAAACGGAGGAAACGCAGACCGAGGTGCCGCAGGTCTTCGGGTCCGCCGTGACGATCAACTACCTGGTCTACGGCGGCGGCTACGAGTACAACCCCACACCGACCGGGTGCGAGTGACGTAGAGCTTCGAGAAGGCCGGGGACACGCATCACTTCGTGCTGCATGTCCCCGGTCACGCCCGGGCGGTGCGTTTTGCCCTTGACCGCTTCGCCGGTCTTTGTTACGAATGAATCGCGATTCATTTTGGCGGCAATCGCGCTCCACGAGGACGGCTTGGGCGGCGACGGGACGGGGGTTCCGGCCCGCGGACCGGCCGCGAAACGCACCAGGGGGAACACCATGAGCGAGATCAAGACCCTTTTCGACAATATGAACACGCGTCTCCAGGGCAACCCCGGCAGCGTCGCCGGCATGAAGTGCGTGTATCAGTTCAAGGTGACGGGCGACGACGCCGGCGAGTACTACGCCGACCTGACCGGTGACACGCCGGTGGTTGCGGCGGGCACCAAGGACCCGGCGAACTGCACCATCACCGTCGCGGCGACCGACCTGCTGGCGATCACCACCGGCAAGCTCTCGGGCCAGATGGCGTTCATGACGGGCAAGCTGAAGATCTCGGGCGACATGGGTCTCGCCATGAAGCTCCAGAAGATCCTGGGCTGACGCCGCTCTCGTTCGTGAAATGAAAAACGGCCTCGCGGTTCGCCGCGGGGCCGTTTGAATTTGGTTGAGGTTGCGTCAGCCGCAGCGGCGCATGATGAGCCCGGCCACGTCCACCGTGAGCTGCGATTCCAGATCGCGCAGGATCTCGCGCAGGGTTCCCATGCGCTCGTTGTTCACGGCGTCCACCACGGCGGCGTTGAAGTTGGCGAGATCCGGCAGGGCGACGACGCGCGTTTTGCCCGCAAGGGTGCCCAGCGAGTTCGCCGCCGAGTCGTCCACGCCTTCCGCCCCGAAGACGAAATACTTGAACTCGGTGCTCTTGCCGACCGCGCGCCACAGCTCCTTGGTGTTCTTGTCGGTGAAGCGCCCCGGCGACATGGCGAACACCAGCCCGCCCGATCCCGAGCGCACGTAGATGAGCGACAAATCGCCGTCGTGATCCGCAGCCTGGATGTCGCCGATCGTGTGGCCCATTTTGAGCAACAGGCTGACCAAAAACGTGCGCGCGGCCCATGTGCCGCCGACGTACTTCTTGCTCGCCTCGGGCAGCGTGACGAGCCGCCGGACGTCTTCTTCTTCCAGCGGTCTTCCTTCGGCGCTGGTGATGCCCATGTCGGAGAGCGTCTTGAGCGCGGCGCGGTCCTTGGCGCGGATCACCGGCGCGCCGGTGGTGCGCGAATAGACGACGATCTCCTCGCCCAGGAATTCCATGTCGAAGAGCTTGTCGATGTAGTACTCGGTCTCCTCGCGGTTCGGCACCGACGCAAGGTATTCGTCGAGTGTGAACGAGCCCGAACCCGACGCGAAGCGCTCCATCAGCGCGTTCAGCTTGCCGTCGCGGAAGATCGCCGCGAGATCGAGCGCGCGCGCGTCGGGTGCGTCGAGGGGTTTGGTCGCGAAGGGCAGCGACGCAGCTTCGCCGGCCTCGCCGCCCGTCCACGTGAGCGACTTTTCGGCGACGCCGAACGAACCGAGCGCCAGCGTGACCGCGGTGTGGAACTCCGAGAGTCGGTCGCCATCCGCGGCGTCGATCGGCACGATCTCGCCGATGTCGAGTTGGTAGTTGTTGTGAACCGTCGCCGCGACCGCGCCGGGATCGGACCAGATGTCCTCGCCCTCGGCCTCGTGCGCCTCGGCGGCGTCGGCGTAGCTGCGCGCCACCTTGAGATAGACGGCGCTGTGCGCGTCGGGAAAGAAGACCTCGGCGAAGTGCGTGCGCTTGGCCGGGTGGATCAGCGCATCGCTGCCGTCAGCGCCCGCGAGGCTGAAGCGGTCGAGGATGCCCCGTTTGACGTCGGCGAGCACGCCCGAATACCCGGACTGCGCGAGCGCGTCGAGCAGGGCCGGCCAGTGAAAGTTCGCAATGGTGACAACGCAGGAACGCACGGAAAAATTGAGCAGCATGGCCCCTCTCGCCCGTTGGCCGGCGTGGCCGCATTGCGGCGACCGGCAATCCCCGAAAAACGCTGACCGAAAACCCCTCGGAATGGGGAAATACTAGGGGTTACGCCGGTTTTCCGTCAAGCAACGACGCCGGTCTTGCATTCGGGCGGTCGCGGTGCTAGAAACCGCCGCCGATGCGTCGGGCAAGTTGCCCCGGCGTGAATCGTCGTGGCGGCCTTTATTTTCGAGGCGGCGCCTAGCGACAGGAGCAGAACATGAAAAGCGGAATCCACCCCGACTACCGAGAGACCACGGTCACCTGCGCGTGCGGCAACACGTTCGTCACGCGATCGGTGGCGCACCCCGAAATCAAGCTCGACATCTGCGCGGTGTGCCATCCGTTCTTCACGGGCAAGCAGAAGCTCATCGACACGGCCGGCCGCGTCGATCGCTTCCGCCGCAAGTACGCCAAGGTGCAGGCGGCCAAGGACGCGCAGACCGCCGAAACCGCGCCCGCCGAGGAATCCGCTCCCGCTGCCGAATAGCATTCCCCCGCGTTTTCTGAGCCCGGTCATTTGCGTGGCCGGGCTTTTGTGATTGGATTCACGCGGCCAGGTGGTAGAATGATGCGGCTGATCCTCCGCGACGGCGCGGAGAAAGCCGCCAAGGGATATCGATGAGCGTTCTCCTCGTACAGAGCCCCGAAGGCTGCAAGTTGCAGCAGGTGGGCGGCCAGGCCGTTCTCGAAGGCGTCATGATGCGCTCGCCCAACAGCTTTACCGTCAGCGTGCGGCTGGGCGACGGACGGATCGTGCTGCGCGAGGACCGCTGGCGCTCGATCTGGCACCGGCTGCGTTTTCTGCGCTGGCCGCTTCTGCGCGGATCGATCGTGCTGACCGAGGCGATGTGGAACGGGATCTCGTCGCTCACGTTTTCGGCGCACTGGGCCGCGCTCGAAGAGGACAAGAAGGACGACCAGAAACCCGAAACGACCGAGAAGCCGCTGTCGGACCTCGCAATCTTCGGCGCGATCCTCGTGAGCTTCGCGTTTTCGATCGGACTGTTCGTCGCGCTGCCGCACGCGCTCACCGCGCTGCTGGGGCTCTCGACGGATAGCTGGTTGTTTCACGCGGTGGACGGCGTCATCAAGATCGCGATTCTGGTGGGCTACGTGTGGGGCATCAGCTTCATGCCCGACATCCGGCGCGTGTTCCAGTACCACGGCGCGGAGCACATGGCGATCTTCACCTACGAAAACGACCTGCCGCTCACCGTCGAGAACGCGCGGCGCTTCACGCGCTTTCACCCGCGATGCGGCACCAGCTTTTTGTTCATGGTGCTCGCGATCTCGATCTTCGTGTTTTCCGTCGTGTTTCCGTTCCTGCCCAAGCTGCCGGACTGGCATCCGGTTCTGAAGAACCTCGTCTACATCCTCGTGAAGATCCCGCTACTTCTGCCGATCGCGGGGATCAGCTACGAGATCACGCGGCTCTCGGCCCGGTTCGAAAAGAACCTGCTGCTGCGCATCGCGACGCGCCCCGGCGTGTGGTTGCAGCACATCACGACGCGCGACCCCGGCGACGACCAGCTCGAAATCGCGCTGCTCTCGCTCAAGAAGTGCCTGTGGCGCGAGAAATCGGTCGGCAGGTCGGAGGACGGCCCCGAGGGCCGCGTCGATTTCTTCGGCTCCTTCGCCGAGGCCGCGGCGGCCATTCCCGAGTCCTAGCCCCCTTCGACCGGCTCCCCGCGTTCGCCGTCGGCATCTTCCCTTTCTTTCGAGGTTCGATCCGTGTTCGCCAAACTCGAAGACGTGGTCCGTCGATTCGACGAGATCGAGACGCAGCTCGCCGATCCCGCCGTGGCGACCAGCCCCGAGCGCATGATGAAGCTCGGCAAGGAACGCGCGGGGATGGTGGAGGTGGTCGACAGTTACCGTCGCTATGAGATCGTTGTGCGGCAGATCGAGGACAACCGCACGCTGGCGGCGGACGACGACCCCGAAGTGCGCGAAATGGCCGCCGAGGACACGGCGCGACTCGAGACGGAAAAAGAGGATCTCGCGAGCCGGTTGATGGTCCTGTTACTGCCCAAGGACCCCTACGACGACAAGAACATCTATCTGGAAATCCGCGCCGGCACGGGCGGCGAGGAGGCGGCGCTCTTCGCGGGCGATTTGCTGCGCATGTACCTGCGTTACGCCGAAACGCGCGGCTGGCGCAACGAGATCATGAGCGCCAGCGAGACCGGGCGCGGCGGATACAAAGAAGTCATCGTGATGATTCGCGGCGACAAGGTGTACTCGCGGCTCAAGTACGAGTCGGGCGTGCACCGCGTTCAGCGCGTGCCCGAGACCGAGGCCCAGGGGC
>CAZPJD010000216.1:0-15635 GCA_964586775.1 uncultured bacterium | reverse complement strand
CAAAGAGCCGCCCGCGGGCGGCTCTTTGTGCGTCATCGGGCTCCGTCTCCAAAGATTTTGTGATCGAGCGAGAAGCGCCCAGGACCCGCCGCCATGAAGACAACCGCAATGCAAAAGTAAAGCGCGGCCAGTTCCCACGACGGGCCGCCCTTGCCCACAAAGGGATCGCCGCGCGTGACGCCGTGCGTCCACGCGGCCACGATCATCGTGAACGCGATGCCGAGCGACGCGAGCGGTGTGACCAAGCCGAGGATCCACGCGAGCCCGCCGCCGAATTCCGACAGCGCCGCCAGCGCCTGAAACACCGGCGGCGCGAAGGCGTCCGGCCCCATCCATCCGAAGGGGTTTTGGATCTTCCCCCAACCGTGAATCATGAATGCGCTGCCGCCCACCACGCGCAACAGCAGGAACGCACCGCTCGCTGCCACACCCTGTTCGGGCGTCGCAAAGATCGCTTTCATGTTCATCGTTCGCCCTTCCGCAAATGAATCGGGTACCGCCCGCACACTCGTCGTCCCCATGCTCGAGTGGATACGTCCGTCGAAACTTCGTGATAGAAACCCGATATCGACCCGACGGGGCGTCATCGTCAAGGCGTTGTCGAACGCGATCCAGCTCATCGGTGAATTGCGTTACGGAGTGCGAAATGGACTGGTCGAAGCGGAATGTTTTCGGTTGGGGCTACACCGACGAGGTCGTCCCCGAAGGGATGAAGCGGCGCTATGCGACCCTGCTGGCGCAGGCGTTCGGCGGGATCGAACTTCGCGAGCGGTCCGCACCGCGCGTCCAGGAACTCTCGCTTCGCGCGCCTCGATTCGCGCTGCCGGCCGCGCTCGGCGAATTCTGTAAAGACGCCGTCTTCGATCGCGCGAATCACACCTACGGCAAGGCGTGGCGCGACGTGATGCGCGCGATGCGTGGCGACTTTTCGCCCGCTCCCGATCACGTGGCGTATCCGCGCGATGAAGACGACGTCGCAGCGCTCATGCGTTTTTGCGCCGACGTGAGCGTGGCGCTCATCCCCTTCGGCGGCGGTTCGAGCGTGGTCGGCGGCGTCGAGCCGCGCGTGGGCGATGCCTATTCGGGCGCGATCGTGTGCGACCTGTGCCGCCTCGATCGCATTGTGCGAGTCGATCCCGTTTCGCGAACCGTGTGCGCCGAGGCGGGGATCTACGGACCCGATCTCGCGGACGGGCTCCGCCCGCACGGGCTTGTGCTTCGCCACTATCCGCAGAGCTTCGAGTTCTCCACGCTCGGCGGGTGGATCGCCACGCGCGCCGGCGGGCACTTCGCCACCCTCTACACGCACATCGACGAGTTCGTGCAATCGGTCCGCATGGTCACGCCGCGCGGCGTGTGGGAGACGCGCGAACTTCCCGGCTCGGGCGACGGGCCCGATGCCAACCGTATTGTCATCGGCTCCGAGGGTATCTTCGGCATCATCACGCGCGCGACGATGCGGGTGCAGGCGATCCCGCGTTTCCGCGACGCGGCAGTGGTGCGTTTCGAAGTGCAGGAGCGCGCCATCGACGCGGTGCGCGACATCGCGCAGTCGGGGCTTCATCCCGCCAACTGCCGCCTGATCTCCGCGCTCGAGGCGTTCACGATGGGCATCGGCGACGGCGCGCAAACGGTGCTGCTGCTCGGATTCGAGTCGTCGGATCACGCGCAGTCGGATCGACTGCGTCGCGCGGTTGAAATCGCCGCCTCGCATGGGGGCGAGCGCGACGAGGCGAGCGCCGCATCGGCCGAGGGCGATCCCGACGCGGGCGCCACGTGGAAGGATCGCTTCATCCGCGCGCCCTACGTGCGCGACTGGCTCGCGCGCTGCGGCGTCATCACTGAGACCTTCGAGACCGCGACGACGTGGGATCGCTTCGCTTCGTTTCACGACGCGGTCATGGGCGCGTCGTTCGCGGCGGTGGTAACCCAATGCGGCGCGGGCTTCGTCTTTTGGCGATTCACGCACGTTTACGCCGACGGCCCGGCGATCTACTACACGGTCGTCGCGCCCGGTCGCGAAGGCGACGAGATTGCGCAATGGGACGCGATCAAGGCGGCGGCATCGGACGCGATCGTCGCGAACGGCGGTCCGATCACGCACCACCACGCGGTGGGACGCGACCACCGCCCGTGGTTCGCCCGCGGGCGCGGCGAGGTCTTCGGCGCGGCGCTCGAATCGATCAAGACGGCCCTCGATCCGCGCTGGGTGATGAACCCGGGCGTGTTGATCGACCGGCCCAAGCCCTGAGCACGGCGGTTACAGCTCGAGATATCGCGTGCGGAAACGGTCGAGCCAATCCCGGTGCGTCTCGGGGATGACGCCATCCCATGCCGCGACGAGACGATCGAGCGGCATGTCGATGAAGGTGTCATCGCCTTCGCGCAGCAGTTCGCGATAGCCGGCGACCACGCGCGCGCACGGTGTATCACCCCCGTGTCGCACGAGCATGAAGTGTCCATGCGCGTACTTCGAAGACGCGTGATGGCGCACCGCGACCGCGAGCAGGTGGTCTCGCCATAGCTGGTTGTGCGCGACGTCGTCCACGCGATTCCACGCCTCGGGCTTCCAGGGCGTGTTGTCGCCGCGCATCCAGCGTCGGTAAGCGGCGTTGTCGTAGTGTTCCTGCGAAAACGGTTCGGTCAGCTTCGTTTCGATGCCGATGAAACCGAGCGCACCGTCGGGGCGGCGGTATTCGACGAAGGCGTCAAAGGCGGTGCGGTCGTCGAGGTACTCGAATCGAGGTTCGGGGTTCCACTCGATCTCGACGCGCGTGACGCGCTCGACCTCTCCGGGAAGCAGAGTCCGAAGAAGCGTCGTCGCCAGATCGAGATCGTCTACGAGCGGCCCGAAAAGGTTGAAGCACATCGGCTGGCTCGACAGCATGTTGCAGAACAACCGGAACTCTTCGACCATGCCCGTGGCTTGCGAGACACGGCGCTTGGCGATCTCGAAGATCTGCGGCGTCAAGAAGTTCATCCCGCGTTTACCGTCCTCGGCGGTGAGCATGTTTCCGTAATACGCCGTGCTCGTGACCTTGGGTCCGGTCCCATAGGGAACGCGCAGGACCTCGACCCGATAGCGGCTTTGGCGCAGCCGCATCGCGCGAGCGAAAGCCGAGTCGCCCGCGTATTGCGGCCCGACGCTCATGCGATCGCCGGCGGAATCGGTCGTTGAGGGAGCGGCGGGCGAAGGTGACGGCGACGTTGCGTCCGATGTCTGGCCGTCGCGCTTTCGCCAGACCGAACCTCGCGCGGTCCGCTGGCGGATCTCTTCGAGCACCAGTTGCCCGCGACCGTCGCACAATGTCTTGAGTTCCTTGCCGACGAAGGCGTGATAGTGGCTGTGCCGCGGTTCGGGATGCGCGGCGAGCATGACGGGATGTTCCGAGACGTCCCTCGTGGCGAAATGCGAGGGCATCTGCGACACCGTCGCCAGCACAACCCCTGTGATGATTCCTCCGTAACCCATGCGTTTTCCCCCTGATGATCGCGTATCGAAGCCTACCATACCCACGCGACATCGGGGGTCGCAATCGCCGCGCGCAACACTATTTGGCGCCCATTTCGCTTGATTTTCGGGATATCGCGTGCTAAGCAGTCGCGGCTTTGGCCGGGAAAAACGGCGGATCTTCCGAGTGTGGCGTAGCTGAACGGGTGTGGTTCCACTGAACGGGTGTAGCTCAACTGGCAGAGCACCGGTCTCCAAAACCGGGGGTTGGGGGTTCGAGTCCCTCCACCCGTGAACGCATCGGGCATCGAGGGCAACTCGGTGCCCGAACGCGTATTTGCGGAACGTTTCGCCGATCAAGTCGGGACGACCGGCTTTTTCTCGGCGCGCTTCGGCAAAATCGCGCGCTTCGGCGGAATCGCGGACGAAAAAGACCGCGCGCGGGCGCGGTCTTCAAATGAGATGCCGCATCGGTTTCGCGCTACATCAAACGCACCTGCAGGAACACGTCGCCGAGTTTCACCTTGTCCAGGTGGTTGAGGCGCTCTTTCTTGATGCGCTTGCCGTTGACGTAGGTGCCCTTCTTGCTGCCCAGGTCCTTGATGATGTAACGCCCGTGCTCGAGCTTGATGCGCGCGTGTTTTTTGTCCACCGACGCATGCTCGATCATCACATCGACCTCGCCCATGCCCGCGGAGCCGAGCGTGGTGATCTCGTGGGCGATCTCGAACACGCGCTCGCGACCGCTCGGGTCCTGCATGATGAGGCAGGGATTCACGAAAAAGCGGTGGTCGGCGGAGCTTTCAAAGAAGCGGCGTTCGACGTCGCTCCAGTCGCCTTCGAGGGTTTCGACGACTTCCTCATGAACGTCCGTCGCGTCTTCGGCTTCCTCGACCTCTTCGGTCGCGGCCACGGGAGCCGCGGCGGTGTCGACCGGCGCGGACTCGAGCAGCGTCTCCACCGCGTCGGTCTCGGCCGGCGCAAGGGCGGCCGCGGGCGTTGCGGCTTCGGCTCCGGGCGCGGCGCCGACCGGCGATTCCACATCGTGCGCGGCGGCGAGTTCGCGGATCTGCGCGTCGATGCCCGCGATGCGGTCGTTCAACGCGCTGAGCTGATCGCGAACGGGAGCGGCGGCGGCCTCGTAGTCGTCATCCGACTCGAACTCGCCCATCTCCTTGCGGAACTCGATCTCCTCCATCTCGTTCTGCGGCCCGGCCATTTCGGCCATGACGGCGTCGCGGTCGGTGACGAGCGAAGCGATCATTTCGCGCGCAGCCTGACGATCCTCCTCGCGCCGCCGATTCGCCTCGGCGTTCTTGGCTTCATCCTCGCGGGCGGCCCTTTCGGCTTCTTCCCGGGCTTGCGCCTCTTCTTCGGCGCGCAGGCGCTCTTCCTCTTCGCGGGCCGCGCGTTCGGCTTCCTCACGGGCAAGGCGCTCGGCCTCTTCGCGCGCGCGGCGCTCGTCTTCTTCGCGCGCGATGCGTTCTTCCTCGGCGCGCCGGGCAGCCTCTTCTTCCGCGCGCCGGGCTTCTTCTTCCGCGAGGCGAGCGTCTTCTTCTGCGCGGCGAGCCGCTTCCTCGGCGGCCGCCTTTGCCGCCTCGATTTCGGCGTGCGTGGCGGCGATCTTCGCCTCGATCTCGTCGAACTTCGCCTCTGCGGCGTCGCGTGCCGCGACGTACTCACCGACGACCTTTTGGTAGATCTCGGGTTTGACCTTGTCCTTGCGGGCCTCGGCCTTCTCGATCTTTCCCTGCGCGGTCTCGAGCTCGGCCTTGGCCAGGTCGCGATCGATGTCCAGGTCGTCGAGCAGGCTTTCGAGTTCTTCAACGGTCGCCACGATTCATCCTCCCGAGCGGGCTATTCGCGCCGCGCCCGCGCGTGTCGTCATTCAAATCCGCGAAAACACGAGAAATTGGCCATTCATGACGCGCTACGGAAATGCAAGATAAGGTTCCGCCCGGCGCTCGTCAATACGAAACAGCGGGTGCAGTGACCAAATGAAACAATCCGGTCAGGCGGTTCGCGGCGCGGGAGTTCCGCCGGCCGCGATCACGCCGTTTCGTCGAAGCTGTACTTCACCATCTGGAACTGACCGCGGAATTCCTCCACGCGCGCCTTCACGTTTTCGCCGCGCAGGATGCACGCGGCCAGCAGCGACGCAATGGTCTTCATCTCGGCCGCGCCCATGCCAAATCGCGTCATCTCCTGAACGCCGAGGCGAAGCCCCTCGGGGTTCATGGCGTTCTTCAGCGGCTCGTGGGGCAGCATGTTCATGTTGCAAATGATGTTGTTGTCGGCCATGAGACGGCTCACGGCCTTGCCGCCGCCCTGGTCTTTCACCGAAACGATCACCTGATGGCTTCTCGTGTAACCGAAGCTCTTGCCCTGCACGTCGAAGCCTTGGGCGGCGAGCGCCTCGGCGAAGTGCCGCGCGTTTTCCACCACGGCCTTCGCGTAATCCCGTCCGAACGCCTTCCACTCCTCGACGGCCAGCGAAAACGCCGCGAGCGTGTCCAGATGGTGGTTGCTCGTCGAGCCCGGGAACACGCCGCGGTCGAGGGTCTTCCACTGTTCGTCGTCCCAGTTCGACATGATGACGCCGCGCTGCGTGCCGAAAAAGGTCTTGTGCGTCGACCCGGTCAGGATGTCGGCGCCTTCGGCGAGGGGCTGCTGGAACTGGCCGCCCGCGATCAAACCGAGCACGTGGGCCGCGTCGTAGTGCAAAACGATCTTCCGCACCCTGCAGATCTCCGCCATCTCCGCGACCGGCTCGGGCAGCAGGATCATGCTCTTGCCCAGGATCACGAAGGTTGGCTTTGTCTCGTCGATCAGGTCGCGCGCCTTGGCCACGTCGATCGAATAGCCGTCCTCGGAACGCGGGAAGTCCACGATGAGCTTGGTGAACTTGCCGACCGATCCCGCCTTGTGGTGACTGATGTGCCCGCCGCCCGGCGTGGAGTTGACCATCACCGCGCGGTCGCCGGAGATGAAGCGCGAGAAGACCGCCTCGTTGGCCACGTTGCCCGAATAGGGTCGCACGTCGGCGTGCCGGCAGCCGAAGATCTCGCGGATGCCGTCGCGGGCCCGGGCTTCGAGCACGTCGATGTACCGCGTCCCTTCATAGTAGCGCTTGCCGGGGTGACCCTCGGCGTAACGGTGTCCGAAGTCCGAGCCCAGCACGCGGCGGACGCGGCGCGAGACGACGTTTTCGCTCGCGATCAGGTTGACGCAGTGGTCGCGCCAAGTGTTGTGTTCCTCGATCGTCCGCTCGATCTCGCGCACGTTTTCGACCGACATGAAGGCTCCCGACTGGAACGGTTGGACCGGCAAGGGCGGCGATCATAGGGAAAGGGGCGGGGGGTGTAAACCGGTGGAGCCGAGGCGGCGACGGCGTGCGCCGCGTGGCCGGAATACGGTGGGCGGGGGCTTCGACGCTCACTGGAAGTCCCGGTTTTTGCGTCGAAAGGGCGATCCTTGATTGACAGGGTCGCGCGTGAATGCGAATAATGACTCACAGGTGACAAAGGCTTATTGACCGAAAGACGAGGCAATGCCCGAGACCTTCAACGCCGTCATTCTGGGACGCACGCTGCCCCTGAAGGTGAACGGCAACGAGGACTATCTGCGGGAGGTTGTCGAGTACGTCAATCGCAAGGTGGACGAGGTCAAGGGGAAGTCGGCGGGCACGACGGATCTGAACGTCGCCCTGCTCGCGATTCTGAACATCGCGGACGACTACTTCGTGGCCCTCGGCAAGCAACGCGCCGTGTTCTCCCAGATCGAGCAGCGATGCGACGATCTGATTGAATATATCGACTCCAAACTGTGATGGTGAGGAGAGCCAAAGACGAACGAAAAAGGAATCCCCTGCCGGCTTCGTGATTTGGGTTGCGTTTTGAGCCATCTCTCACGATCAGGGAGCCGCTTCGTTGCGGGGGTGAGCGACGGCCATTCGTGGCCGTCCCTGAACCCGCGCCGCGGTGCCCGCCTGTTGCTCGTCAACAGGTTCAAAGCTAACCAGACACGGGCCGTGCGGGGGATCCTCTATTTGTTCGGACAAGGCCGGGAGTGACGTCGGGCCTGGTTCCGGATCACGCCGATCGAAAGAGGGCGTGAACCGATCGAATGGACGCGCGGGACACGCCGCGAAACGTCGAGCGCGATTTCGACGGGATTTCGGTGTGTTCGCGCCCGCCGTGCGTTGGGCGGAACGCGCGTCAGCGCGGGATCGGCGCTCCGTGTGATAACTCGGAGCGGCCACGGGACACCCGCCATTGCGCCCGACGACCGGACTCGCTCGCTTCCCACCATCCAATTGGACCGACTTCGGTCGGGCACGCACGCGGCGGTCTCGTCGTTGGATCGACGAACGCCCCGCGTTTGACATACAGGAGGTCCGCATGGGAACCATTGTCACGGCCGCGTTGGTCGTGTTGGCGCTCGCGGCGGGATGGGGGATCGGAACGTTCCTCACCCGCGGCGCCGGCCGGCAAAGAATGGCGGAGGCCGACGAACTGATCCGTCGCCGGGAAGAAGAAACCCGCGAGCGGATGGCCACCCTCGAGAAGGAGCTGGAACTCAAAGTCAAGGACAAGCAACTGGAGCTGCGCCAGCAATTCGACAACGAGGCGCAGGCATCCCGCGAGAAAGTCAAAAATCAGGAACTGAGAAACAAGCAGAAGAACGACGTCCTCGAGAAAAAAAGCGAGGTCCTCGACCGGCGCGATGTGGAGCTGACGCAGCGGGAACGGACGGTGATCGTCCGCGAAAAGGCGCTCGTGCAGCAGGAGAAGAAGTATCAGGCGCTGGTCGACGACTGGTACGGCAAGATCGAAAAGGCCGCGGGCATGACCTCGCAGGAGGCGCGGAAGCAGCTCGTCGAATCGGTCATCTCCGAGGCGAAGCACGAGGCCGCCAAATCGGTGCGCCGCATTGAGGAAGAGGCCCGCGAGAACGCCGAGAAGAACGCCAAGAAGATCATCGCCCTCGCCACGCAGCGCGTCGCCGTCGATTTCGTCAACGAAAACTCGGTCAGCGTCGTCCACCTGCCCAACGAGGAGATGAAGGGCCGCATCATCGGCCGCGAAGGGCGCAACATCCGCGCGCTCGAGGCCGCGACGGGCATCGACTTCATTGTCGACGACACGCCCGAGGCGGTCATCCTGTCGGGGCACAACCCCGTTCGCCGCGCGGTGGCGTCGCGCGTGTTGCAGCAGCTCATTCAGGACGGGCGCATCCACCCCGGCCGCATCGAGGAGATCGTCCAGAAGGTCGAGCAGGAGATCGAGAAGGAGATGGCGCAGGCCGGCGAACAGGCCACGTTCGACGTGGGCGTCCACGGCATGCACCCCGATCTCATCAAACTGCTCGGCCGGCTGCGTTACCGCACCAGCTATTCGCAGAATCAGCTTTCGCACGCGGTCGAGGTGGCGTTCATCAACGGCATCATGGCGGCGGAACTGGGCCTCAACGTGAAGATCGCGCGCCGCGCCGGGCTGCTGCACGACATCGGCAAGGCGGTGGATCACGAGGTCGAGGGCTCGCATGCGCTGATCGGCATGGAACTCGCGCGAAAGTACAACGAGCACCCGGACGTCTGCCACGCGATCGGCGCACATCACGAAGACATCAAGATGGAGAGCGCCCTCGACGTCATCACGCAGGTGGCCGACGCGCTCTCCGGCGCCCGCCCCGGCGCGCGGCGCGAGATGTTCGAGAGCTACATCAAGCGCCTCAACGACCTCGAGGGCATCGCCCAGAGCTTCGAGGGCGTCGAGAAGACTTTCGCCATCCAGGCCGGGCGCGAGATCCGCGTCATGGTCGAGGCCGAGAAGGTGGACGACGACGGCAGCCTCGTGCTCTCCAAGGACATCGCCCGCAAGATCGAGCAGGAGATGACCTATCCGGGCCAGATCCGGGTGGTGGTCATCCGCGAGAGTCGCGCCGTGGAGTACGCCCGTTAGAAATCCAAACAATCGAGGAAAATCCAAAAGGGCGGCTTCGGCCGCCTTTTTGACTAACAGGCCGAATTTATTGGGGATTATCCGAAAAAACCTATGGGCCGGTCTAGAAAAATTTCTACCCCGTCCTTCAGTGCCAGCGCATTGAAGACGATAAACCCTCTGGGGAAGAGCCCTTTCCCTGTCACGGATCGATAACGGGCCGACTTCGCCGCGGATGAGGCGACCGGAGCTCGGACGCGGAAGAGGGTGCTCCACGTGGTGTTCGGAACGAAGTTTGCGGATGACCTGTTCAACGGCCGGGACGTCGAGCAGCAGCCGAAATCTCCTCTCCACCGTCGGATCCGCACCTACGTCCTCGGAATCCTTGTCGTCAACGTCATTCTCTTGATTCTCGTCCAGACGGCGCTTCTCCAGCCCTCGGTCGAGTCGCTGGAACAGGCGTTGATCGATGACGACCAGGCCCGGATCGAGAATTCGATTCACCAGGAAGCCAAATCGCTCGGGCTGAAGTGCCGGGAATGGTCGGCTTGGGACGATCCCTACGAGGTCATTCAGAAACCGGGTTCCGAGGAACTCCGGCAGTTCGTCGCGGACAATCTGATCGACGACTATTTCGCGGCGGGCCAAATCGCCCTGATGGCCATGGTCGATCCGTCGGGAAGCGTCGTTTGGGGCGAAGTCCACGACACCGACGGGAAGCTGATCGAGCCGTTGGTCGAACTCTCGGCGTTTTTCGGGCGCGATGCGGCGCCGTTTTACCGATTCGCGGATACGGGCGCTTCGTACGAAGGCATCGTCGCGACCCGCCTCGGACCGATGATCCTCGCCGCGCGTCCGCAGCTCAACGGAAAATTCGAAGGCCCGATCCGGGGCGCGTTTTTGATGGGCAAATTCCTGGACGACCGACTTGCGGTTCGCCTGTCCGAGCAGACCCGAGTGAATTTCCGCCGGCACGATGCCTTGCGCGAGCCGAACGTCGAACCGGGGATCGGGACGATTCGCGCGGGCGAGCGCCTCACGGTGATGCGGGATGTTCAAACCGCGGATGCGTACGCGGCCATCGGCGACGATCTGGACCAGGTCGTCTATGTGGCGCATGCGACAATTCCGCGAACGGTCTCGGCGCAGGCGGCGCGGTTCTTTTCGTTGATGCGCGGTTCCGTCGTTCTGGTGAGCCTCATCGCGTTCTTGTGTCTGGGCTTCTTCCTGCGCCGCGACGTCGTTCGGCCGATCGTGGCCATGAAAAGATCGCTGCGCACCATTTCCGAATCGAAAGAGGTGACGGCGCGGATTTCCCGGACCGATCCCTCCGAGATCGGCCTGCTCGCCGGAGACTTCCACCGCCTGCTCGACAAGACCGCCCGCGACATGACGTTCATGCAGGCGACCGAGGAAGCGCTGCGACGCAACGAACACGTTCTCCGGTTGATGGCCGAGCACACGCCCAACGGATTCCTGTTGGTCGACGTGAGCGGCGCCCGGGTGCTCTACCACAACCGGCTATTTTGCCGGATCTGGGGCCCGGACGAGAATGATGCCGAGGGATCGATGTGCGATCCGACGGTCGATCTGCTCTCGGAGCGCATCGTCTCCGTCATCGCCGATTCCGAGTCGGCGCGGGCATTCGATCGGACATTGCGCGATCCCGGCGACGCGAGCGTGATCGAGGAGGAATGGCCGCTGCGGGATGGTCGGACCCTGCGCACGTTTTCGACGAGACTTCAAAGCGGCGACGGCGTGGTGATCGGCAGGTACTACGTATTTGAGGACATCACCGTCCGCAAACGCGTGGAGGAGGAACTCGTGCAGCGCGGGCTTCTGCTCGAGGCCGTCGCCACCTCGTCGAATCTCCTGATTTCGTCGAGCCGGGAGGACGAAGCCGTGATGCACGACGTGCTGGCCGTTCTCGGCACCGCCGTCGATGCGGATCGTGCGTACATCTTCGAGGCGCACGCGCTGTCGGGCGACGGTCGTCCGCGCCTGAGCCAGCGCTTCGAATGGGTCGGCAACGGCACGTCGGTGCAGATCGACAACCCCGAGCTTCAGAATCTGCTGTTCGAGGACGGCTTCTCGCGTTGGTACGAATTGCTGCGTACCGGTTCCTCCATTCGGGGGCGGGTTGCGGACTTCCCCGAATCGGAACGGGGATTGTTGGAGCCGCAGGGCATCTTCTCCCTGATGGCCGTGCCCATCGCCGTCGAGGGACGTTTTTGGGGATTCATCGGCTTCGACGATTGCCGGAAGGTGCGCGACTGGACGGACATGGAAGAGTCGATTCTTGTCGTCGCGGCCGGCGGGATCGGCGCGGACATCGCGCGCAAGGCCTACGAGAAGAAACTCGTCGAGTCGGTGTCGGAACTCGAACGCATGAACCGGCTCATGCGCGGGCGCGAAAACCGCGTGCTGGAACTCAAGGCGGTCGTCAACGAGCTGCACACGCGCCTCGGCGAGCGACCGCGATACACGGTCCCCGAATCGTACTACGGAGCGGAAGAGCGGAGGATCTCGTGACCGCGGCCGAACTCGCCCGGATGCCTCGAATCGAATCCGCGTCGGATGAGGAGTCGGTCCTCGACGCGCTGCGAACGAGAGTCGCCGAGTTGGAATTGGCCGTCGCGGCGCGGGACGCCGATCTCGCGCGGGCGCGCGAGGAAAACGACGCGAAACTGCGCGATCGGCAAGCGGCCGAGGAGCGCATCCGTCGGTCGAACGAGTTGATGGAGCAGCAGGCCGAGGAGTTGCAGGAGAGTCAGGCCCAGCTCGTGAGCATGATCGAGGATTCGCTGGAAGCCAAGCAGGCGGCCGAGGACGCGAACCGCGAGTTGCAGTTCGCCATCGAGCGCGCGAATCGTCTCGCCGAGGAAGCGGAACAGGCGAACACCGCCAAGAGCGAATTTCTCGCCATGATGAGCCACGAGATCCGCACGCCGATGAACGCCGTGATCGGCTTTCTGGGGCTGCTGATCGACACGCCCCTGAACGGCCAGCAGAAGGACTACGCGACGACCGCGTCGAACAGCGCCAAGGCTCTGCTCACCATCATCAACGACATCCTCGACTTTTCGAAAATCGCGGCGGGCCGGCTGGAGCTCGAAAACATCGAGTTCGACCTTTGGGATGCGCTGGAGGAATTCTCCGCGGCATACGGCATCCGCGCGCAGGAGAAGGACCTCGAATTCATCTGCGACATCGCGCCCGACATTCCCCGACGGGTGCTGGGGGACCCCGGGCGCCTGCGCCAGATCCTTACGAATCTCGTCGGAAACTCCCTCAAGTTCACGTCGGTCGGCGAGGTCGCGCTACGGGTCCGGCGCGGTCGGCCGGGAGTCGATTCGGAGTCGTTCACCTTCGAGATTCGGGATACCGGCATCGGGATTCCGCCGGATCGCCAGAAGAACCTTTTCGAAGCGTTCTATCAGGTGGACGCTTCCACGACGCGACAATACGGCGGCACCGGCCTGGGGCTTTCGATCAGCAAACAGTTGACCGAGCTGATGGGCGGCCGGATCGGCGTTCACAGCGAACCGGGAATGGGCTCGACCTTTCATTTCGACATTCGACTCGGCGTCGTTCAGATGTCCGAAGAGCGGACGGCCGATCGCGGGGCGCTCGAGGGTCGGCGCGTGCTTGTGGTGGACGACAACGCCTCGTGCCGCCGGCACATCGTCGATGTGCTCGCCGCGCATCGCTGCGACGCGACCGAGGCGAAAGACGCGTCCATCGCGCTGGAAAGGATGGCCGAGGCGGCCGATCGCGGTTGTCCTTTCGATGTCGTGCTGATCGATGCCGACCTGCCGAATCGGGGCGGCGACGGGATCGAACGCCGGATTTGCGACGACCGCCGCCACGCCGACCTCAAGACCATTTTTCTCGCATCGACGCGCGGCGGATCGCCCGCAAGATCGGTTCGGAATTACGGTCAGGTGTCCAAACCCGTTCGCGCGGGCAGGCTGCTGGAACGTCTGCGGGCCGCGGTTCTCGGCATCGCCGTCGAGGAAGACGTTGCTCCGGGGCCGAACGGAACCAACATCGATTCCGCGATTCAGCAGGGTGCGGGGCGGCGGGTTCTGGTCGCCGAGGACAACCCCATCAACCAGCGCCTCGCGCTCACGCTGCTCGAAAAAATGGGATATCGGGCGGAGACCGTCGCCGACGGCGCCGAGGCGGTGCGCGCGCTGACCCGGATCCCCTACGATCTCGTGCTGATGGATGTCCAGATGCCCGAGATGGACGGCGTCGAGGCGACGATCGCGATTCGCAGGCCGGAATCGTCGGTCCTTCGCCGCGACATCCCCATCATCGCGCTGACCGCGAACGTCATGAAGGGCGACAAGGAGCGGTTTCTCACGGCCGGGATGGACGATTTCATCGCGAAGCCGATCGACCCGGAGATCCTGGCGACCAAACTGCGCGAATGGATTCCTCCGGTCGAAAACGCGGGAATTGAAGACGAAAAGGCGCCGCCGAAGCCGACCTGCGCGCCCGAAGTGTCCGCCACCGGGGATAGCCCGGCGCCGACCGTCCGGGGCGAATCGATCACGCAAGATGCCGCGGCGAGCAAGGGCGAAATGTCGATCGACATGCCCGCGTTGATGCGTCGCGTGATGAACGACGAAGCACTGGCGCATATGGTGTTGGATCAGTTCGCGCAGCGCGTGGAGACCGATCTCGAAGAACTCGATGCCGCCTACGCATCCGGGAACACGGCCGAGGTGGGCCGGCTGGCGCATCGCATGAAAGGCGCGGCCGCCAGCGTTTCCGCCGTTCAAGTCGCCCCCATTGCCGCCGATCTCGAAAAAATGGGAAAAGCAGGCGACCTGACCGGTGCTGATGGACTGTTAAAGCGGCTTCGGCAACATGCTCTTCGGTTTCGCGAGGACGCGTTCAAGCTGCTGGGGCGCGATCACGTTTCGTCGCCGTCCGCGACCGGTGCCTGAAAGCCGAAGCGGGGGCCGACTTGCGCGTTCTCGTCGCCGATGACGATCCCATCGTCCTGCGTATCGTCGAGTCGATCGTCGAACGGGCGGGCTTCGAGGCCGTCGTGGCTTCCGATGGCGAAGAAGCGCTGACGGCGATCGAGCATCTCGACGTCCGATTGATCGTGACCGACTGGAACATGCCGCGGGTCTCCGGACTCGAACTGTGCCGGCGACTTCGAGCCGCGCCCTCCGTCAACTACGTCTTCATCATCCTGCTGACGTCGCGGGAAAACCACGAGGACGCGATCGAGGGCCTTTCGGCCGGTGCCGACGACTTTCTGCGCAAGCCCGTCGATCCTCTGGAATTGACGATTCGGCTGCAAAACGCGAAGAGGCTGCTGGAACTCGAAACGAGCTCCGTGACGATCTTCGCCCTTGCGAAACTGGCGGAATCGAAGGATCCCGAAACCGGTCGACATCTGGATCGCATCCGCGCGTATTCGCGAATTCTCGCGGCGCGACTGGCGAAGGACTTCGCGCCGACGCCGGAAGGCGCCGTCGCCTTCGTCGAATTGGTCTTTCGAACCAGTCCGCTGCACGATATCGGAAAGGTCGGCATCCCCGACTCGGTGCTGCTCAAACCGGGTCGCCTGTCCGACGCGGAATTTTCGATCATGAAACAACACGCGGAGATCGGCGCGCAGACGCTCTCCGATGCGCTCGGAGAATTTCCCGGCGCGGATTTTCTGCGCATGGCGCGCGACATCGCCTGGTGCCACCACGAGCGATGGGACGGTTCGGGTTATCCGCGCGGCCTGAGAGGCGATGAGATTCCGCCCTCCGCGCGCATCGTCGCCCTGGCGGACGTATACGACGCGTTGACCATGCGGCGGGTGTACAAGTCCGCCATGGAGCACGACGTGGCGCGAGGCATCATCGTCGAGAGCCGGGGGACGCACTTCGATCCCGCGGTCGTGGACGCTTTTCTGGAGCTCGAGCCGGGTTTCGTGGAGATCAGGAACCGGTTTGCCGATCGATAAACGTGGCGCGGCGGCGCCCGCGCGCGGGAGTCATGAATGAAGAGCCTCATTGCGGATGACGACGCCATCAGCCGGTTGCTGATGTCGAAGATCCTGGGGAGACACGGAGCGTGCGTGCCGGTCGAGGACGGCACCGGGGCGGTCGCGCGTTTCGAGGCCGCGATGGACGCGGGAGAACCCTTCGATCTGGTCTGTCTCGACGTTTCGATGCCGAATATGGACGGTCACGAGGCGCTCGCGCGGATCCGCGAGATCGAGGCGC
>CAZPJD010000215.1:0-4664 GCA_964586775.1 uncultured bacterium | reverse complement strand
TGATGGTCCGCGATTTTCAGTCGGTGATCGGTCGCGAATTGCGCGGCCAGATCGAGGCCGCCGAGGGCCGCTTGCCCGACGCGATCGTGGCTTGCGTGGGCGGTGGCAGCAACGCGATGGGGATCTTTCACCCGTTCATCGACGACGCGGGTGTGGCGCTCGTGGGCGTCGAGGCCGGCGGGCACGGCGTGGCCACGGGGCTTCACGCGGCCAGCATCGGCCAGGGTCAAACGGGCGTGCTCCACGGCGCGTACAGCTACCTGATGCAGGACGGCGACGGGCAGATCGCGCCGACGCACTCCATTTCCGCCGGGCTCGACTACCCCGGCGTGGGCCCCGAGCATGCGCATCTCGCCAAGACGGGGCGCGCGCGCTACGTGCCGATCACCGACGACGAGGCGATGGAAGGATTCACGACGCTCGCGAAGCTCGAGGGCATCATCCCGGCGCTCGAAAGCTCGCACGCGGTGGCGCACGGCATTCGCGTCGCGGCTGAACTGGGACAGGACGCGCTCGTCGTCATTAACATTTCGGGGCGCGGCGACAAGGACACGCAGATCGCCGCCGAATATTTGGGGGTGACGCTGTGAGCCGGATCGACGCGGCGTTCGAGCGGGCGCGGCAAGACGGCGCGCGCGGGTTCATCCCCTACTTCACGGCCGGTTATCCCGATCGCCAAACCTTCGGAGCGATCCTTCGCGCGGCGGCGGACGCCGGCAGCCTCGCGATCGAGGTGGGCATCCCGTTCTCGGATCCCATCGCCGACGGGCCGATCATTCAGGCGTCCTCCGAAGCGGCCCTGCGCGCGGGCGTGCGCATGGAAGACATCTTCGAGATGATCCGGGATTTTCGGACGACGCACGAAACGCCCATCGTGCTGATGGGCTATCTCAATCCGATTCTTCATTACGGCTCGGCTGCGTTCGTGCGCGACGCGGCCGATGCGGGGGCGGATGGCGTGATCGTGCCAGACCTACCCCCCGAGGACGCGGGCGATCTGATCGAACCGGCGCGCGATCGCGGACTCGCGACGATCTTTCTCGCCGCCACCACCAGCACCGACGAGCGGCTGCGGCGTATCGCCGAAGCCTCGACCGGATACGTCTACTTCGTGTCGCGCCTGGGGGTGACGGGAGTGGGCGCCGCGCCGGACGAGTCGCTCGGCCGCATGGTCGCGCGCCTGCGCGATCTGACGGCGCTTCCGATCGCGGCCGGGTTCGGCGTCTCCGAGCCCGAACACGTGCGCGCGGTGTGGGCGCACGCCGACGTCGCCATCGTCGGCAGCGCGCTCGTCAAGCTGATCGCGGCGCACGCCAAAACCGGCGACGCGGCGGGCGCCGTCGCGCGGGAGTGCTCGCGCCTGATGGGCCGTTAGGCCGTCACGCCCACTTGATGAGCCCCATCGCATGGGGCTTCACACAGAATCGGTGATGCGGCATGACGCGGATCGTGAGGCCGTGCTTGCCCACGCGGTGGCATTCGTAAACGCCCTGGTAGAGCCAGCGGCCGTCGTTCAGCTTTTTCGTCGCCGACATCTTGCTGACCATGCTCTCGCCGAACTCGTGCTGGCCGTCGAGCAGGCCGCCGTAGACCTCGACGTGTACGTCGTCGGGCGTGAGCGGCCCGAGGTGCAGGGTCGCATTCACCTCGAGATGTTGGCCCACGTAATGCGCGGACTGGCCGTTGGATTCGACGTTTTCGACGCGCACGCCGTCCCACGCCGCCTTGACCTTGCGCTGCCAGACGGTGAACTCGCGGGCGCCCTCGTACTCTTTTTTCACGAGTTCGCGGTAGAAACGCCGGGAGTTTCCGTAGAACATCGTGGTGTACTGCTGAACCATGCGGTCGGTGTTGAACTCGACGCACAGCTCGCGCATCGACGCCTTCATCATCTGGATCCACCGACGCGGCAGACCGTCGCGCCCGCGGTCGTAAAACGCGGGGATGACCTCTTTTTCGAGCACATCGTAGAGCGCGTTCGACTCGATCTGGTCCTGCGTCTCGGCGTCTTTGTATTCCTCGCCCGCGCCGATCGCCCAACCGACCTCGGGCTGATACGCCTCCGCCCACCAGCCGTCGAGCACGCTGCAATTGAGCCCGCCGTTGGGCAGAAGCTTCATGCCCGAGGTGCCGCTCGCCTCCAGCGGTCTGCGCGGCGTGTTGAGCCACACGTCGACGCCGCCGATCAGGTAGTGCGAAACGCCCAGGTCGTAATCCTCGATGAAGACGACGCGCTGACGCACCGCGTGGCGGCGCGTGAAGTGGATGATTTCCTTGATGAGATCCTTGCCCGATTGATCGGCCGGATGCGCCTTGCCCGAGAAGATGATCTGCACCGGACCCTTGAAATCCGACAGCAGCCGCGCAAAGCGCTCGGGATCGCGCAGCAGCAGGTTCGCGCGCTTGTAGGTCGCGAAACGCCGCGCGAAGCCGATCGTGAGCGCGCGCGGATCGAGAACCTCGCTGGCGTCGCGCTGCTCCTCGCTGGTGCCGTTGCGCCGCTTGATCTGCGCGAGAAGGTTCGTGCGGATGTACGCGACGAGGCGCTCACGGCGGCGTTCGTGCGTGCGCCACAGCTCGGTGTCGGGGATGCGTTCGACTTTTTGCCACACGGCGGGATCGACGATGTTCTCGTACCACTCGGGACCCATGTAGCGGCGGAAAAGCTCGGCCATATCCGGCGAAATCCACGAGCGGATGTGAATGCCGTTGGTGATGGGAACGACCGGGACCTCATCGAGCGGGACGCTGTGGAAGCCCGGCGCGACCATCTTTCGCGTAACCTCGCCGTGCAGCTTGGAGACGGCGTTGATATACGTCGAGTTTCGCATGGCGAAGTACGCCATGTTGAGCGGGGCGTCCGCCGCCGCGCCGTCCTCGCGCCCGAGCTCGAGCATCGCGTCGGTCGTGATGCCGAGTTCCCCGACGTAGGACGCAAAATATTTTTCGACCAGATCCCGCGAGAACAGATCGAAGCCGGCGGGCACGGGGGTGTGCGTGGTGAACACGTTCCCGGCGGAACAGGCGACGCGCGCCTCCTCGAACGACAGCCCGGATTTCTTCATCATGAAGCGGATGCGCTCGAGCGCGAGAAACGCCGAGTGCCCCTCGTTCATGTGGCAGACGTCGGGATCGAGCCCCATGGCGACGAGGGCGCGATAGCCGCCGATGCCGAGGATGATCTCCTGACGGATGCGATTCTCGCGATCGCCGCCGTAGAGCTGCGCGGTGACGCCGCGATATGTTTCGGGGTTTTCCGGCAGATTCGAATCGAGCAGGTACAGCGGCACGCGCCCGACCTGAATCTTCCACACGCGCACCGACACGCCCGCGCCGAAGTGCTCGATGGGCACGATGAGCGGCGTGCCGTCGGGGTTCGTCACCGGGTGCAGCGGCATATTGTAGAAGTCGTGGATGGGATAGTTTTCCTGTTGCCATCCGTCGGGATTCAGGTACTGGCGAAAATAGCCTTTTTGGTAGAGCAGACCCACGGCGACGAGCGGCAGCCCCAGGTCGCTGGCCGATTTCAGGTGATCGCCCGAGAGAACGCCGAGGCCGCCGGAGTAAATGCGGATCGACTCGGTGAGCCCGTACTCCATGGAGAAATAGGCGAACCTGGGCGCGGCGACCTTGCCGAATTCCTTGGCGTACCACGTGTCGCTCGACGACATGTACTCGCGGAACTTGCGGTGCGCGGCTTCCATGTGGCTGAGGAAGGTGTCGTCCTTCGACAGCGCCTCGAGGCGTTTTTGCGAGACGAGGCCGAGCAGCTCGACCGGGTTGTGGTTCGTCTTTTCCCACTGCTCTTCGTCGAGACGCCGGAAGAGGTCGATGGCGACGTGGTTCCAGCACCACCAGACGTTGTAAGCGAGGTCCTGCACGACGCGCAGGTTGTCGGGAATCGCCGGCGAGACTTGAAAATCGATCACGGAACGCATTGGGAGACACCCTCAATCCATCCGCTTCGGCGGACGACAGCAAAGTCGCGCCTCGCGCGTTGCCCCCGAACGGGTCGGACCTCCGAGGAGCGGCGCGAGTGGGCGATTTTTATCCGGCTTTGGACACGATGCCAACGGCTTTGCCGGGCCCGCCCGATTTTCACTCCGGCGACGCGCGCGCCGAAATAAAAACGGGCGACCCTTTCGAGCCGCCCTTGGGAAATTTGGATCCGGCGACGACCTACTCTCCCACACGATTGCTCGTGCAGTACCATCAGCGCTGGAGAGCTTAACGACCGTGTTCGGGATGGGAACGGGTGTGACCTCTCCGCTATAGCCACCGAAAAGCTAATCGAAATTGAAAAAGAACCAATTCGACAAGTGAATTCCGCATTGGGTGCATATCGCCTGGCTTTGATCGAAGAACAGCCTGGCAAGCCTCACGGCCGATTAGTACCGGTAAGCTGAACGCGTTGCCGCGCTTACACTCCCGGCCTATTAACCTTGTGGTCTACAAGGGGCCTTGAGTTCCCGAAGGAAAGGGATACTTCATCTTGAGGGAGGCTTCCCGCTTAGATGCTTTCAGCGGTTATCCCGTCCGGACATAGCTACCCGGCAATGCCGCTGGCGCGACAACCGGCACACTAGAGGTCCGTTCATCCTGGTCCTCTCGTACTGAAGATGACTCCTCGCAAGTATCCTGCGCCCACACCAGATAGGGACCGA
>CAZPJD010000214.1:0-3198 GCA_964586775.1 uncultured bacterium | reverse complement strand
GCGCCCGCGGCGACCGCGACATGATCAACCAGGACCCCATGGTCGTCGTGAACCACGGGCAGGAGTCGTTCACGGGCTATTTCCGCGCGTTCGGATTCGAGCAGAACTACGGCGTCTTCGACACCGCCGACATCCTCACGGCCCTTGATCCCGTCATCAATCAGGGCGAGTTTTTGGCCGAGGACCCCTCCGTCAACTTCTCGTGGGACTTCGACGGCATGGAGGTGCTCAACTCCAAGCGCTTCCACGACTTCCGTACGATCACGCTCGACGAGGTGCCCGAGAACGACCTCGGCCAGCCGGGCCGCCCAGAGACGCCGTTCATCAACGCCCTCGTGCGCACCGGCGACGAGCAACTGCGCATCAAAGACGGCGACCTGCGTCTCGACCACAGCAACCGCGGCATGATCGACGACTATTTCACGCTACTCGCCCTGGGCAAGCGCGTGGCCGCGCTCGGCACATCGGACACGCACTCCACCTCGTCCACCGAGCTCGGCAAGTGCCGCACCTACGTTGCGGCCACGACCGACTCCCCCGAGTTCGTCGATCCCGACGAGTTCATCACGAATCTCAAGAACGGCCGCACCGTTGCGACCTGCGGGCCATTCGTCGAAATGTGGGTCAACGGACGCACGATGGGTTCGGACGTGTACGACGGCGACGGCGAGATCGAGCTGCGCATCAAGGCGCAGGCGCCGCCGTGGATGGCCCTCGACCGACTCGAGATCTACGGCAACGGCGTGCTGATCGGCGAGATCGGCCGCGAAGCCACCGAGCACTTCCTCGGGTGCCGCACGCAGGGGCTCGACATCGCGCCGGCGAATCGCGTGATCCGCTTCGACGACAAACTCACCTGCGAGGTCGAGCGCGACACGTTCATCAACGTCATCGCCATCGGCTACGAGGGCATGACGCCGATGAGCAACCCGGTGGACGGGCCCACGGTCGAGATCACCGACTCGCTCATCCTCGGCGTCAATCAGCTTCTCGACGCGTGGCTCGGCCTGACAAACCTGCTCGCGCCGTCCACGGTCCTGCAGCGCAACCACGAGATCTACCCCTACGCGTTCACCGGCGCGATCTGGGTGGACACCGACGGCTACGACGCTGACGGCGACGGCTACGCCTACGACGGCCCGGGTTACGTGCCCGGATGGTTCGACGACGACGAGCAGTCCGCCATCGCCAAGTCGGGCGACCAGAAGACCCTGCTGGCCGTTGCCGCCGCCAAGAGCAAAGCGTACTCGATGACCTCGGGACTGCGTTCGCCGCAAAAGGCGCACGCCGACGCCCTGGACGAGCAGCGCGAGAAGGAAGAGAACGCGCGGGGTTGCGGCGCGATCTGGTAGGCTTCGTTACCGATTTCGAGTGGCCCGGCCCTGGAAAGTGTGACCCGGCCGCCCTCGGCCGGGGCTGGCCGTTGGACGTGTGACCCGGCCGCCCTCGGCCGGGGCTGAAGTGGTTTGTCGCGGGCGAGGGCGCCCGCGCCACACAATCTGACTGCCCGCGCCACACAATCTGACGGCCCGCGCCACACAATCTGACTGCCCGCGCCACACAATCTGACGGCCCGCGCCACACAATCTGACGGCCCGCGCCCCTCTTTTCCCGTTCCTTTTTTTGCATTCCTTCTAGCTTCCCTGCTTGCGTTGGTTCCATTTTTTCGATAAGTTTTAACCTTGCCCTGCGGGGCATCCCCTTTTTCGGTGTCGACGGATGAAGAATTCTGGACAGCCATGGTCCAATTGGATCGGGACCGTGGACTATCGGGCGGGTCGGGTTTTCGAGACCGACCGCGAAGACCGCCTGATGGAGCACATCGCCCAAACCGCGCGCGCGGGCGGGCAGCTCAAGGCGGTCGGAACGGGTCACTCGTGGTCGCCGATCACGCAGTCCGGCGATGCCGCCATCTCCCTCGCCCCCATGTCGGGACTCACCAAGACCGATCGCACGAACCGGCTCGTCGGCGGTTATGCGGGAATGACGCTCCGGCATTTCAACGCGGCGCTCGCGCGCATCGGCCTTGCCCTGCCGAACCTGGGTTCGATCAACGAACAGTCTCTGGGCGGCGTGGTCTCGACGGCGACGCACGGCACCGGGCTGCGTTACTCCACGTTTTCGGGCCTCGTCCGCCACATCCGGATCGTCGATGGCCTCGGCAACCTCCACGACATCACCGAAGAATCGAACCCCCGCTGGTTCCAGGCCGTGCGCTGCGGCATCGGCTCGCTCGGCGTCATCACGCAGGTCACGCTGCAATGCGAGGACGCCTTTCGGCTGCACTGCGTCGAAGAGCTGATGAAGTTGGACGAGGTGCTGGAGCGGCTCGACGAGCTGGTGGCCGAGAATCAGCACTTCAAGTTCTGGTGGGTGCCGGGGACGCCGTGGGCGCTCACCTTCCGCCAGAACCGCACCGACGAGCCCAAGCGCAACGCGGGCTGGGGCCATCGATGGTGGCACCGCATGTTCCTGCGCAACTCGGCGCTCGAAACGGGGCTGTCGTTTGCGTCAAAGATGCCCGCCGCGCTCGGCATGGTGCAGCGGATGGTGACGATGGGCACGCCGAAGCGCCGCGAATACGTGGACGCGAGCCACGAGGTCTTCAACTTCCCCGTGAACGTGAAGCATTGGGAGAGCGAGTTCGCCCTGCCCATTGAGGCCGCCCGCGCGGGCTTCGAAGCCCTGCGCGATCTGATCGACCGCGAGGGATTTCGCATCGGCTTCATCACCGAGTGCCGCTTCGTGGGACGCGACGCCGCGTGGCTGTCCCCCGCGCACGGCCGCGACACCGCGTACATCGGCGCGTTCCAGTACCACGCCCTGCCCTACAAGGATTACTTCCGCCTCTTCTCGCGCGAGATGCGCGCCTTCGACGGTCGCCCGCACTGGGGCAAGATGCACGATCTGTCGGGCCGCGAGATCGCCTCGGGATACGCGCACTGGGACGACTTCCGCCAGGTCCGCGCCGAGCTCGACCCCAAGGGCGTCTTCCTGAACCGCTACCTCAAGGACGTGTTCGACGTGTGATCGCCGCCCTACTCGCACCCCACCGGCGTGGGGTTCGCGGCGTCGGGGAAGAAGAGCAGCACGAAGGTCACGGCGTCGGGGATGATTTGCAGCGGGTCCGTGAAGGTGACCCGTCCGCGACTTGGGAATCGCCGAGGCTTCCCTAGTTAAGTATAGTGTCCCCGGCCC
>CAZPJD010000213.1:0-18030 GCA_964586775.1 uncultured bacterium | reverse complement strand
CGTCACCCGCGCGCCATCGACAGCTTCGTATCCGCGCTTGCCGTCATGGCGATTCTGCTGGCGCATGAGCTCGGCCATTACTTCGCCGGCCTTGCGCACCGGGTGGCGCTCACGCTGCCGTTTTTCATCCCCGCGCCGTTCGCGTTCGGGACCATGGGCGCGATCATCCGCTCCCGGCGCATCGGTCGGCGCGCGCATCTGCTCGACATGGGCGCGGGCGGTCCGCTGGCCGGCGCGGCGCTGGCCGTGCCCTTTGCCGTGATCGGGATTTCGATGTCGCACGTCGAGGCGTTGCCCGCGGACGGCTTCGCGATTCTGCTCGGCGACAGCCTGCTTTTTCGCGCCATCGTCTTCTGGACGCACGGCCCGATTCCGCCGGGATCCGACATCTATCTGCACCCGCTCGCACTGGCCGCATGGTTCGGCCTGCTCGTCACGGCGCTCAACCTGATGCCCGCGGGGCAGCTCGACGGCGGGCATATCGTCAAGGCGCTGTTTGGTCGGGCTCATGCCGCGGTCTCGCGCCTCGTGTTTCTCGGGCTGTGCTACTGGGGCACCTTCGGCGACGCGCTGCTGGTCGACCCCCGGCTGGGCGTGTCCGGCGCGATCTACGCCGCGGCGTGCACCTGGGTGGCTTTCGTGAAGACGCCGCCGACGCACGCGCGCAAGATGTTGCTCGCACTGTTTCTCGCGCACATGACGGTCGTCTCGTGGCTCGAGGTCGAGGCGGTCAGCGCGCCGTGGCTGGTGTGGACGCTGATGCTCTATGTGTTTCGCCTCGACCACCCCGACGTGGACGATGCCGACGCCCCGCTCAACGCGGCGCGCATCGCCGCGGGCTGGCTCAGCCTCGCCCTGTTTATCGTGACGTTCGTTCCGGTGCCCATCCGGATGCTGTCCGGTTCGTGATCGCCAAAGACATCGTCGAAAGAGAGGAGACCGACATGCCGGGAGCGAAACGCGATATCGTCATCAACGCCGCCGCGCAGAAGTGTTACGAGGTCGTCGCCGACTTCGAGCGCTACCCCGACTTCGTCTCGGAGATGAAGAAGGTGCGCGTGCTCTCGCGCACGGGGGATCGATGGCGCGCGGAGTATACCGTCCATATCGTCAAGGACATCGTCTACACGCTCGACCTCGTCGGCGTGCCGGGCAAGAGCCTGACGTGGACCCTGCACTCGGGTTGGTTCAAACGCAACGACGGCGGGTGGACCTTCGAGGAACTCGGCTCCGACAAGACGCGCGCGACCTACACCGTCGACATCGACGTGGGTCCGCTCGTCCCCAAAAAGATCCTCGACATGGTGGTGGGGCAGAACTTTCCGGCGATGCTCGAACGCTTCAAGAAGCGCATCGAAACCGGCGTTTAGCCTCACTTCACGATCGTATCGGGGCCCTTGCCGGCGGTCTTTTTGTACGTGCCGTCGCGCTCGCGCGTGTACTGCGTGAAACCGTGCTTCGCGATGTTGTCCGGCGATAGGACGGCTGAGTCGGGGCGCGTGTTGATCGCGGGCGCGCTGACGAGGCGGCGGCACTCTTTGCCGCAGCGGGGGCAGTGCGTGAGCTTTTCATCCGAGATCTTTTGGAATATCTCGAATCGGCCGTTGCACTCGGCGGACTCTCCGGAAATATGCGCGTATTCGTAAACGGGCATCTCGCGGCCTCTCTCAAGTCTCGCGGCTGATGCTAGTCGCCCGCGCGCCGGGCGTAAACACGCCGGGTTTCCCCCGAACGGGTTACGCTCGTGCAACGTTTTCGCGAACGCGCCGCGCGGCTTGACGCCGATCGCCCCGCGGCGCGAAGTGACGTCGTTTATCCGAGGGGTCGGTCATGTCCCGTATCGTCAGCTCGTACGTCATCGCGCTTCTTCTCGCCGCCACCACGCTCGCCATCGCAGACCAACTCCCGCGCGGCCGGGCCGGGCAGCCGGTGATTCGCCCTGAGAAAGCGAAGCCCGTCGAAGAGACGCAGCTCGTCCTCGTCGCCGAGCCCGAGGTCGAGGTGGACGGTCTCGTGGCGCGCGTGCGCTTTCGCACCGCCGCCCCCGCACCCGCCGCGACGGTGTATTTCGGCACCTTCGAGCCCGATCAAACTTGGACGCTCCCGCGCTATCGCCGTTCGGCAAAGGAGAAGCGTGCCGACATGGGCACGGAGCACGTGGTCGAGTTAAAGCTGGACTCGCAGATGGTGCCCGAGGTCGATCTGGCGGGCGCGAAAAAGAGCGGCGGCGCGGTTGTGCCGTATCGCATCGAGGTGTACGACGCGCGTTCGGCGCGCGCGGTGTTTTTCGATCGCGTCTTCGCGTTCCAGAGCGGTCGCCGCGTGCCCACCATCGCCGAAGGGCCTTTTGTGGATCTCGTCGATGCGTCGTCAGCGGTCGTCTCGTGGGACAGCGACCTGCCCGCGCGCGGCGAGGTGATCGCGGGCGGACGACGCTTCACCTCCCCCGGCGAATCGACGCACTTCGAGATCCCGATCACGGGTCTCCAGGCGGGCACGCGCACGCCGTATCGCGTGCGGATCGAATCGGGCGACTTCGCGTTCGAGAGCCGCGAGTTCGCGTTCACGACGGACGATCCGGCGTCGAAGGAGCTGGTCTTCGCGTCGTTCGGCGACAGCCGCGAGGGCGTGGGCGGCGGCGAGGCGCAGTTCGGCGGCACGAATCTGCGCACGCTGACGCGATTCTTCACCGCGGCGGCGGAATCGGGAGCGGAGTTCGTCATCCACTCGGGCGATCTGGTGAATGGCTACACGACCAGCACGACCGACTTCGCGATGCAGCTCGCCGCCTTCCAGCGCGCGTCGGGCACGGTCGGCCACTCGGTGCCGGTCTACGAGGCGATGGGCAATCACGAGATCGTGATGGACAGCCTCGACGTGGACGGCGTCGGCGTCGTCTCGTTCGACAAGATCGGCGAGGAGTCGAGCGAGGCCGCCTTCGCGCGCGCGTTCGTCAACCCGCGCAACGGACCCGTCGCCGGCGTCGAGGGCGCGCCGCCGTACACGGAAACGGCGTACACCTTCGATCGCGGGCGTTGCCGTTTCGTCATCTTCAACAACAACTACTGGTGGTCGAGCCACGCGGAAGTCTACGGCGGCAACCTCGAAGGTTACGTGATGGACGACCAGTTCGCGTGGATGGTCCGCGTGTTCGATGAGGCGAAGAAGGATTCGCGCATCGATCATGTCTTCCTCATCGCGCAGGAGTCGATGTTTCCCAACGGCGGGCACGTGGGCGATTCGATGTGGTACCACGGCGGCGACCCGGCGATGAACGACGGCATCGACCGGCGTTACGTGGTCGCTCGGCGCGACGAGATCTGGCGCGCGTTCGTCGGCACGGGCAAGGCCGTCGCGGCGATCTTCGGCGACGAGCACAACTACAACCGTACGTGGATCGGCTCCGAACTCGACCCGTCCTACGGCGGCGGCGCGTGGCAGATCATCTCGGGCGGCGCGGGCGCGCCGTATTACGCGCGCGAGACGAACGTGCCGTGGGCGAAATTCGTGAAGGCGTTCAGCGCCCGCGAGAATTGGGCGCTGTTTCGCGTGAAGGGTTCGCGTGTCGAGATCGAGGTGCGTTCGTTCGCGGGCGAACTCATCGATCGCGCCGTGCTCAAAGACTAACGCCCGCGCGGCGCGGCGATGTCAAAACGCGGCGTGGTGTCGATCGTGATCCACCCCGCGCCGATCGCGGTGATACGCGTGCCCGTCGGCGTGGCGACGGCGCTCACGCCGCCGCCCGAGCCCGTCACGGTGCCGCCGCGATTCCAGGTGAGCGCGCCGCCCGCGTCGCCGAAGCGGAACGTCCAGCGCGCCCCGTTCCATTCGGCGAAGACACGCCCTCCGTCGGTCGCGAACTCGTGCGCGCCCAGCGTCATCACCGTCTTCGCGTCGATGAAAACGCCGCCGCTCTTGGCGGTCGGCGCGATCTGCATGAACGCGAAGCGCGCGTTGGTCGTCAGCGCGAGCGAGCCCGTCTGCGCCTTGGTGAACGAACGCGTCGCGACGTTTGGCTGCGCGAGGGCGAAGACCGCCATGTCGCCCGCCACGCGCACCGCCGCCGCCCCATCGACCGCGATTTGCGAGTATTCGCGCGGGTCTTCGACGCTCGGCACATACGGCAGCCCGACGCTGACGAACGCCGCACTGTTGGCCGCGTAGGGCGCGCGCACGTCGAGGGTGCGGTGCGTTTGCGTCTGGCTCCATGTCCAGCCGTGTTCGTTTTCGCGGTCGGTCACGACGAGCGATCCCTTGTCGCCCGCCACGCGCACCTCGACGCCCGCGCCGTCCGGCTCCCATCGAGCGCCGTTGGCGAGCAATGTGTAGGGGTCGCCGGTGTCGCCGCCGCCCACGCCGTTCCACAGCACGCCAAAGGTGCGCGGCAGCACGTGCGTCATGCGGTCGAGCACGACGACGAAATCGTTTTCGGCGAAGAACGTCATGCGATCGAATTTCGCGCCGTACCACGAGCTTGCGCCGCGCGCGAACGAAACGGCCCCGTCGATCTGCGCGTCGGTGATGAAGGCGTCGGTGCCGCCGAGGATCATCCAAATGGGCGACGGAGGGCCTTCGGTGTTCACCGTGGGGACGTTGTGGTGGTTGCCCTTGGCCACGCCCCACCGGTCGCTCCATTCGATGTAGCCGGGATCGATGAGCAGGTAGCGCCCGCGCGCGAAGAGCGTGACCGAGAGGTTGTCGCCCTGTTCGTGGCCGAGGCCGCCGAGCCGCGCGCCGCCGTTTTCGGCGAGCATCATCGCCCAGGTGTCGTCCGCGTCCCACCCCGTGCGGAAGACCGCGTATCCGCGATCGGGATTCACGACGTGCGTGTAATCGGGGGGCGTGGGATCGAGGGCGTCGTCGAAAAACGCGATGAACTCCGGCGAAAGTTCGTTGATGTAGTTGGAGTAGAGCGGAAATTTGTCGTTTTCAAGCCATTCCCACGCAAGCACGCCGTCGCCGAACGCCGCGGCCACGAGACCATTGAAGTAGCCGTACATGTTGGCGTCATCGACCGGGGCGTACGCGCCATCGGGCATGCGGATGTTCACATACCAGCGGCTCATCTCGTGCAGCAGCGGGTTGTCGAGCGGATTTTCCACCTCGACCTCGCTCCAAGTGCAGTCCGGGCCGAGCAGGCAGAAATCCCGCTCATAAAGCGAATCAGTTTCGCCCACCAGCCGGTCGTAGGCGAGAATAAAGGGCAGGTGCTGCAAGGCGCTGTAGGTGCCGTAACCCGGGCCCTCGCCGTAGGCGCCGTCGCCCGCGAGCATGACGTCGTAGAGCCGATGCATGCCCTCGGTCACCGCGAAGCTGACCCACTTGAGCGAGTCGTCGCGCTCGTTGAGCACCATGCCCGCCATGCCGAGCGCGCCGTCGATCTTGATGTGGTGGTTGCTGAGCGAAAACTCGCCCCACCACGCGAGCTGATCGCAGTAGTCGGCGTAGAGGTTCGCGACCATCGTGCCGAGCCGCGCGGCGATGGTGTCCAGCCGCTCGCCGTCGATGTAACCCGACCCCGCGAGGAAATCGAACGCCGCGACGTAGCCGTGCATCGCCTCGGCGATGTGGATGTCGTCGTCGATCAGCTCGTAGCTCCACGTGCCGAAATCCGTCGCGAGCACCTCGAGAATGTCCGCGGCTTTGTCGGCCATCGCGGCGTTTTCGTCGATGATCGCGGTGAAAGCGGCGCACTTGGCCACGTCGCCGTTGCTGTTTTCGCGGTTCACATCGTAGGTGTCGGGAACCGTCGGGCTCCAGCCGCCGGCGGCCCGGGAACGCACCCGGTTCATGAGCGTCGTGTAGGGTTCGCGATCGACGCGGTCACGCAGCTCGTCCACGTCGCCGGGGCCGAAAAACAGGCGCGGATACTCGGTGATCTCGGAATGCCACGGACCCGTCGGCTCGGGCAGGGCGTGGGCGACGCCCGTGAGCGACGCGAGCGAAACGACGAGCACCACGAAATAGACCGCGCGCGACATGCGAACTCCCAAAACGAATTCGTCCTCGTGAAATGGCCGCGCCGATCATAGCGCGGGACAAGGCGGATGTCGCGCGGGAAATTTGGCGACGACCCGAATTGATGCCGCCCCCGCGCTGTGCCATCTTGCGCGCATGTCGCCGCCCGCCGAATCCGCCCGCTTCGATCCCCGCGCGCTCGCCGTGCCCGCGGTCGTTGCGTTGACTTGGGCGGCGGGGCTTGCGGCATCGACGTGGCTCGTTCCCGCCGACGCGCGGGGGTTCGTCGCGGGGGCGCTGCGCGATGCGCTGCCGATTTCGACGATCGCGGTCGCGGCGCTCTGGCACGCGGGGCTCGTCATGCTCGCGGATGTGCTCCGGCTTCCGCGCACCTCGGCGCACGTGGGAGCGGCGTGTCTTTATGTTGTCGCTGCGCTCTGGGGCGATCCCGCCGCCATGGCGGCGGCGGCGGCGGTCGGACTCGCGGATCTGCTGCTCGCCGCGAAGCGAAACCTCGGCGCTTGGGCGTGGGCTCTTTGCGTCGCGTCCGTCGCGGGAATCGTCTTCCTCTTCACCATGGCCTCCGGGCCGACCGCCCTCTCTGGGCAAGCGCTCGTCGCGGCGCTCGTGGTCGCACTCGTCACCGCGGCTGCGCGGAGAGATCCTTTGGCCGAGATCCTTCGCGACGAATTCGCCATGCTCGCCGCCTCATCGCTGGCGTGCTGGGCGGCTTTTCTGGCGAATCCGCTCCGGCGGGACGGCGCCGGTCTCGCGTTCGTCGCACTCTTCGCCGCTTGGGGGATTCTCCACGCGCGCGGCCTGCAGTGGCGGCAGGGAAACGTGCGCGCGTTTCACGCCGCGATGATCGCCACCGTGATCGCGGGCCTCGCCGCGGTCGATCTCGCGCTCGCGCCGATGAAGATCCTGCTGCCCGAATCCGCGCCCGACCCCGCCGCGCGGGTGGCGAGCCGTCCGGCGGGCGAGCGCGTGGTGCCGCCGGGGTTCTTCAACAACGACGGCGATCCGGCGGGGTGGTGGATCGAAACGGGGTTCTTTCGCGCGGGCAAGCCGAGCGCCGAGAAAACGCCGGGCACCGTGCGCGTTATCGTGCAGGGCTCGTCGACCACCGCGTGCATGCACCTCGACAACATCGAGGACGTGTGGACGCGCGTGATGGAGCACCGGCTGAACGAGGCGAACGCCGCGCGTCCCGTCGAGGTCATCAACGCGGGCATTCAGGGCACCACCACGCTCGGCATGCTGCTCAATCTACGCGCGAAGGTGCTGCCGCTTCGCCCCGACCTGATCGTGCTCTACGCGGGGGCCAACGACGCCACCTACGGTCACGGCCCGCTCACGCAGCGTCAGATCTACGACCTCGCGCGCGAGGGCGCGTTCGAACGCGACGCCGAGGAGGATGTGCGCGTGTTCGGGCACGAAGGCGGTTCCGCGTCGTCGCGGCGCGTCGCCGTCACGCGCGTGCTCATGCGTTCGACGCTCTACCGTCTTCTCGCCGCGCGGGTGTTCGCCCTGCGCGGCGCGCAACCCGCGCTCGCGTCGCTCGTGCCCGCCGTGCCCGCCGTGCCGTTGGCCGATTTTGCGCGCAACCTGGGCGAGTTCGCCGACGAATGCGCGCGGGCCGGGGTGCGTCCTGTGTTCGTCGGCGAGGGCGTGCGTATCGACATCGACGATTACAAGGCGGTGATGCGGCGCGTGGCGACCCAGCGCGGCGTACCCTACATCGACGCGCAGCCGATCCTCGCGGCGTGCGGGCCGATCGACGCGCTCGTCTTCGACACGGTGCATCTGACGGCCGAGGGCGGCCGGTGCCTGGGCGCGGGGCTCGCGCGCGAACTCGAATTGCGCGGGCTGCTCGTCGGGGGTGCGCCGTGAATCTATTCGGCCCATTCGCGCGAAGCGTGTTGATCGCCGCCATCTGCGGCCTCGCGCTGGCCTTTGTCGCGGCGCTGCGCGCGAGCCCGGCCTTCGCACCGACCTCCGAACTCGTCGCGCTTTGCGCGAAACTCGGCGGCGACGATCGGGATGCCTGCCTCGTCCACGCGTACCGACGATCCGGCGACGCGGACCTGCGCGAGACGCGGATCCTGTGGCCGCTCGCGGTCGGCGCGCTGGCGCGTCAGGGGCGTGCGGATGACGCGATTCGGATCGCGGATGAGCGGATTGGATCCTCGGCGGAACAGGCGACGGTTGCGGCCTACGCCGCAACGTGGGTGGACGAGGCGATGCGCGCCGGCCGCGAGGACGCCGCGCGCGCGGTGACCGCCTGGGCGCGGGATCGCGGAGAAAGCGAAGACGACCTCGCGCGCCTCGACGAATCGATCGCGTGGGCCGCGCACCGACTCGCCCTCGCCCGTGCGATCGACCGGCGCGAATACGCGGTGCGTTATCACGAGGACGCCGACGCGCCGTTTCGCGAGATCGGCGATCTGCTTCGGCGTCCGCCGATCGTTCGCGACGACGTGCTGCGCGACCTGACGATCCGCTTTCGCGCCGTGGACGACCGCGTCTTCGAGGGCCTGCTCGCACTCGCGCGCGAACGCTCGGGTTTCCTCGACGCCGCCGGAGCGGAGCTCGCCTCGTTCGTGTCGCGGCGCATGGAGCGCAAGGCCGAGCTCGATCTGAAGCAAACGATCGACGCGATCGCGGCCGATCCCGCGCGTGCCGAGGAGGCGCGGCGATGTCGGGAGAAGGTCGGAGCCCTCGACGTAACCGCCGGTGGAAATGCCGCGCCCGCCGTGGTAGAGGGTTCGGATTCCAATGCGAATGGGGTAGTGCCATGACCGCGAAACGAAGCCTCTATCAGAACGTCGTCGATCAATTCGACCGCACCGCCGACCTGATCCGCCTCGATCCCGACATTCGCAAGATCCTACGATGCACCACCAACGAGATCGTCGTGAACTTCCCCGTGAAGATGGACGACGGGCGCGTCGAGATGTTCACGGGCTACCGCGTGCAGCACAACAACGCGCTCGGCCCCTTCAAAGGCGGGCTGCGTTACCACCCGTCGGTGTCGATCGACGAGGTGCGCGCGCTGGCGGCGTGGATGACGTGGAAGTCGGCGATCGCGAACATCCCCTTCGGCGGGGCCAAGGGTGGCATCCAGTTCGAGCCGTCGAATTTTTCGCGGCGCGAGATCGAGCGCGTCACGCGCCGGTTCGCGTTTTCGCTCGGCAACGACATCGGCCCCGATTACGACATCCCCGCACCCGACATGAACACCAACGCGCAGATCATGGCGTGGATCATGGATACCTATCTGTCGTCGCTGCCGCCGCACGAACGCCAGCGATCGATCCACGTGGTGACGGGCAAGCCGATCCGCTCGGGCGGCAGCCTCGGGCGCGACAAGGCCACGGGGCAGGGTGTGGTGTACGTGCTCGAGGCGTGGGCCAAGGATCATGGCGTCGATCTGTCGCGCACCACGTTTTTCGTGCAGGGTTTCGGCAACGTCGGCTCGTGGGCCGCGCGCATTTTGTGCGGTCACGGCGCGACGCTGGTGGGCGTCGAGGACGCCACGGGCGCGATCTACCGCCGCGAAGGCATCGACCCCGAGGCGCTGGCGGTGCACGTCGCCGAACGGCGAGGCGTGGAGGGCTTCCCCGGCACCATGCCGATCGGGCACGACGACTTTCTCGCGATCGACGCCGAGATCTTCATCCCCGCGGCGATGGAGAATCAGGTGACGGCGGCGAACGCCGACGCGCTGCGTGCACGCATCGTGATCGAGGGTGCGAACGGTCCCATCGATCCCGACGCCGACCGCATGCTCGCGTCGCGCGGGGTGACCGTGATTCCCGACGTGCTGGCCAATGCGGGCGGCGTGACGGTCAGCTACTTCGAGTGGCTGCAAAACAAGCGCCTCGAGTTCTGGGATCTCGAGGAGGTCGACCACAAGCTGCACAAGATCGTCACGTCGTCGTACGAGCGCGTGTTCGCCCGACGGCGCGAGTATGATTGCGACTGGCGCACGGCATCCTACGTCGAAGCGCTCACGCACCTCGAAACCGTCTACAAGGAACGCGGGATTTTTCCCTGACGGCGACCGCGGTGTAGTGATGTGGCACAGCCGCCCTCGGCTGTGCCACACGTCAGGCGTTCACGAAGGGCGGAAGCGGGCACGCCAGCGCCGAGGCGACGACGCGCAGCAGATCGGCCTCGTTGACCGTCACGTGCTCGTCGGCGAAGGCCGTGTGCGCGGCGGCGTCGATAAAGCGTCCGCGCACTGCGAACGAAGCCTGGGCGAGACGGTCCAGCGCGCGCCCCACGCGGTCCCACGCGGGTCGCTCGGCGTGCTCGTACTTTGGTTTTGGCGTGGAAAGCTCCTCGAAACGCGCCACCCCCGCCTCGAACGCCGCGCGCGCCGCGTCGGCATCGCCGGGGTTCCCCGCGCGGGCGAGCTGCGTCAGCAGCGCCGTCATGTCGGGGATGAGGGGCTTTGCGTTTTCGAATGCGACGCGCGTCGGCCGGACCGAACCCCGCGACGCGCGTTTCGCGATCAGCCATTGCAGGCACCACTCGAAGAGCGTGACCTGGCCGTCGGCGGCGACGAGCGCCTCGACGGTCGGCCCCAGCGCCGCGACGCGCTCGGGCGCGAGAGCGCGCAGCGCCGGCGCGGCGAGTTCGACCAGCGGCAAGCGCGCGCGGGGATCGAGATCCTGCACCACCTCGAACAGCCGCGCCGCGTTGGCGGCGACCGCGTCGTCGAAGCGCCGCGCGAGCGTGATCTGTTCGGCGCGCATCGATGGCTCCGACGCGAAAAGCAGCGCGAAGACGACGGCGCATGCGCCCTCGCCGGTCCGCGCCGCGTCGCGCAGGTCTTCGGGAATCGCGCGGTGGATCGCCTCGCCCACGCCCGCGCTCGCCGCGTCAAGCGATCCCACGCGCGTGACGATCGTTCCCGGATCCTCGTTGACGATCTCGGCCACCGGAAGCGTGAAAGCCGTGCCCGCAAGCCCCGACACGAGTTCCGATTCGCCCTGCGCGGCGGCGGGCACATCAAACGCGCCGGGCCGCTCGGGGTTAAACGAAGGATCGATGCGCGCGATGCGCTCCTCGATCTGCGGGTGCGTGGAGAAGAGCCCCGACATCATCGAGTAGCGGATGCCCTGGCCGAAGAAAAAATGGCTCGCTTCTTCGGCCTTGGGCGCGTTGATGATCGCGCCGTCCGTGATACCGCCAATTTTCTTCAGCGCGCCCGCGATGCCCGCGGGGTTGCGCGTGAACTGCACCGCCGAGGCGTCGGCCAGGTATTCGCGCTGTCGCGAGACCGCCGCCTTGATGATGCGTCCGATGAACGCGCCGAGGTATCCGATGATGAGCAGGGCGAGGCCGGCCAACATCAGCGCGGGCGTGCCCTTGCTGCGCGACGAGCGCCCGCCCGAACCCGCGCGAATAAGGATGCGCCCGACCACCGTGAGCGCGAGGATGCCGAAGAGCACGCCCATCAACCGGATATTGATGCGCATGTCGCCGTTGAGGATGTGCGAGAACTCGTGCGCCATCACGCCCTGCAGCTCGTCGCGCGAGAGGCGCTCGAGAGTGCCGCGCGTGACGGCGACGGCGGCGTTGTCGGGGGCGTAGCCCGCGGCGAAGGCGTTGATCGAGCCCTCGTCGTCCATCACGAAAACGTCGGGCATGGGCACGCCCGAGGCGATCGACATCTCTTCGATCACGTTCATGAGGCGGCGCTCGTTGGGGTCGCGCGTGGCGGGATCGATACTGCGCCCGCCCAGCATCGCTGCGATCGACGAACCGCCGCCGCGAAGTTGCAGCACGCGCACGAGGCTCGCGAGACCAATGAGGAGCACGAGCCCCGCGAAGACCGAACCGAAGATCACGGGGTCGAGCAGAAGCTCATCCAGCGAGGGCAGACGCGCGTTCTTCGACGCGGTCTCCGCTTGGACCGAATAGACGACGCCCACAGCCACCGCGTGCACCGCGATGGCCATTCCCAGCACCGCGACGACAAACAGCAGGATCAGACGCCCGGTCTTTTTGCGCGCCCGATCCTGATGCTCGAAGAAGTTCATCACCCGCGCGTCAGGCATGGTCTCCCTCCGGGTACTCGAGAATCCCCTTCGCCAATGCGTCCAGCGTGGACCGAATCTCGCGAGGGTATTTCCGGATGTTCCTGCGAGAATCGTCCTGCGCGACGTCCTTCACCGCTCTGATCGCGACTTCCATCCACCGCTCCGTCGAACGATTCGCGATTTCGATCAGCCCGGCGACGATCTCCCGGCGCGTGGACATGCGATGTCCGCCAAAACGAGGAGAAAAGAAGAAGCGAAGCAGCTCGACATCTTTGCTCTGCGGGTTCGATCCGCTTGCGATGGATTGCAAAATCCTTTCGAGCGCCTCGTCGGTCTCGGGGCGTCGTCGGGCGTCGGAGGATGTCGAAACCCCGACTGCCAACTCTTGAAAAACGCAGTACGTGCTGAGAAAATTTACGAAGAGGTCGATCGGCTTGCCGATATTCGACTTGATTTCCAAGCAGATTCGAAAGAGCGGCTCGGTGAGTTCGTAAAAGGACTCCCGACCGTCCTTATCGGATCTGACAATCCGCTTGTTGGCGAGCAGGCCGAGTTGTTTGGAAACCGTCTGCTCGGATTGAAAGCGGTTTCGAGCGATCTCCTTGACGGGAACGGCAGCCCCGCCGCACTTGCAGAGGTATTCGACGATCCCCTGCTGCGAGCCCGTGAGCACCTGTATGCGCTCCTGATAGTAGGCCGTTAGCTCCTCAACCATGTTCAGGAAAACGCGCTCGATGTCCTCGATCGTATCGAGATCGATCACCTGATAGAAGGTCACCATGAGGCGAGGATTGCCTTCGGCGTACGTGTGAATCGCGCGAATGCGTCCGATCCCTTCGGGCGATTGGAGTTCCTCGCAAAGGCGCTCACGCTTGTCCCAAGCGGCCAGCGCACGCACGAGCTCCAGTGATTCGTCTTCCGTGAGGGGATCGAGGTGGCGAGAGCGGAAAAACCCGTGGAAGGGCGCGGACTCGTCGGACACGTCGTCGAAGAGCTCCTGCGTGGTCGCGACGACGATCCAGTTTCGTGTCCGCTGGATCAGATCGCGGAGCTTTTTTTGCCCCGCGACGCCCAGGCCGCCGAAGACGTCGTCGAGGTTCTCGGTGAGCAGGACGAGCATGCGACCGCCGACGTAATCGATCACCAACCGCTCGGCGGTGGTTTCCGCGACATCGAGCGGCATGGTTGTGAGCGCATCAATCTTCGCCGTCAGGGACGATCCGTCCGGCTCGCGTCGCTCGAAGGCGTGCAGGATTTGCACGAGCCACACGAGGAACGACGAGACGCCGCGCTCTTCCTCCTTCATGTAAGCGATGGCGAGTTTTCGGCGCAGCGCGGGTTTCGCCACGATGCGGTTGTAGACGACGGCCAGCAAGTGCGACTTCCCGCTGCCGCGCGGGCCGACGAGAAGCCAATGGTGCCCCGAACGGTTCTTTGCGCCGTCGGCGATGTCGCGCAGAACCTGATCCGCCAGCTTGCGGTGCTTGACGAGAACGCGCTCGAGCAGCTCCGGGTCGGAATTGCCCGGCGTGAATCGGCTCAAGAACGGAAGTCGAAACGTTGCCATGTCAGCCCCGATTCACGCGCCACCACCGGCGGATCAGACCGTACTTGAACGCGTAGCGGCGCGGCGAGTCGCCATCGATCACCAGGTAGTGGTCGGTCACGAGCATTTCAAGGCACTTGCGGAATTCGGCGTTCGTGCCGGGACTCGTTTTCGAGGAGACGGCATCATAGAGGTCCGCCTCAACCATCGGACGATCGTCCCGGCACAGGGTGTTCAGAATTTCCGTTGAAACGACCGCGCCGGCGGGCTGGAAGTTGTAGTACTGCTCGATCCGATTCGCGTAGTGCCGAAACGAGGCGACGTCGTTGGTGTCCCGAATCAACCGGTCGACGGCGTTGCGCGCGTCGGCCGCACGGATCGCGCCCTCGACGTCGCAGAGCTTCACCGCGGCGTGGCTCATGTAGAACGGCAGCCCATCGGCTTCGTCCGCCAGAGCGCCCGCGACCACGTCGATGGGATCGCCGAGTCGGATATCTTTTCCGGCGACGAGTCCTTCGAGATCCAGGCGCGCGTGGAGAATCGCATCTTCGCGGGCGAGACCGCCGAGCGAAAACGCGTACATGTCGTTTTGCGACGGATTCTTGTGGCCCTTGGCGCGCAGCGCCGCCACCACCAGGTGCAGCCCGATCGATCCGGTGTAGAGCATCCGCACGCGCCCTTGCGGGTCCTCGTGGCGGAAGTCGCGCAGCAGATCGAGCAGTTGCATTGCCGTGGTGGCACCGTGATCCACCGCAATGTTTTCGATCATCGCCGGAAACTCGTCCCAGACGAGGAGTAGTCGATCGGCGGAGTTGTCTCGCAGATCCCGCAGGAGCGTCATGAGCAGGTTCTGCCAGTGGTCGCGAACTTCCGGCAACTGAAAATTCAGGACAGGCTTCCCGAAAACCTGGCCGTAGAGATTCTTCAAATTGGCGAAGATGAAACCCCGGATCGAAGCGAGCGTGGACAGCTCTTCAACGAGCCGGGATGCGAACGCGCCGGGGGAACGGACGCCTTCGACGACAAAATAGACGGGTCGCCAGCCAGTGCTCGGTTCGGCCGCCATTTTTAAGACCACACACGTTTTGCCGATGCGCCGTTCGGCTTGCAGGATCGCGCTTTGGGTCTCCAGCGTGTCCCATACCCGCCGGATGATATCGTCGCGGCCGACGATCCGTGCGGGCGGAACCGCTCCTCCAGTGATGGGACGCGCCACGGGCGACCTCCGAACAGGCGTCGAATTCGACGTACGTCATATTCAACGTACGTCGAATTCTTCGTACGTCAAACCGACTTGCGCGTCAAGACCCTCCGATCCCCCCCCCTAATCGCCGCCGGCGATTTACGAGAACGACACCTTGGGCGCCTGGCGCTCCTGCGGCGACTCGATCGGCTCCAGCAGGTCGGCCTGCGAGAAATTGAACATGCCCGCCACGATGTTCGCGGGGAATTTTTCGCGGGCGATATTGTACGAGGCGACCGCGTCGTTGAAGGCCTGGCGCGAGAACGCGATCTTGTTCTCGGTCGAGGTCAGCTCTTCGGTCAATTGCATCATGTTCTGGTTGGCCTTCAGGTCGGGATACGACTCGGACAGGGCGAACAGTTTGCCGAGCGCGCCGCTCAAGACGCCTTCGGCCTGCATCAGGCCCTGCATGGCCGACGGATCGCCGGGGTTCGCGGCCGCGGCCTTCCCCGCGGTGACCGCGCCGCTGCGCGCGGCGATGACGGCTTCGAGCGTCTCGCGCTCGTGCTTCAAATAGCCCTTGGCGGTCTCGACGAGATTCGGGATCAGGTCGTAGCGCCGCTTGAGCTGCACGTCGATCTGCGCGAACGCGTTTTTGAACAGGTTCTTCTTCGTGACGAGGCCGTTGTAGATACCCACGACGAAGATCACGAAGACGGCGACGACGCCGAGCACGACCAAGAGTGCGATCATCGGTTCCTCCCCCTTTGGCGCTTCGTTTCGCGTCGCGCCGCGTTTCGCAGTTCGGGTGTTGTCGCCATCTTACGAACCGCCCGCCGCGCGAACAAGCATTAAGGCGAATGGCGTTTATGCACCCCGGCGGCGCGGGCGTTTCGCCGTCTCGCGCCAGTGCTCGGCGACGATGCGCACCGCGCGCGCGGCGAGCACCGGCGGCCAACCGGCAACCTCGCGCTGCTCGGCCTCGGGGCGACGCGCGATGTCCGCCGTTGCGCGGGGGATGTGCAGGAAGCCGAACGGGATCGCGCTTTCCGTCCGCGCCAGCTCGCGCAGGGCGGCATACATGGCCGCGTTGCACACGAAGGTCCCCGCCGACACCGAGAGCACGGCCGGCAGATCCGCAGCGTGCAGCTTGGCGAGCAGTTCGCGGTCGCCGCGAAACGCGCTCCAGTGCGCCGCCGGGCCGCCGCGCGCGATCTCCACTCCCGTCGCCACGCGCCCCGCGTTGTCGGGCCGGCCCGGCGCGTCGATCCAATTGATCGCGATCTGCTCCAGACGCAGGCACGGCGACGGCGCGACGCCCAGCGCGAGCGCCATGTCGGGGCGCACGCGGCGCAGCAACGAAGCCATCTTTTTCGTAGCCAGGTCGTAACGCGTCGGTAGCACCTGCGTACGCAGGTCGAAGCCGCCGCCGTAGAAGACATCGGGGAGAAGTCGCAACACCTCGGCGGATGCGTTGGGCGATACGTCGCCGAAGTCGTCGAATCCGGTGACCAGAAGTCGCGGGACCTTCATCGGGAAACCCCCATCGGCAAGACCTTTACGAGCGCGCGCCCGGGACCCTACAATGCGCGCTCAGCCGAAGTCCGGGGCGCGTGTGGCCTTCATCAACTACAAGACGCGGGATCTGAACGCCAAGGTGGTGTACGTCGGGCCGCCAGGGTCGGGCAAGTCCACCAATTTGCGCTGCATCGGCGAGCGGACGGCGAAGCAGCACGTCGGCGACCTCATCAGCCTGAACCGCGACGCCGAACGCACCGCCTACTTCGACTTTCTCCCGCTTTTTCTCGGGCGCATCCACGGGTTTCGTTCGCGCCTGCACCTCTACACGCTTCCCGGGCACATCCCCTTCGATTCGTCCAAGCGGATGATCCTGTCGGGCATCGACGCCATGGTCTTCGTGGCCGATTCCGGGCCCGACCGCGTGCAGGACAATCTGGACAGTTGGAAGCAGATCCGCGCAACGCTGGCCGACTACGGACTCGACTGGAAGGCCATTCCCCGCGCTGTCCAGTTCAACAAACGCGATGTGGCGGGGGCGCTGGCCGAGGACGAGCTGCGCCGCCTCCTCGATGTCGAGGGGGCGGGGGTCTTCGGGTGCGTCGCGGTGACGGGGCAGGGCGTTTTCGACACGCTCAAGTACGTCAGCCGCGAGATATTGCGCCGCATGCTGCAATCCGGGCGGGCGTGACGGCGGTTACGCAGCCGTTTTGCAGGCCCGGCCGCGATCGTCATCCCCACAATCGACCGCCGGTCAGTTTCCCGCCCGATTTTTCGCCCGGGAGGACCTGTCGCAAAAAGGTCTTCCGTTTGCTTCGATTTTGTGGCATATGGACGGCGTTGAAGAGGGACCGTGATCGAAGTTCGAGACGACCACAGTCCCATAACCCCTTGGAACCCGGACTTTATGGGAGGGTGACATATGACCAAACTTCTCGGCAATCGGTTCTTTCTGGTGGCGCTCGTGCTGAGCATGGTGTTCGGCATGACCGCCTTCATGGCCTGCGCCAGCGGCGATGACGACGACGATGACGACGACGACACGGCGGATGACGACATCTTTGATGACGACGCCACCGACGACGACACCGACGACGACACCGACGACGACACCGACGACGACACCGACGACGACACCGACGACGACACCGACGACGACTCCGACGATGACGGCTCCGGCTCGGCTCCCGTTCTCGGCGGCGGCCTGTGGGATCCGGATCCGGCGGCCGACGACGGCTCCGGCGACATCGTCAGCGTGCTGATGTGGACTGTGTGCGACGTGGATGACGATCTGTCCGGCGGACAGATCTTCGTGTGGCAGACCGGCACCCAGACGCCGGCCCTGCAGGGCGACCTCTTCTGGGATGACTTCACCAGCGGCGCCCCCAGTGCCCCCGATTGCGGCGCCCCGGTCGATGTGGGTATCGGCGTGGACTTCTCGTCCCTCGTGCCCTTCGGCGACGACGTTTGCGTCGACGTCGAGGCGACGGACGGCGAAGGCAACCTGAGCAACCTGATCGAGAACCTCTGCGTGTTCGTGCCCTGACGCACTGAACTCTGTAGATCCGCAAACCCCGGAGCCTTCGGGCTCCGGGGTTTGTTTTTGTGCGCCCGGCATGGGCGCTGTCATTTTGGCGGAAGTCCTCCCGAAAGCGGGTCGTCGCGATCGAAGCTCAACGCAACCGCGATAAGGCAACGGGTCGTGGGAAAGACGCGCGGCGCGAAAGCGCGGGGCAACGTGCGGAAAGGGGGGTTCGTGGTGACGCCGAGCG
>CAZPJD010000212.1:0-7743 GCA_964586775.1 uncultured bacterium | reverse complement strand
CCCAAGCGGGGATTCACCAACGGTCGCTTCCGCAAAGACTTCGCGACCGTGAACGTCGGCGATCTGGCGCGCTTTGCCGCGGGCCAGGTGGTGGACCCGGCGCTGCTCGTCGAGAGCCGCGTGCTCCGCAAGGCGCTGGACGGCGTGAAGGTGCTCTCCGATGGCGAGCTGACCGTGGCGCTCACGGTGAAGGCGCACGGCTTTTCGGCCAAGGCCAGGGAAAAGATCCTGGCCGCGGGCGGACAGGTCGAGCTGATCGAATCCTAATCGAGCGGTGAAGCCGGGAGGCTTTTGATCGTGATCGGCGCCTTTCAAAACATTTTCAAGATCCCGGAGCTGAAGCGACGGGTGTTCTTCTCGTTGCTGCTGCTCGCGGTGTACCGCGTGGGCTGCATCGTGCCGCTGCCGGGGCTCAACGCCGCCGCGCTCGCCGAATTCTTCAAGAACGCCGCGGGCACGGTCTTCGGCATGTTCTCGATGTTTTCGGGCGGCGCGCTGGAGCAGGGCTCGATCTTCGCCCTGGGCATCATGCCCTACATCTCGGCGTCGATCATTTTGCAGCTCCTCACGGTCGTCGTGCCCTATCTCGAGCGCCTCTCGAAAGAGGGCGAGCTCGGTCGGCGCAAGATCACGCAGTACACGCGCTACGGCACCGTCGTGCTGGCCCTGTTCCAGGGATTCATGATCTCGGTGGGACTCGAAAAGGGCATGCTCGGCCAGGGCGTCGTTCTTCATCCGGGCATGACGTTCAAGCTGACCTCGGCGATCACGCTGGCCGCGGGCACCGCGTTCATCATGTGGCTCGGCGAGCAGATCAGCGAGTTCGGCATCGGCAACGGCATCAGCCTCATCATCATGGCCGGCATCGTGGCGCGCCTTCCCTCCGCGATATTCCAGCTCTTCGTGGACATCGGCTCGGGCGAGCGCTCGCTGCTGTTCACGCTGCCGATCCTCATCATGATGGTGTTCGTCATCTTCGTGATCATCTACGTCGAGCGCGCGCAGCGGAAGATTCCGATCCAGCACGCCCGGCGCGTCATCGGCCGGCGCATGTACGGCGGCGCGAGCACGCACCTGCCGCTCAAGATCAACACCGCGGGCGTCATCCCGCCGATCTTCGCCAGCTCGATCCTGATGTTCCCGGCGACCTTCGCCCAGTTCATCGACCATCCGATCGCGCAGAGTATCGGCAACGCGATGGCGCCGGGCACGATCATTCACACGGTGCTCTACGTCGCGCTCATCATCTTCTTCTGCTACTTCTACACGGCGGTCACCTTCAACCCCGTCGACGTGGCGGAGAATCTCAAAAAATCGGGCGCTTACATCCCCGGCTATCGACCGGGCAAGCGCACGGCGGACTACATCGACCGGGTCCTCACCCGCGTCACGCTCGGCGGCGCGCTCTACATCTCGGTGATCTGCGTGCTTCCGACCGTCCTGATCGCGATTTACAAGGTCCCGTTCTATTTCGGTGGAACGGCGCTGCTGATTGTCGTGGGCGTCGGCCTGGACACCATCCAACAGATGGAAAGCCACATGCTGATGCGCCACTATGATGGTTTCCTGGGAACCAAGAAGTTCAAGGGTCGTCGGGGGTAGGGGATGCGTCTCATTCTGCTCGGGGGACCGGGCGCGGGGAAAGGCACGCAGTCGAAGGTGCTCGCCGAGAAATACGGAATTCCGCAGATCTCGACGGGCGACATGCTCCGCGCGGCGCTCAAAGCGCAGACGCCGCTCGGACTCGAAGCCAAGGGATACATGGACAAGGGCGCGCTGGTGCCCGATTCGGTGGTGATCGGCCTGATCGACGAACGGATCGACCAGGCGGACGCGAAGGGCGGTTTCATTCTGGACGGGTTTCCGCGCACGACGGCGCAGGCCGAGGCGCTCGATGGACTGCTCGCGAAGCGCTCGCTGGCGCTCACCCGGGTCGTGTCGATCGACGTGGACGACGAGGATCTCGTCGCGCGCCTGTCGGGCCGCCTGACGTGCCGGGGCTGCGGGGCGATGTTTCACGTGAAATTCAACCCGCCCAGGGCGGCCGGGGTCTGCGACAAGTGCGGCGGCTCCGACCTGTATGTGCGGGACGACGACAAAGAAGAAACGATCCGGCAGCGGCTCGTGACGTATCACAACCAGACGGCGCCGCTCATCGACTATTACCGGTCGAAGGGCAGCCTCGCCCAGGTGAACGGCGGCGGATCGATCGGGGAGATCACGGGCCAGATCGTGAACGCGATCGGGGCCTGAAGCGTGAACGTCGGCATCCGACTGAAAAACCCGGCCGAGATCGAGGCGATGTACCGGGTGAATCAGGTGGTCGCCGAAGCCTTGACGTTGATGTCCGAGGCGGCGAAGCCCGGCGCGACAACGGCCGAGATGGACGAAATCGGCCGAAAGGTCCTTGAAAAGCATGGTGCGAAGAGCGCGTTTTTGAACTACCCCAGTTCGGCGGGGGGGAAGCCGTTTCCGGCGACGGTTTGCGCGAGTCCCAACGAGGTCATCGTGCACGGCATCCCGAGCGCCGAGTGCGTGCTGAAACCGGGCGACATTCTGTCGCTCGATTTCGGGGCGGTCCTCGACGGATGGGTGGGCGACTCGGCGATCACGATTCCGATCGGGACCGCCGGCGCCGATGCGCTCTCGCTGATCGAGACGACGCAGGCGTGCCTCGACGCCGCGATCGCGTGCATGCGAAACGGCAACCGCCTGGGCGACATCGGCCATGCGGTGCAGAGCCTGGCGGAGTCGAAGGGATACGGGGTCGTGACCGAGTTCGTCGGTCACGGCGTCGGACGGAGGATGCATGAGCCCCCGCCGGTGCCGAACGTGGGACGGGCGGGGTCGGGAGAGCGGTTGCGGCCCGGAATGGTGTTCGCCATCGAGCCGATGATCAACCAGGGCACTCCCGAGGTGGAGGTGCTCGCCGACGGATGGACGGCGGTGACGGCGGATCGGAAACTGTCCGCCCACATCGAGCATTCGGTGGCGATCACGCCGGACGGCCCGAGGGTGCTGTCGGCGCGTCGATAGGGGAGATAACGTCGGATAACCCGCGGCGGGGCTTGACCTTTTGGCCGCGATGGATTAACGGGTTCGCTCTTTTCTCCCGGCCGGGAGAAATTCGGGGCGGGCACGCGGAGACAAGTCATGAAAGTGCAGGCATCGGTGAAACGACGGTGCGACAAGTGCAAGATCATCCGCCGCAAGGGTGTGGTGCGGGTGATCTGCGAGAACAAAAAGCACAAGCAGCGTCAAGGCTGACGAGGAAGGCGGAGGACGGTCATGCCGCGTATTGCCGGTGTGGATATCCCGAACGACAAACGGGTGGTGGTGTCGCTGACGTACATCTACGGCATCGGGCCGGCGATTTCGAGCCGGATCCTTACCGCCGTGGGCGTCGATTCGAATGTGCGCGCGGGGCAGCTCACGGACGTCGAGGTGGCGAAGATCCGCAGCTTCATCGACGAGAACGTGAAGGTCGAGGGCGACCTGCGCAAGGACATCGCCATGAACATCAAACGGTTCATGGATCTGGGCACGTATCGCGGTCTGCGCCATCGGCGCGGCCTGCCGGTTCGCGGCCAGCGGACGCACACCAACGCGCGCACCCGCAAGGGACCGAAGCGCGCCGCGGTCAAGGGCAAACGCAAAGTCTGACGCTCGCGTCGGATTTCGATAACCGAGGATCAAGGAAATGGCCAAAGCCAAACGCGTGGGCGCGAAGGTCGTCAAGAAGAACATCCCCAGCGGGATCGCTCATATTCAGGCGACGTTCAACAACACCATCGTCACGATCACCGATCTGTCCGGCGGCGCGATCTGCTGGTCGAGCGCGGGATCGTCGGGATTCAAGGGCAGTCGCAAATCGACGCCCTACGCCGCGCAGGTGGCGGCCGAGGAATGCGCGCGCAAGGCGCAGGAACACGGCGTGAAGCAGCTCTCGGTGTTCGTCAAGGGCCCGGGTTCGGGCCGCGAGGCGGCGCTGCGCGCGCTCATGACCGCGGGATTCAAAATCAACGTCATCAAAGACGTGACGCCGATCATGCACAACGGTTGCCGGCCGCCCAAGCGCCGGCGCGTCTGATCGAGGAGTTCGCCAGTGGCTCGTTATACCGATTCCGTGTGCCGTCTCTGCCGGCGCGAGGACACCAAGCTCTTTCTGAAGGCCGATCGCTGCTACACCGAAAAGTGCGCGATCGAGCGGCGCAAATACGCCCCCGGTCAGCACGGCCAGCGTCGGCGCGGCAAGGAATCCGACTACGGCATCCAGCTTCGCGAGAAGCAGAAGGCGCGGCGCATCTACGGCGTGCTCGAGCGGCAGTTCCGGCTGTATTTCGAGAAGGCCGATCAGATGAAGGGCGTCACGGGCGACAACCTGCTCGTGCTGCTCGAGCGGCGTCTCGACAACATCGTGTACCGCCTGGGATTCGCCGGCAGCCGTTCCGAGGCGCGCCAGTTCGTCTCCCACGGACACTTCCTCGTCGATGGCCGCAAGGTCAACGTCCCCAGCTTCCTCGTGAAGCCGGGCCAAAAGGTGGTTCTGCGCGAAAAAAGCCGGGGCAACACCCGGATTCAGGAAGCCCTTCAGACCGTCGAGCGCCGGGGCGTGCCCGGATGGCTCGAACTGAACAAGGACGCGTTCACGGGCTCGCTGTCGAGCCTGCCGAACGCTTCGGATCTGGACGCGACCATCAACGCGCAGCTCATCGTCGAGTTGTACTCGAAGTAACACCCAAGCCGTTAGGGGCCCACGTCCATGCACAAAGTCTGGCGAGATCTCATCCGTCCGAAGAAAATTGTCGCCGATAAGGAACGTCAAAGCGGGACTTACGGCCGTTTCTTCGCCGAACCCCTCGAACGGGGGTACGGTCAGACGCTGGGCAACTCCCTGCGTCGCGTGCTGCTGTCCACGCTTCCGGGCGGCGCGATCACGTCCGCGCGCTTCGAGGGCGTCAGCCACGAGTTCTCGACGATCCCCGGGGTGAAGGAAGACATCACCGACATCGTGCTGAACCTCAAGCAGGTTCGCCTGAAGATGCACACGGATTCGATCGAGACGCTGCGCTTCGCCAAGAACGGCGAGGGCATCATCACGGCGGGCGATATCGTGTGCCCCCCGGCGGTCGAGATCCTGAACAAAGACCTGCACATCGCCACGCTCGCCAAGGACGCCAAGATCGACTGCGAGCTGACGGCGAAACTCGGCCGGGGCTACGTTCCCGCCGAGGCGCAGAAATCGCCCGACGACGAGATCCCCATCGGCACGATTCTGGTCGACGCGCTTTATTCGCCGGTCGTGAAGTGCAACTACCAGGTGACCAACGCCCGCGTGGGTCAGCGCACCGACTACGACCGCCTGATCCTCGAAATCTGGACCGACGGCTCGATCGGCCCCGAGGACGCGCTGGGCCTCGCCGCCAAGATCCTCAAGGAGCAGTTCACCGTCTTCATCAACTTCGACGAGGAAGAGCAGGAGTACGACGAGGACGACGAGGAAGAGGACGAAGAGATCGAGCACAACGAAAACCTGTATCGCCGGGTGGACGAGCTCGATCTGTCCGTGCGCGCCGCGAACTGCCTGAAGAACGCGAGCATCCGCTACATCGGCGAGTTCGTGCAAAAGTCCGAAGCCGAGATGCTCAAGACCAAGAACTTCGGACGCAAGAGCCTCAACGAAATCAAAGAGGTTCTGGCCGAGATGGGCCTGTCGCTCGGCATGAAGCTGAAGAGCTGGCGACCGCCGGCGGACATGGACGACGACGAGGCCAACGGCTGACGCCGCTCGCGCCGCCCGAGGGCATGACGACACGCGCCGGACGAACGGCGGACGGACGATAGGGAAGCGAACATGCGACATCTGAAGGACTACCGGCAACTCAACCGCTCGAGCGAGCATCGCCGCGCGATGTTCCGCAACATGGCCACCAGCCTGTTCCTGCACGAGCGGATTCAGACGACCGAGGCGAAGGCCAAGGAGCTGCGCCGCTACGCCGAGAAGCTCATCACCCTCGGCAAGCGATACGCTTCGTTCGGCGACGGCGCATCCGACGCGGGCGTGGCGGCCAGGAAGCTGCATGTCCACCGTCAGGCGCTCGCGTATCTGCGCGACAAAAAGGCCATCGAGCGCGTGCTGGGCGAGTTCGCGAAGCGCTACGAAACGCGCCCCGGCGGATACACGCGGATCATCAAGCTCGGGCCCCGTCGCGGCGACGCCGCCGAGATGGTGTTCATCGAACTGGTGAAGACCGAGGAGGCCGCGCAGCCCAAGGAGAAGCGCCGCCGTCGTCGCAAGACGAAGGGCGAGGGCGAAGCGGTCGAGGCCGCCGAGACGAAGGCCGCCAAGACGCCGAAGGCCAAGGCCGAGCCGAAGGCGGCCGCCCCGGCCGCGGCGCCGGCCGCAACCGAGCCCGAACCGGCTGCCGAGCCCGCCGATACCGATGGCGAGACGGCGGACGAGTCCAAGCCCGAGTAGTTTCGCTTGACGCGGCGAACGGTCGCGGCGAAAATTCGCAAAGAGATGTCACGGGGAGGCCGCAAACCTCCCCGTTTCCGCGTAGAATAACGGGCGTCGAATCGCCGACCGGCGAGGATTCCCGGGAGTAACGATGTCCGAAACGCACGTCAGATCCGAGTCGAACAACAATCGGATCCTCTTCATCGTCTTCGTCGTGTTCGCGGCGGTGCTCTACGGCCTCATCTTCGGCGGCGACTGCGGCGGGCCGGGGTCGATTTCCGGCAACCGCGCCCAGGCCGCGGGATTCACGCTGACCGACATGGAAGGTCGCCAGGTCGCGCTCGATGCGTATCGCGGCAAGGTCGTTTTTCTGAACTTCTGGGCGACGTGGTGCGCGCCGTGCCGACGAGAGATGCCCGACATTCAGAGCCTTCACCGAAAGATGGACCCGAACCAGTTCGCCGTGGTCACGGTTTCCGTGGACGACGGCGGGCGCGAGGACGTGGCGTCGTTCTTCCGCGAGCGCCAGCTCGATGTGCCGACGCTGCTCGATCCCAAAGACGAGATCGCGCGCCAGTACGGCGTGACGGGATTTCCCGAGACCTTCCTGATCGACAAGGCCGGAAAGGTCGTCGAGCGTTTCATCGGCCCGCGCGACTGGCTTTCGCCCGCTTACATGGATCTCTATCGCCGCCTGATCGAGGAGTGAGCGCCGCGCCGTGTTGCCGCGGGTCCTCCCCGATTCGCGCCGACGCCGAAAATTCTCCGCAATTCCTTGGAATTGGCGCGTTCCGGGCCCCGTTCGGCTTGACAGCAACGGGGCCCATTTCATACTGTGCAATGGTCACGTCAAATGTCCGCGTGATCCGTGGGTCCCCAGGGATCGGAGGTAGGGTTTATGGCCGCTTCGAACGATTCGCCGAGCCGGGACAAATTGGGTGAACTGCTTGTCCAGGAAGATCTCATCAGCCCGGACCAGCTCGAAACCGCCCTTGCCGAACAAAAGGTCTCCGGTGGCCGGCTCAGCTACCACCTCTCGCGTCTGGGTTATCTGGAGGAATCGGAACTTGCCGACATCCTCTCTCGCCAATACGGCGTCCCGTCGATCAATCTGTCCGAGTTCACGATCGACCCCGAGGTCATCAAGCTCGTCCCCAAGGAGATCGCCGAGAAGTACAAGTGCATCCCGATCTCCCGGGCCGACAACTCCCTGATCGTCGCGATGGTCGATCCGTCGAACATCCTCGCGATCGACGACATCAAGTTCCTGACCGGGTACAACG
>CAZPJD010000211.1:0-10386 GCA_964586775.1 uncultured bacterium | reverse complement strand
CGTGCCACACGATGGGGACGTTTTCGAGTTCGCGCCACGGCCCGGAGCCTGAAGACGATCACACCCCGACGTGGAATTGCCTGAACTGTCACTCGACCCGGCACGGCAAACCCTGGCAGGACAACGACCAGTGCAAGTTGTGCCACCGATTCTGATCGGGCATCATCGCGGGCGAACATGATCGAACCGATCCTCGGCGACAAATCCCGCGTGCCGGACGACGCCGATCTGGCACAGGTCCTCGGCGCGGCGAAGTCGCATTGGGACGCGCTGGTCGCACACATCCGCGAGCGATGCCCCGACGCGACGCACGAGTGGAAGCACTACGGCGCGAAGTACGGCTGGCAGCTTCGCGTCGTTTTTCGCAAGAAGGCGCTCGTTTACCTGATTGTGCATCGTGGCGGATTCAACGCGGCGCTTGCGCTGCGTCCCCCGGCCGTGGCGGCGCTGCGCGACGCGGGATTGCCCGAGGAACTCGTGCGCGAGATTGAGGCGGCGAAGGACGCTCACGAGGGGCGACCCGCCCGTATCTTTGTGAAGACGAAGAAGGACGCGGTGGTCGCCGCAAAGCTCATCGGACTCAAGCTGGATTCCTGACGTCCGAACCGTCCGTATAAAAAACCCATCATTGACCTCGTGCGCTTTCGGGGGCACATCCGTGCGCGGGCGCGGCGCCCCTTTTTCATGCCCGAGGTCGTCATGAGTCCCACCACCTTATTCATGGTATTCGGCATCCTTCTCGCCATCGCGATCGCGACGTTCGCGATCGGAATCGAATTCCTGCTCGGCGTGGTCGCCTTTTTCGCCGCGCTCTACACCATCGGCGTCCGCGTCTTTCGCGACGAGCGATTCCCCGACGATGTGCACTTCGTGCCGACGCCCGACGGCTGGAATATCGCCCTTTGGCGCGTCCGACCGAAAATCGCGCCCGCGAAGCCCATAGCGGTGCTGTTGCAGCACGGACTCGGCGCGAACCAGCGCAACTTCGACTGCGACGACCACACCTCCGTCGCGCATTATCTGGCGCGCCACGGCTACGACTGTTTCCTGCCCGCGCTGCGCGGCTGCGGGCAAAGCCACATGAAGGACCGCGCGAACCCCCGTCGCCACGAGATCGTCTTCGAGGATTTCGTCGACACGGATCTGCCGGTCGTGATGGCGAAGATTCGCGAATTGACCGGTCGCGACGAGGTGCACTACGTCGGGCATTCCATGGGAGCGATGATCGGCTACGCCCTCGCCGAGCACGACGACGCGAAGCGCCTCCGCAGCTTCACGGCGATCGCCGGACCGTGCTTTTTTGGCGCGATGGGAAAATTCCGCGCCGCGCTGCCCTTCGTGCCCGTATTGAAACTCCTCAAAAAAATCCCCGCTCGGTTCATCATGACCGTGCAGGCGCCGATCGTGCGGCTGTATCCGCGCGCGGCGGGACGCGACGAGGTGAACCCCGACAACATGGACCCGAACACCCTCGCGCTCGCGGCGGCGAGCGTGCTGGAGGACCTGCCGACCACGCTGCTTGCGCAATATGCGAAGTGGGTGGGCGAAGGAGAGTTCGCCGGGACGCGGTCGGCAAACCGGTGGGAGAAAGAACTGCACAAGATCACGACACCGATCTATTGCCTCGGCGGGCCCGTCGACACCTACTGCCCAATCGACGCAAACCGCGAGGTGGTCGATCGCGTGTCGAGCGAGAAAAAAAGATACCGATTGTTTTCGAAAGCGAACGGGGATCTGGCGGATTACGGCCACGGGGACATCGTCGTGGGACGCACCGCGCCGACGGACGTGTTCCCCACGATCCTCGAATGGATCGAGCAGAACGACTGACCCCGAAGGCGCTTGACTACGCGCGTAAAACCTCACGCGCGCGACATGGGATGCCGCGCGCGCGAGGATCGAGTGCGTAGAGTCGGTTCGTTACACGCGGAACTGGGACACGACCGACTGGAGCCTGTGCGCGAGGTCGGCGACGCGCTGCGCCTCGTCGCTCGTTCGCGACGCGCCGGCGGACGTGTCCCGCGACGCCACCGACACGTTCTGGATGCTGCGCGAGATGTCGACAATGCCGGTTTCGGCCTCTCGAACTCCGCGCACCACGTTTCGTTCGATCTCGTCGTTGAGTCGCGTGACGCTGGTCGAAACCTCCGTCGCCCCCTGGGCAGCGCCCGCGACGCTGCGCGCGATCTCGCGGGTTGTCGCCGTCTGTTCCTCGATTGCCGATGCGATGGTCACCGTGATCGCGCCGATCTCGCCGACGACCTTGCCGATGCGCTCGACCGCGCCGACCGCCGCGCCGGTCTTCGACTGGATCTCCTGAATCTTCGCCTTGATGTCCTCGGTCGCGCCGGCGGTCTGCTTCGCGAGTTCCTTCACTTCGTTGGCGACCACCGCGAATCCCTTGCCCGCATCGCCCGCGCTCGCCGCCTCGATCGTGGCGTTCAGCGCCAGCAGATTCGTCTGGTCGGCGATGTCGTTGATCACGTCGATCACCTGCCCGATCTCCCGCGCGGCTTTTTCCAGATAATGGATGATGCCGCTCGTCTCGTCCGCGGTGCGCGTCGCCTCGGTCGCGATCCCCGCGGCGCGGCTCGTGTTCTGCGACACCTCGACGAGCGTCGCGTTCATCTCCTCGATCGCCGATGCCACCGTGTTCACGCCCTGCGACATTTCCTCCGACGCGGAGACGATCGCGTGCACGTCGCGCACCATGGAGTCGGCGGCGCCGCCGACGGTTTTCATGTTCGCGGTGATCTGCTCCGTGGCTCCCGCCACGGTCGTCGTCTGGCTGTTGGTTTCCTCGGCCCCGCCCGCGAGCTGCGTCGCCACCGCCGACAGGGCTCCCGCGGTCGACGTCAGATCGCCGGCTTCCTGGGCGATCCCGCCGATGGAATTGCGCAGCTTCTCCAGGAATTCGTTGAAATGCGTGGCGAGCACGCCCGTTTCGTCATTCCTTTCCACCGAAAGGCGCACCGTCAGGTCTCCCGAAGCGATTCGGGGAATGGCCGAAACGATCGATGTGATCGGACGCGTGATGGAGCGACCCACGAACACTCCCACCGCCAGGAGCGCCGCGAAAATCGCCGCGAGCAGGAACAGCGCGCTGCGTCGACTGCTGGAAACGGGGGCAAAGGTTTCCGCGCGGTCGATTTCCGAGACGATGACCCACTGGAGATCGTTGTTCGCCATTTTCGACGCGCAACTCAACACGGGCACGCCCCGATAATCTTTCATCTCCACGCAGTCCGACTTGCCGCCGAAAGCCGCCTCCACCGACGCGGTCTTGACTTCCCGCTTGAGCAGCGTTCCCTTCTCGAATCGCGATTCCGATCGCATCAGGAAGTCGGCGCCCACCGCGTATGTCTCGCCGGTTTCCCCCATTCCGCTGCGTTCCTGCATGATCGCGTCGATTTTTTCGGTGGACAATTGCACCACCGCAACCCCGATCAGCCGATTCTGATCGTCGCGGATCGGAGCGCCGGCAAACGCGGCGGGGATGTTGTTGCTCGGTGCATACGGAGAGTAGTCCTCGAAACGCACCTTGCCCGATTCCGCCACCTTGCGATAAAGGCGGCCGAGTCCGCTGTCGCGCAGGGAGCCTGCGACGACGTCCTGTCCCAGGTCGCCCTCCCGGGCCACCGTGTAGAGGACGTGACCCTGGGCGGTGTCGATGATGAATACGTCGTAGTACCCTTTGATCTTCTTCGCCTCGGCGGCGTGTCCGCCGAGCGCCTGGACGATCTTCTCGTACTCTGGAGTGGTCGTGTCGATTGCTCCGCCGGCTTTTTTTCCGCCCTGCTCCCGGTATGCGACCAATTCCGAAAGAAGTTCGCGGAATTCGCGATTGTCGGCCAGGACTTCCATATCGGTCGCCGCCGCATCGAAAAAGTTTGCGACCTGATTCGCCTTGATCGTCTGGATGGCGGTCAGTTTCGCCGTCGTTTCCGCCATCAGCGACGACTTCATCAGTCGGTCGTTGACGAACGCCAGGGCCAGTAGCGCCAGCATGCCGACGGCGACGAGCGTTGTCGTAATCCGTGCCTGAATTCCCATGCTCTTGGTCATCGCAGCCCCCCGGGTTTCCGAGCCCCACGCCCGCGCACGTCATGCGCACGGGATACAGAGGTGGTTTTCGGGGAGAAGAGTATGTGCCATGAGCATAATTTTCACCGACGGTTCTTTTTTTCACCCGTGGCCACGAGCCGCGTCCGGCGATATGATGCGCGCGACGCGAGAGAATCGTTTCCGTGACGCGGCGAAGTCATGCCGTCGTCGCGGTCCGTTTTTGGAACCGAATCGAAAGGAGAAGACGATGCGTTTGAGGTGGACGTGGATGATCGCGGCGATGCTGGCCGCACTGGCCGTGGCGACGATCGGCTGCGGCGGGGATGATGATGACGATGACGATGACGATGCGGCGACGGACGACGATGCGTCCGACGATGACGCGACGGACGACGACGCGACGGACGACGATGTGGCGGACGACGACACGGAGCCGACCTTCGAGGGCGGCTGGGAGTGGGTGCCCATCGATGGCGCGATTTGCCGCGATGGCACGGACACGGGCGTCATGGTTCGCGAGTCGGCGGGATCGGACAAGCTGCTGATCCTGCTGCAGGGCGGCGGCGCGTGCTACAGCCCCAGCACGTGCGAAGACAACCCGTCGCATTTCGACATCAACGACGCGGCGGCGAAGTCCGGGTCGATGAACGCGGGCATCCTGAACAACACGAACGAAACCAATCCCGTCCAGGATTGGAACGTGGTCTACGTCCCATACTGCACGGGTGACGTCTTCGCGGGCAGCGAACCCGAGGGCGCCGTCTCCGGCGTCGAAGGCACGCAGGCCTACGTTGGCTACGCGAACATGAAGCTCGTCGCGGACGAGGCGGTGAACCGCTTCGGGACCGCCGCGAACGTGCTGCTCGCGGGCGAGAGCGCCGGCGGATTCGGCACGATGTTCAACTACAAGACCGTGGCTGACGCCTTCGCGCCCACCGTGGTGGATCTGTTCGACGATTCCGCCCCGCTGCCCGCGGACGACGCGGTCCTCTCGCCGTGCTATCAGCTTCTGCTCACCTTCCAGTTCGGCGGCGAGGACTTGGTGGACGAGGTGTGCCCGGATTGCATCGGCCCCGACGGTGACGGTTACTCCGACTTTGCGGTCTACTATGCCGAGACCTACCCCGACGCGGTCTTCGGCCTCTACTCCGAGTTGCAGGACGAGACGATTCGCGACTTCTTCGGCTCGGGCCAGGACGACTGCACTGGCACCGAGCTGGTGCCCGGTCCGGCGTTCGAGGCGGCGCTCAAGGACCTGCGCGACAACACCATGGAGCCCACGGGCCGCTGGGGCACCTACTTCAAGACCGGCGAGGACCACACCGTCGTCATGTACGACGACCGCTTCTTTGACAACACGGTGGATGACACCACGGTGGCGGCGTGGTTGACGGACCTGCTCGGCGGCACCTTCACGCACGTCGATCCGACCGACTGACGCAAACACACAGATCTCGAGGACGGCGTCGGGGTTTCCCCGGCGCCGTTTGTTTCGAGTCCCCGCCAACCGCCGGTGTGCATCCCCCGATTTCTTGACAGTCAACGCCGTCCGGTGCAGCGTGCCATTTCCAACCTAATTCTGGGGGTTCGCAAATGCTTCGGCACAAAAGGTTATTGGCGCTTGTTCTCGTTCTGTCCGTATTCGCGCTCTCGAACGCATCGTGCGTCGGCGACTTCGCGCTGACGAACAAGCTGCTCAAGTGGAACCAGGGCCTCAACAAATGGCTCGGCAGCTTCGTCCTGCTCGTGTTCATCATCATTCCCGTCTATGGCGTGACGCTGCTGATCGACTGGATCATCCTCAACGTCATCCAGTTCTACGGAGGCAACAACCCGATTTCGTTGAACGGCGAGCCCGTCACGAAGGAAGCGACCTTCGGCGATACGCACGTGGCGATGACCATGCGCCCCGGCGCGGCGCTCGACGTGGACATCGTCTCCACCGATGCGAAGGGCGTCACCCGCACGCTCATCGTGCGCGAAACCGAGAATGGCCGTCTCGACGCGCGCTTGGTCGAGGATCACGCCGTGACGAGCCGGCTGGCCGCATATTTGGCGGAAGACGGCGCGGTTGTGCGTCAGACGGACGGACGCTCGGAGCACTTCGACGCTTCCGAGGTTCAGGAAATCGTCGAGGGCACGAGCGGCACGTCCAAGCTCGCGTTTGCCGGGGCGTTCTGAACCCGCACACGAGCCCTCTCCCGCTTCGGCGGGAGAGGGGCTTCACCGGACGTTCGGCCCGCGAAATCGGGCGGAATTGACGCGGCGGATCATCGGCGTATGATCCTGCTTACAGTCGGCGGGGCGTTTCCCGCTTGACAGCCTTGGGTCCCCGACTTTATAACGACGACTATGTTGATCGGATAAGTCGGGATTGAAATGTCGAATCTCGTGTCCCAGAAGTGCTTTTACGGGATCAAGGCCGTTTTCGAGCTCGCGCGGACGAACTCGGACGAGCCGGTGAAAATCCACCAGATCGCGGACAAGCAGAACATCCCGATTCGCTTTCTCGAAGCGATCCTGCGTCAGCTTCGTCAGGGCGGGTTCGTCGATTCGCGGCGCGGAGCCGAGGGCGGCTACCTGCTCGCCCGGCGACCGACGCACATCAAGGTCGGCGACATCATCTCGTTTTTCGAGGGCGAGGTAGGCGCGTTCGTTCCCGGTGAAAACGGCTCGTCGCGCGAACGGGGGGCGTCGGATCTGGTACTCGACGAGCTGTGGACGCAGAGCCGGACGGCGCTGGCGGCGGTGTTCGATGCGTGGACGATTCAGGATCTGGTGGACAAGGCGGACTATCTGAAGAGCCGGTACACGATGAATTTTTCGATCTGATCGAGCGACCCGCGAGTGGGAGTCGCATTGGATTTTGAGCTGAATACGCGGACGGCCATAGAGATTCGGGACGGTTATCGGGGGCTTCGGGACTCCCGGGAGATCGTCGCGCGCGCCGAGGCCGATTTCGGCGCGGATTGCGCCCTCGCGTGCAGCTTCGGCCCAGAGGACATCGTGCTGCTCGACCTGATGCGCGAGGTCGCCCCGTCGCTGCGCGTGTTTGCGATCGACACCGGCCGCCTTCACGAAGAGACCTACGAGGTCGCCCAGCGCGCGGCCGATTTTTTCGGCGTACGTGTCGAATGGTACGCCCCCGAGCGCGAGGCCGTCGAGCGGCTCGAGCGCGCCAAGGGGCTCTACTCGTTTCGCCAATCGATCGACAATCGCCACGAGTGCTGCGGCATCCGCAAGGTCGAACCACTCGGACGGGCGCTCGCCGGGCTGCGCGCGTGGATCACGGGCCGCCGGCAGGAGCAGAGCGTCACGAGATTCGGACTGAATCCGGTCGAGGACGACGCCGAGCGCCCGGGCGTGCTCAAGCTCAATCCGCTGGCCGAGTGGACGTCGGCGATGGTGTGGGCGCACATCCGCGAACGCGGCCTGCCGTACAATGCGCTTCACGATCGGGGTTTCCCCTCGATCGGGTGCGCGCCGTGCACGCGGGCGGTGGCGCCGGGCGAAGACGAACGGGCGGGACGCTGGTGGTGGGAGACCCCCGAAAACAAGGAGTGCGGGCTGCACGTCGCGACGGCGGCGACGCACGCGCCGTGAGGTGAACGATGGACCATCTGGACCGTCTGGAAAGCCAAAGCATCTACATCCTTCGGGAGGCGTTCCGCCACTTCAAGGACATCGCGATGCTCTGGTCGATCGGCAAGGACTCGACCGCGCTGCTGTGGATGGTGCGCAAGGCGTTCTTCGGCCGCGTGCCGTTTCCGCTGCTGCACATCGACACCACGTACAAATTCCCGGAGATGATCGAGTTCCGCGACCGGCTCGCGCGCGAGTGGGCGCTCGACCTGCGTGTGGGCATCAACCACGACGCCAACGTGCAGGGCATCACGCCCGACAAGGGACGATTCGAGTGCTGCACAGCCCGCAAGACCGTAGGGCTCAACCAGTTGCTGGAGCAGGGCGGTTTCAAGGGTGTGATCCTGGGCATCCGCCGCGATGAAGAGGGCTCGCGCGCCAAAGAGCGGTTTTTCTCGCCTCGCGACCGCAACAACGAGTGGAACTTCAAGGATCAGCCGCCGGAGCTGTGGGACCAGTTCAACACCGCGTTCGGCGAAGACACGCACGTGCGCATCCACCCGCTGCTGCACTGGACCGAGCTGAACATCTGGGAATATATCCGCCGCGAGGACATCCCCGTGTGCGGGCTCTATTTCGCGCGCGAGGGTCGGCGCTTCCGCAGCCTGGGCTGCATGCCCTGCAACTTCCCGACGAAGTCGGACGCGGCGACCATCGACGAGATTATCGAGGAATTGAAGGTGACGAAGGATCCCGAGCGCGCCGGCCGCGCCCAGGACCACGAAAAGGCTTACATGATGCAGAAACTTCGTTCCATGGGGTACATGTGAACGCCACGGCCCTCAAGGAAACCGGGAGAAATGCCGCCATGGACGCGCACAACGCCCTGGCCATCGTCATCGTCGGCCACGTCGATCACGGCAAGTCGACGCTGATCGGCCGGCTCTTTTTCGACACCGGCTCGCTTCCCCGCCAGCGCTACGACGAGATCGTCGAGACCTGCCGCCGCCAGGGTCGCGAGTTCGAATTCGCCTATCTCATGGACGCGCTGGAAGAAGAGCGCGAGCAGAACATCACGATCGAAACGGCGCAGAGCTTTTTCAAGACCGAGCAGCGCCCCTACGTCATCATCGACGCGCCGGGGCACAAGGAATTTTTGAAGAACATGATCACCGGCTCGTCGGCGGCCGACGCCGCGGTGCTGCTGGTCGACGCCGCCGAGGGCGTGCGCGAGCAGACGCGCCGACACGCCTACGTGCTCTCGCTGCTGGGCATCCGGCAGATCCTCGTCGTCATCAACAAGCTCGATCTGGTGGACTGGTCGCAAAAGGTCTTTAACGACGTCTCCGCCGACATCACGCGCTTCCTGCACGGGCTGGGGCTCGCCGCGTCGTTCATCGTGCCCATCAGCGCGCGCGATGGCGACAACGTGGTCCAGCGTTCGGCGCGCGCGCCGTGGTTCGCGGGGCCGACGATCGTCGAGGCCCTCGACGAGTTCGCCCCCGCCGCCGGCAACGAGGAACTGCCCCTGCGCTTCCCGATCCAGGACATCTACAAGTGGGACAACAAGCGCATTTACGTGGGCCGCGTCGAATCGGGCCGCGCGCATGTCGGCGACCGCGTGACCATCGCGCCCACGGGCAAGAGCACGCGCATCAAGTCGATCGAGATGTGGGGCCGAGAAAACGTGCAGAGCGCCAAGGCCGGCCAGAGCATCGGCGTGACGCTCACCGACGAGCTCTTCGCCGAGCGCGGGCACATCGTCGCCCACGCCGACAGCGCGCCGATCACCGCCAACGAGCTGACCGCGAGCCTGTTTTGGCTCGGGCGCGACGACTTCGAGCGCGGCCGAAAATACCGGCTGCGTCTCGCGACCGTCGAGGTCGAGGCCGAGGCGATCGCCATCGAGGAGCGAATCGACTCGTCCACGCTCGAGGTGCTCGAGCACGACGCGTCGCGCCTCTCGATCACCGAATCGGGGCGCGTGCGCCTGCGGCTCAAGTCGCCCATCGCCGCGGACGCCTTCGACGAAAATATGCGCGTGGGCCGCTTCGTGCTCATCGACGGCGAGCGCGTGGCCGGCGGCGGCATCGTGCGCGACCGCTCCAACGGCCATCTGGGCAAGGCGCGCCGCGTGATCCGCCTCTCGTCGGCGATCACGTCGTGGCCCGAACCCAACACGCTCGACCTGCGTCGCGAGAATGCGGTGGTCGAGTTCGAGGCCGACCCCGATTTCCTCGGTTCCATCGACCGGGGCGAGCGCTACGTGTTCCACTTCAACAACCTGGAACAGATCGAGCCGCTCACGCGCCTCGCGTACGAACACGACCTCGTCTACACCTTCCGGCGCGAGTCCGTCGGCCTCTCCACGCTGCTGTGCTCCAAACGCACCGCCAAGGCCGACAAGTCGAATGAGCGCGACTACACGATCTGAGGTCCGGCACCGGATGACGGAGCACGGGTTCGCGACGCACTTTCCCCCGCCACGCCGACGCCCGATGATTGCGTCATCGAACCTTCCCGGCTGCGCGGTGAAATCCATGGGCAATAGTCCGGTGTTCGGGGCGGCGCACGACGACGCGGACGACGCGGGCGACGTCGGGAACCAGGACGGCGCATCCGAAAACGCTATTGAGTGCGGCGCGGAACTTGACGCCCCACGAGATGAAGACCGTCATCACGCGCATCGGCGAGGGCAGCAAGATCGTCATCACCGGCGATCCCTACCAGATCGACAAC
>CAZPJD010000210.1:0-13671 GCA_964586775.1 uncultured bacterium | reverse complement strand
CGCCCGGGGGCGGGGCGAAACTCACTCCAGCGGAAGGGTCGCCCGGTACAGGGTGGGGTCGGTATTGTTGACTTGTCGCGCCATGAAAAACACGGCGTCGATCGTATCCTCGTCGGCCATTCGCGCATCCAGCAGTTTCGCATCCACACCGTAGCCGGACACTTCTCGAGAGACCCAGGCGCTTCCGTCCAAATACCCCTCCACGAGGACGCCGGGAGATGACGAACTATTCCAGTTTCGTCGGACATAGACCGCTCGGACGACTCCCCCGTCATCTTTCCACAATTTGCCGATGCAGTCGTCTTCCTCCAATACAACGGCATTCCAGATTCCATCACCGTTGCCAGTCAACCATTGGCAATCATCACGTCCGGAACCATCGGCAAGTAAGTGAATCAAACCTCCATCATCTACGAATATCGACGACACCTGCAAGGACTCCGGCGTAAAAATCGTTGCCCAATTTCCAGCACCATCGCGTCGAAGCAAAAACCTCTCTTGAGACAAATCGAGTCCACGTACAGCAATGTATATATTTCCGTCGTCGCTTTCATGTATAGTATGAGCTCGATATTCGCTACTGTAATCGACCAATTCCGTTGCCAAAGTCCCATCACCATTTGAACGCACGTAGTAGATACCGGGGTTTTCGTTAGGCGTCCAGACCGCATGAACAGTTCCAGTCCGACCTGTTATTGCGATGGGCTTGGGCGGATGCGCGTAATCGTCCTGCGCCAACGTGACCGCACTCCATGAACCCGCGTCTCTTGAACCGGCCATGAGATGATACCAGTCAGCATTTTGATAAGTGAAGAACACCCACGGAATTCCGTTCGCTTCGCGGGCTGCGGCGCATCCGTCCGTCTGAACCGGCTCGACATCGTGAAATCTCGAGTGGACAAGTTCTTGGGCGACATCACCATTTTCCGTACTGAGATAGATAACTTCTTCATCATTGGATTCGATGCAAATATCAAGTTCACCGTCGACGTTGAATCCGCCATCGGCAAATTGGATATTGGTTCCTTGATCCACGGTCTCGAACGACCAAGCGTCAGCGGCTTCATCCAGTACGCCGTGCCGAAGGCGACCGCCCGTTGTGAATGCGACATGGGGCCGCCCCTCGCTGTCGTGCTCCAAGGCCGCCCAAAATCCGACCCGCGGTCCCTGCAAACGCCAAGATCGATTACCCGCGGCCCCAACCGAGAGATACCACAGGATATCCGTGTCGATCGTCGTGACGACCCCGACGCGATCGTTTGCCTCCGTGTCGGCAACGATGCTTCCATGGCCCGGCTCCTGGTCGGGACAGACGGTTCCCGGCCAACAAGAGTCGAGTATCCACTGATTGCCGGAGCGACGTCGATAATTGAACGCTTGGTCATAATCGGTGATGATCGGGACGGAAATCAATTCGTCGTTTTCCTCAAATACCAAAGGCCCCGGAAAGGGATCAGCAAATGGACCGAATGTTTCCGTCGAGCCATCATCGGGATGCCAAAGACCGCAATAGTAACCATAAGATGAGTATTCATCCCAAGTTGTGATACAAGAACCAATTACGACACGATCATCGGCATCGATCGCCAACCAAGGCCCAGCTTGCGCTGCCAAAAGTCCCCACGGTTCCGGAAATTGCATTGTGTATACCGCCTCGATTTGAAGTGCATTTCCGACGCTTTTTGCATAATATATTTTTAGTTGCCTTTGCCAAAATCGCATGGTTTCACCGAAAGCCACATGCACAACGCCCGCGCGATCTGCTCTTGCCTGAGGAAGGAATCCGTCGAATGGCCCGGGGCTAAATAAAGTTTGTGGCACGGACGGCGGAAACCCAACGGAGTATCGAAGGTCGTCGCTCTCGTAATTGTCTTCTCCAGAGTAGATCACCATTGGTTTTTCGTCTTCATCCATTTCGACATAGGAAAGAAGCGCTTTATCCCCGATCGTCTCTCGTTGCCATCCTGTTTGGTTCCGGCGATAAATCCGGGCCTCGCCGAAAGTCGTCACGGCGATGTAGACGGTGCCTTCGTCGTCGATGGCCAGCGCGTTGTCCGTTACGCGCGGCTGAGGATCCAAAATCCTGCTTACCGAAGCCCCATTGTACGTATCAATGGGAGTCGGCCCGTAGTCCGGCGCTTCGTCCAGATCGACGGCGACCGTCGCGGCGCGCGCGAAGGAGCCCTGAACGTCATCGTCGCCCGAATCGTCGTCCGTTTGATCGTCGTCGCCGACGTTATCGTCGTCATCTTCCGATGTGTCGTCCCCGTCGTCGTCCCCGTCGTCATCCAAAGCATCGTCATCGGCCACGTTTGCGTCGTCATCCGCCGCATCGTTCTCATCCTCGTCGGTGGCTTCGCCGGGTTCCTCGGCGCAGGCGCACATCGCCGCCATGAGAGCGAAACCGATCAACGCCGTTCGCCATACCGCGATTCGGGGAGATCCGAACACCTCTCCACCTCCGTCGAAGCAGGTTCACCAACCGGCGATGATAACCGTCAGCGAAATCCTTGAATTGTATGTTACCATGAATTTACCTGGAGGAAAACAAAAATATTTCGGGCAAGCGCCGACCGGCGTCCTCGTTCGTTGGAGCGTGGTTGGAAAGCGGAGCCGATGGGGTCGCGCTTCAGTCCGGGAGTTCCCAGTCAACGGACTCGACGCGGTCGAGTTCGGTTTCCTTGATCTGGAGCGCCTCGTCGAGACGGCCTTCGAGCTCACCGAGTTCCACGTCCGCGTGCTCGTCTTTGCGCAGTTTGCGCACGAGGTGCAGCGCCTCCTCGATCAGCGAGACCTCCATGTGGATCTGCGCGGCGACGGCCGCGGCATGAAGGTCCTTTTCCTTGCCCTCGTACGCGTCGCGATGCTCCCGCCGAAAAGCCGTGTAAATGTCGTCGCCTTCGCGGGAGTCGTGCTCGTCGAGCGTGGCCATGATCTTGTCGGCCTCGGCCTCGATCGAATTCTCCACGTTCTCCAGCCCATCGAGCATGTGATCGGTCGCGCGCACGCGCTTTTCCACCGGCGCGACCGGCCCCACGTCCTCGGCGAGGATCTGGTCGATGTCGATCGTGCGCCGCGTCTTCGGCTTGGCGTTGAATAAATCGATCGTGTCCTGATCGCCCTCTTGAACGGCCTTTTCGTAGACCTGCGCGGCCTCGTCGGCGAGACGTCGCTTGTGTTCCGACGTGAGCAGGTTGCGGATCTCGAAGTCGAAGGGGTCTTTCGCCAGCACCGATTCGAGCAGGGGCTTCGCGTGCTCCTCGTCCTCGAGTTGCAGGTAGAGCTTGCCGAGCACGCGGTTGAGCTCGGTGTTGTCCTTGACGATCGCGTGGACTTTTTCGAGCTGCTCGCGCGCGTCGGCGAGACGACCCATGCGCATGAGTAGGCGACCCAGCACCTCGCGGCACAGCAGGTAGCTGGGGAAGAGCTCAAGCCCGCGCGACGCGGTGTCCATCGCATCGTTCGTGAGACCGACGCGACGATACCCCTCGGCCAGCGGCGCGTGCACCTTCTGGCCCGGGTCCTTGCGCAGTTTCACCGCGTACTTGCGGATGCTGTCAATGACCGTTCGATCCATTCTCCACTCGCGTTCATCGCCGCGCGCACGGGGAAGAATCCCGGCCCGCAGGCAAGGTCATGTCATAGCACGCCGCCCGACGCGCTCACAAGCCGGTTCAGGTATCCCACGTGCGGCACGCCGTCGTACCAATCGATCCGCGTCACGGCGGCGTTGTCGATGCGAAACGTGGCGAAGTCGGTGGCGGGATCGAGGCCGAGCAGGATCGCCACGGCCATCATCAGCACGCCCGCGTGACTGACGACGAGCACGTCGCGGTGCCGAAAGCGCTCGATCACGCCGTCGAACACCGCGCGACGCACCCGTGGCACGAACACGTCGTCCGCCTCGGCCACGTCGAATTTTGCCACAAAGGGACCGCGCATGATCGACGCGCCGCCGTCGGGCTGCTCGTCGATGATGTCCTGAAAGGTGCGCCCTTCCCATCGCCCGAAGTCGCGCTCGCGCAGGTCCGGCGACCACACGACCGGCAGGCCGCGACCGCCCGCGATGATCCGGGCCGTCTCCGCCGCACGCCTCTGCGGGCTGGCGACAACAGCGTCGAGCGTGACATCCGCGAGCGCATCTCGAAGTCGTGCGAGATCGGCGCGGCCCTCGTCGCCCAGCTCCACGTCGGTCGAACCGGCGATCCTGTGCGCCGCGTTGTACGGCGTCGCGCCGTGCCGAACGAGGTATAGACGGGTGCGTCGGAGGTGTTGCATCCGACCGTTTCATCGGCGGATGGGCGGAGGAACTTGAGCCGCGACGGCTGCGGGAATCACGCCCCCGCCGCCTCGACAACCTCGAGGTAGCGGTTCGTCATGTTGCGCGAGAGACCGAGTTCCTCGGTCAATGCGGTCAGACGCGCGAGGCGTTCGGCGCGGATCTCGTAAGTGTTCTTGCCGTCCGCCGTGTACCACTGGCACCAGTGCTCGGGCTTGGGCAGGACGATGCCGTACTTTTCCGGGTGTCGCTCCAGATCGGACTGCGCGGTGACGATGCAGGTGGACAGCGCCGAGATCCCGTCGATGAGATCGCGGTGGCGGCGCAGGAACTCCATCGTCTCTTCGAGTTCCAAATCGGTCTCGCCGGGGAAGCCGACGATCAGGTTGACGATGACCTGAATTCCCGCGGCCTTGCAGCGCTCCAACACACCGCGCGCCTCCTCGGCCGTGTAGCCTTTTTTCATCGCGGCCAGCACGGTGTCGGAAAAGCTCTCGATGCCGAAAACCAGGCTCGTGCAGCCCGACCGCGCGAGCAGATCGAGCGTCGGGGCGTCGAGATTCTTCTTCGCGATCGCCTGACTGGAGTACGCGATACGCAGGCCGCGTTCGATCACGAGTTCGGCGAAGCGGCGGACGTTCTTGATGTGCGCGTTGAGGATGAGATCGTTGAACTGGAACTCGTGCGCGCCGTATCGCTCCTGATAAAGTGCGATCTGATCGACCACCTTTTCGGCCGACCAATACCGGTACTTCGGCGTGATCTTGGGGTCGTTGCAGAACGTGCATCGATTGGGGCAGCCGCGCCCGATCGTCAGCGGGATCTTCGGCGTGCGGTAGAGATTCAGCGGGAAATCGTCGAAGAGCGGCGCGGGCAGCGCATCGAGATCGCGCACGATCAAATCCGCGCTGGGCATGACGCGTCGCTCGTCTCCGCGCCACTCGACGCCGGCGACCTCGCGCGGATCGGTGCCGGCCTTCAACGCCTCGATCAGCGCGGGGAAGTGCTCCTCGCCCTCGCCGATCAGGTAGGCGTCGAATGCCTCGTTCGTCCACTTGTCGCGATCGACCGGCCAGACGATGCCGGGCCCGCCAAGCACGATCAGCGCGCCGGGGAGCCGGTCCTTGATCCGCCTCGCGACGCGCAGCACGAAGGGCATGTTCGACTCGTTCGTCGAAAGGCCCACCACACGCGGCTTCGCGGCGACGACCTCGTTGACGAAGTGCGTGACGAGGGGAATAAGGAAGGCGGTGATCTCGTTCAGCCGCCCGCCGGGCGACCAGTACTTCAGGTTTTCGGGCTCCCACCACGTTTGCAGGTATTCGCCGCACGACGCCCACGCCTCGATGTTGAGATCGCGCGCGAGCACGCTGTGGCCGCGTTCGCGTGTGGCGGTCGCGAGCGAGGCGAGGCCAAGCGGCGGGAAGTTCACGCCCCACGGTGGCATGAGCGCGAGCACGGCATCGACGCGCTCGGGGCGACGTCGCTCTTGGGGCGCCTTCGCGCTCGAATCGACGGGCGCCGCCTCGGTGGCCTTGCCGCTCTTTGCCGCTTCGCGCGCGGCGGCGTCGCGGGCGAGGCGCACGTCGCGGTCGCCCTTGTCGTAGATGTTGACCGTGTGGATGTTCATGTCGCGGCCCGCGAGAAGCTCGGTGACGAGCATCATGCGACGCAGGCGCTCTTCGTACGTGTTCGTGCCGTCTCGCGTGTACCACTTCACGCTGCCGTCGTTTTCGGGGAAGACGACGCCGAACTCCTCCCACCGTTCGAACAGCTCGCTGCCGAGGTTGATGAGGCACGGCGAGACGGAGGCGACCTGGCCGATGATCTCGCGGTGATCGCGGATGAAGTTGTAGGTGTCCTCGAACTCCTCGATGCCCTCGCCCGGGAATCCGCAGATGATGTTGATGATCGGCTCGATGCCCGCGGCGATGGTGTCGGTCAGCACGCGCTTGGCGAGGTCCTGCGTGTAGTATTTGCGCATGAGGCGCAGGACCTTGTCGTTGAAGCTCTCCATGCCGTAGACGATGCTCTTGCATCCGGCTTTGGCCATTTTTTGCAGGATCTCGGGGGTCATCTCCTTGCGAATGATCGCCTGCCCGCCCCACGCCACCTGATAGCCCGCCGCGATGATGAGGTCGCAGAACTCCTCGAGCACCTTCATGTGCCCGTTCATGAGCAGGTCGAGGAAGGTGAAGTGCACCGCGCCGCGATTGCGGACGTGCCACTCCATGTCCTCGAAGATCTCCTTCGCCGGGCGATGGCGATACTTCTGGTAGATATGGTGGTCGTTGCAGAACGTACACCGCCGCACGCACCCTCGGCTGCCCAGCAGCGGCACCGCCGTGCCCGAATATTCCCACAGGTTCAGCTCTTCCATCGTGGGGTTCGGGATCGTAATGCCGCGCTCGACGATGGCCTTATCCACCGTCGCGTAGGTGAAGCCCGATCCGACGCGGATGAGGCCCTTGATGCCCTCGGGTTCGCGCCCGGCCTTCACCGCCTCCACCAGCGTGGGGAACCCGATGTCGCCCTCGCCGAAGAAGACGAAGTCGGCCTGCTCGGGCACGAGCTGCTCGGCCTCGAAACTGTTCGTCACACCCGGGCCACCCAGCACCAGCACCTTGTCCGGCGCGAGCGCCTTCAGGCGTTTGGTCGTCTCGATCGTGAACATCCAGTTCGAGGTGCACGTCGAGAAGCCAATCACCTTCGCGGGGTGCGCCGCGATCTGCTTCAGATAGTGCTCGGTGAGTTCCCACAGCGACGCGTAGGTGAGCGGGAAGTGCGCGGGATCGGCCCACTCCTTGTAGCGGTCCATCTGCCACAGGCCGCGGTCGTGACAGCGGTTGTGGATTTTCACGTTCAGATCGAGGGCCTGTACCGTATAGCCCGCCTCGCGGCAGCACTGCGCGAGATAGGCGATGGCAAGCGGCGCGACATCGACGCCCCACACGGGGCACTTGATGAGCAGCACGTCGGTGGCCGCGTGCGGCACGATCTCGAAACGCGGCTCGCCCTTGGCGGGATCGAATCCGTCGTCGTGATCGCCGCAGCCCGACGTATGCACAGAGACGAGCGATGCCTGCGCGGGCTCGGGCTCGCTCGGCGGCTGCGCCGGCGGCAGCACCGACACGTCGGCCGCGCGCTCCTGCGAATTCGTCACGCAGATGGGGATCCGCTCCGATTCCAAAAAGCCGAGGAATCGGGAAAGCCGTCGCTCGCGCACCTCGGGGGTGTTGGTGCCGAGCACCCACTTCACATCGCGCGTCGCGAAGTCGGGCCACGTGATGCCCATCTTCGCGGCGTTTTTCTCGATCGGCGAATCCTCGAGCAGGATGAACGAGTTGACCGACGTGACGCCGCAGATGTTCGCGCGGTTGCGCCGCACGAAGTCGATCGCCGCATCGACGTCGTCTTCTTCTTCGCCCGGAAATCCCACGATGAAGTTGATCATCGTGTTGATGCCGGCCGCGCGGATCTGGCCGAGCGCGCGCTCCATGTCGACGACGCGAAAGCCCTTGCCCATGCGTTTGAGCACGCGGTCCGAGGCATGCTCGACGCCGAGGTTCAGCGTGTAGCAACCTGCACGCGCGATCTTTTGCACCAGTTCGTCGGTCATGTCGCCGCGAGGCTGCGCCAGCGCGATCCAGCGGATGTCGAGGTTCTCCTCGATCAGCGTGTCGCACATCTGCTCGAGGACCTTGAGGTCGCCGTTGATGAGCAAATCGTTGAAGCGAAAGCGCTTGCGCCCGAGCGTGCGCGCCAAATGCGCGACTTCGCGCGCCATGTGTTCGCCGGGCCGCGTGCGAAAGCCCGTGTTCTTGTTGTTGTCGTTGCAGAACGTGCAATGGGCCACGCACCCGCGCGAAAACTGCACGGGGATTTCGTCGTTGCGATACCAATCGAGCGGCAGCAGGTCGTACGCCGGCGGCGGCACGGTCGTGAGATCGGCCATGCGTGGGCGCGGCGTCGCGCCGGCGAGCGTCGTTCCCTCGAAACGATCCACGCCCGCAATCGCGCCCGCGTCGCGTCCCTCGAAGACTGCGTTCATGATCTCGACGAGGGCCTCTTCGCCCTCGCCCACGACGAAGTAGTCGGCGACTCCCGGCGGGAACAGCAGCCGCTCGTTCGAGGTCTGCACGCCGCGTCCGCCGACCACCAGCACCTTGCCGGGATCGCGCTCCTTGATGCGTCGCATCACCTCGATCGTGAAGAGCCGATTCGCCGAATACACCGTGAACCCGATGACGCGGCGGTTCATGTCGATCAGCCGCGCGACGAGGTTCTCGATGTCGTGGTCGAAGGCGCGAACGAGCCGCGCGCAGCTTTCTTCATCCGTCCAATGGCGGAAGCTGTTTTCCTCGAAGAACGGCTTCAGGGTCTCGGGCGCACGCGCGAAGAGCTCGATGTTGAAATCGATCGTCGCGACGTCGTATCCCCGCGCGCGCATATAGCCCGCGACGGTGGCGAGGCCGAGCGGCGGGCTGTCCACGCCCCACACGGGGCACAGCACGAGCGCGAGCTGTTCGCGCCCGCGCACCGGCGCGCCGTTCTCTCCGATCTTGCGGTTCATCCGATCGGTCAAATCGCCCCAATCCTGCGCGATGGCCGCGAGCCGCCGAGTGAGGCGGTCGGCCTTTTCGGCGAAGCGCATCTCGTGGGGCATCACCTCTTCGGTGTTCTGGAATTCCACGGCGATCCCCAGTTCCCGGAGGCGTTTGACGACCGTGCGCACGCGCGCCGCGCGCACCTCGGGCGTGTTTTCGTCCGACGACCAGTGCGTCGTCCATCCGGGCTCGTGACGGTTCGGCTCGGCGATGCCGAAGCTGCCGGGTTTTCGCTCGATGGGCGTGCCGTGGATGATGACGAGGCCATTGACGCTGCGGATCAAGTCGATGTTCGCCGCGTTGCGCTCCAAAAACGCCAGGGTTTCGTCGAACTCCCGCTCTGTCTCGCGCGGGAATCCAACGATCAGGTAGAGCACCACCATGATCCCCGCGTCGTGCGCATCCTTAAGCATCCGCGCCGCGAGCGGCGAACGGTAGTCCTTGCCCATGCGACGCAGGATTTCGTCCGACCCGCTCTCGACGCCGAATTCGAGGCGGTAACACCCCGCCTGTCGCATCTTGCGAAACAGCTCGGGGCCGACCTCGCGATTCGGCGAGATCCCGGCCGACCAACGCACGTCGAGCCCGCGCGCGATGATGCCGTCGCAGATCGCAGTGAGCGTCGGCACGTCGCCATTCACCATGGGGTCGACGACGGAAAAGTCCGTCACGCCGTATTTTTCGCGCAGCGTCGCCAGCTCGTGCACCACGCGATCGGCGGATTTGTAGCGGAAGCTCTTCCACAAATCGTTGATGTTGCAGAACGTGCACTTGCCCACGCACCCGCGATTCCACTCGACGACGAGCGCGGGCGATTCGTAGAGCGACAGATCGAAGCCGTCGAAATCGGGGACGGTCAGCGCGTCGAGGTTCGGCAATTCCGCCGCCTCGCTCACCTTCTCGTCGCCGGTCGCTTTGTCGGTGATGACAAGTCCCGCCAACCCGTCAAGCGACGCGCCCGATTCCAGGCGCTCGAGCAGGTTCTCGAACGCGGCTTCGCCCTCGCCATAGAGGAATCCGTCGAACAGATCGCCCAGGATCGTGCGGATGTGCGCGCGCAGGTCGGGGTGGCTGGTATTGGGCCCGCCGACGAAGACCCGCACGCCGGGGCGCAGGCGCCGCAACTCGCGCACGAAGATCGCCGTCGGCACTTCCTTGCGCGAGACGAGGCTGACGCCCACCACGTCGACCTCGGCGTCCGCCGCTTCGCGCGCCAATCGACGCAGGCTCTCGCCAAAAAGCCGCTCGGCCGACGCCGCGTCGCTCCAGATCTCGCCGTGTTCCCACTGCCAGAGTTTACGGTCGGCCGTGTGGGCGTCGTGATAGACGCGCACGTTAGCGTCCATCACGGTGACGCGCCGCCCGCGCGCCTTCAGGTATCCGGCGATGGACGCGATGCCCAGCGGCGGCGCGTGCACCAGCCACGGCGGCGGGTTGAACAACAGCGTGTGAAGTTTCGCCGGTTTCGATGCCGACGGGCGCGCGGGGCCGTTCCTCGTGGCGATCGTTGACGCGCTGGGCGAAGTCGCACCCGGCGAAGTTGCGCCGGAGTGCGTTTCGACGACGGACGAGACGAACTTCACGCGCGACACGACCTGCTCGGTCGGGATCGCCACCGGTGCGCGGGTATCGACGTGGACTCCCTCGGCGGGGATCACGTCCTCGCAGTGCGAGCAGAGAAATCCGTCGGGAAGCTCTTCGCCCGAGCCCAGGTCGTCGAGGAACGCAAGTCGACCATTTCCACGCCACACGTCGAGCAGCGAGCCAGCCTCGCGCACGTTGCCCAGCACCTTCGACCGGCGCCAGTCCATGCAGCACGGCAGCACATCCCCATTGAAGAGGATGTGCGCCATCTTGTACGCCCACAGCGTGCCGCAACCCGAGGTCCGCCGGACATCGACCTGCACGTGACCCCAGACATCCACGTTGCCCGCGCGGCTGATGTAGCCCTGATCCACGTCCACGCGGCGCACGCCCAGGTCACGCCAGTGCGTCGCGGCGCGGTCGAACTCGTCGTCGCCGATCAGCGGGCGCACCTTGGTGATGTTGACCTGCACAAACTCGCCGCCGCGCGCCGCCATGGCGCGATCGACGAAGGCTTCGAGCCGGTCGCGAATTTTGGCGAAGTCGCCGCGGCCCGTGATGTTTTTGTAGGTCTCGACATCGATGGCGTGGATCGAAAGCCCGATCCACGAAAGCCCCGAGTCGATGATCCGGTCGCCCATCTCGCGATCGAGCAGGATGCCGTTCGTGAGCAGGTAGATCTCGGCGTTCGGCAACGCGCGTCGCATGCGGTCGATGCGCGCGGGAAGCTGCTTGTCGAGCAGCGGCTCGTTCATCAGGTACATCATCACGCGCGTGAGATTCGGATAGGTCCGCAGTTCATCGACGATGGACGCGAAAAGCGCTTCGTCCATGTCGCCCTGCGACTGGGCCTTCGCCGTGTCGGGCCACGGACAGATCACGCACGCCGAGTTGCACCGGGACGTGGTCTGGATCATCACGTGCTCGGGGTACGCGAGCGTTATTGCGTCACGCGCGTTCCTGAACATCCGCCTGCCCGCCGGGGAACGACGAACACATCATGGACCCGCCGTGGGCCTGACGCTGCCGTTCGTGATTGCGCAAGAACTCCTCATCCACCACCGTGTCGGTCCAAGCATCCGGCCCCGCGGCGATCGCCGACGCGTCGGCCACGAGTTCCGATTCGATCGTGATGCCGAGTTCGCGGATCGTCGCCAGCACGCGTTCGACGCGCGCCGCGCGGATCGCGGGGGTGTCCGCGCCCGCGCTCCAGTCGTCGCGCCAGTGCGTATCCGACCGGTCGAGGTCGTCGATGCCGAACAATTCCGAGCGGCGTTCCACAGCCGTTCCGTCCTCGATCGTGAGGCTCGACACCGAGCGCACCATGTCGATGGCATGGGCGTGGCGACGCAGCCAGTCGATCGTCTCGTCCACGGTTTCGTCGGTTTCGCCGGGGAACCCGACGATCAAGTAGAGCATGACCTGAATGCCGGCGTTATGAGCGTCGTCAATCATTTGCCCGGCGGCGTCGGCCCGGTAACGCTTGCCCATCTTTTTCAGGATGCGGTCCGAGCCCGAATCGACGCCGAACTCCAGCTTCCAGCATCCGGCGGCGCGCAGCTTGCGAAAGACCTCGGCCGACACCGTCTTGTTGGGCGAGAACCCCGCCGACCACTCCACGTCGATGCGTCGCGCGACGATCGCGTCGCACACGCGCTCCAGATGGTCGGGATTGCCGTTCACCATGGGATCGACGACGGTGAAACGGCGGATGCCGTGGCGCGCGGCGAGCGTTTCGAGCTCGGTCGCCACCGCGTCGGCGGATTTGAAACGGAACGCGTTCCAATACTCGTTGATGCTGCAATAGGTGCACCGCGCGACGCACCCGCGATTCCACTCGACGACCAGCGAGTCGATGTCGTATTCGCTCATGTCGAAGTCGCCGAAGTCGGGCACGGGCAGCCGGGCCATGTCGGTCAAAAATGGGCCGGGGCGATAGCGGGCCTCTCCTGCTTCGTCGCCGCCCACGAATCCCGGCAAATCGTCCAGCGATTCACCGCGCCGAATGCGCGAGAGCAACTCGTGGCAGGTGATCTCGCCCTCGCCCACCACGAAACCGTCGATCAGGCCCGCCGCCACGTGGCGCATGTGATCGCGCGATTCGCGCCAGCCCGCGCCCGGACCGCCGACGAAAACGAGCACGTCGGGTTGAAGCTCGCGCAAGCGACGCAGGAAGATCGCCGCGGCGGCTTCCTTGCGATGCACGACGTTGACGCCCACCACCGGCGCGCCGATTTGCGCGGCCTCTTCGGCGAGCGCGCGCAGCACGTCGCCAAACGCCCGTTCGACGCGCTCGGCGTCCTCCCAATAGGCGCTGTAATCCCACAACCACAGCTTGTGATAGGCCGAATGGCTTCGCCGGTAGGTCTTGGCGTTGCCGTCCTGCACGCGCACATTCCAGCCCTCGGCACGCAGAAACGCCGACAGTGCCGCGAGCCCGAGCGGCGGCCCCGACACCAGCCATGGCGGCGGGGAGAAGAGTAGGATGTCGGGCGCGCCGGCGCGCGTCAGGGTCGTCACGCGATGCCTTTCACGACGAGGTGGCCGAGCACCAGATACGGCAGACGCGCGGCGATAAATGCGCGCACGGCGTCTTCCGGCGTCATGACGATCGGTTCCTCGTGCATGTTGAAGCTGGTGTTGATGAGCGCGGGCAGCCCCGTCTTTTCCTCGAAGCGCGCGAGCAAGTCGTAGTACGCGGGGTTTTCCTCGCGCGTCAGGATCTGCGGGCGCGCGGTGCCATCGACGTGAACGACGCCCGGGCACAGCCGCTTCATCAGGTCGGTGCAGTCGAAGCAGATGTTCATGAATCGCGCCGTGAACGCGGCACCCTCGACGCCGACGAAACAATCCGCCGCGCGCTCGCGACGCACCACCGGCGCAAACGGCATGAACTCGGTTCGGTGCAGGCGTTCGTTCAGCCAGTCGTTCACCTTCGGGTCATCGGGGCGGTAGAGGATGCTGCGATTGCCCAGCGCGCGCGGGCCATACTCCATCGCGCCGTCGAACCGCGCGATCACGTGACCCGCGGCAAGCAGATCCGCCACGTCATCCGTCAGGTCGGCGGGCCGCTCGACCACAAGCCCCGACGACAACGCCGCGCGCTCGATCCGTTCGCGATCGTAGGCGGGGCCCAGATACATCGTCTCGACCGGGCGCGCGCGTTTCGCGCCAAACGCCAGCGCCGCCCCCGCCCCGAGT
>CAZPJD010000209.1:0-17572 GCA_964586775.1 uncultured bacterium | reverse complement strand
CGTACGCCCCACGGCCATAGGGATAGGGAGAGGTGAGGTCCCGACGGGACAGAAAAGCCCGGCGACGACGCCCACTGCAATCCAAATCGCCACTTTTGATGAGCACAGGAGGAATGGCAAGGTGAAAGCACGTTGGATCTTGTTTCTGGCCCTCTGCATGTCGATCCTGATGACGGGCGCGGCGTTTGCCCAGGACGACGATATGCAGGACGACGACACCGACGACGACGCGACGGATGACGACGCGACGGACGACGATGCCGCCGATGACGACGCCGATGATGACGCTGCCGACGACGACGCGGCCGACGACGATGCGGCCGATGACGACGCCGGGGATGAATTCGCGGCGGATGTCTTCTTTACCGCGCCCGACGCCCTCGAGCCCGACACGACCTACGACTTCGCGTTCGAAGTCCACAACAACACGGTCGCGGGCGATACTCAGCGCTGGATTCTCCAGGTGGACATGTTCATGCCCAGCGCCAATTATGCCGTGAACACCGACGACCTGTCGGCCCCCGACGCTCTCCATGACGGTGAGTGGTCGGCGGAGTCCGATGAGACGCCGGACGGCGTGCCCGGAATCCGTTGGATCTACAACGGCCTGACCACCTCCGAGAGCTACGGCGATATTCGCGAAGGCGAGTACCTGTCGTTTGCCTTCTCCGCCTCCAGCGACGGCGACGCCACCGACGGCTTCGACTGGCGTGTGGTTGCGGACAGCGGCGACGAGCTCTCCGGCGTGGCCTACATCAATGAGGCGACCGACGACGACACCGATGACGATTCGGGTGACGACGACGCCGCCGGTGATGACGACGACGACGACGACGACTCCGGCGGCTGCGGCTGCTAACGGGTCGGGATCGCTCGACGATCACCTGACATCACCTCCTATAGTCATAAAAGGCCCTGACGCGAAAGCGTCGGGGCCTTTCCTTATGTGCGTGTAAAATGCGATCGCCAAAGCGTTAGCCGCGCTCGACACCCAAATTTTTCAATTCTGTCGTCGCGAATTCCAATTTTGGAAATCACGCCCTTCGGCGGATTCCCGCTTCGCAAAAATCCTTCGCAATTTCAAATAATTACGAGCGCGGAAACTTGGCCCGCCGTTTGCTCATGGGGTCCGCATTCGTGGAACACGTCGGGCCGATCTTGCGGCCCGCGAATCGCCGGAAGGAGACACCACGTGAAGCGCTTCCCCGTTCCGTTCCTTTTCCTCATTCTCATCGCGGTCATCGCGGCGTTTCTGCCCGCGCGCGCGCCCGCGGCCGACGGTGGGCCGATCGTCGGCGCCGACGTCGCGTGGATGCTCGCCGCCACGGCTCTGGTGCTCCTCATGACGCCCGGCCTGTCGTTCTTCTACGGCGGCATGGTGCGCCAGAACAACGTCGTTTCCACGATGCTCCAGAGCTTCATCGCCATGGCGGTCATCACGATCACCTGGATCGTCGTCGGCTTTTCGCTCGCGTTTGGCGACAGCATCGGCGGCGTCATCGGCAACCCGCTGACCTTCCTGTTCTTCCGCGGCGTCGGCGAGGCGACGAATCCCGCCCTCTCGCCCACCATCCCGCTGGTGCTCTTCGCGCTCTTCCAGCTCAAGTTCGCGATCATCACGCCCGCGCTCATCACCGGCTCGTTTGCCGAGCGCGTGCGTTTCTCCAGTTATATCCTGTTCATGATCCTGTTCAGCCTGCTCGTGTACAGCCCCCTCGCGCACATGACCTGGCACCCCGACGGCCTGCTGCGCAAGGCCGGTGTGCTCGACTTCGCGGGCGGCACCGTCGTGCACATGTCCGCGGGATTCGCGGCCCTCGCCGGCGCGCTCTTCCTCGGCCAGCGCGAGCACCACAAGGCGGGCAAGGCGCACGTCCCCGCGAACATCCCGTTCGTGATCCTCGGCACCGGCATGCTGTGGTACGGCTGGTTCGGCTTCAACGCCGGCTCGGCGCTCGCGGCGAACGGCGTCGCCGCCATGGCCTTCGCGACCACCAACACCGCGTCGGCCGCCGCCGCGCTCGGCTGGATCCTTTTCGACATGGTCAAGGGACGCAAGCCCTCGGCGCTCGGCGCGTGCATCGGCGCGGTCGTGGGCCTCGTGGCGATCACCCCGGCGGCGGGATTCGTGTCGATCGGATCGAGCGTGCTGATCGGCGCGATCGCGGCGGTGGTCAGCAACGTCGCGGTTCACTTCAAGACCAAGTCGGCCCTCGACGACACCCTCGACGTCTTCCCCTGCCACGGCGTGGGCGGCATGGTCGGCATGGTCGCGACGGCCGTGTTCGCCAAGGACGTCGGCCTCGTCTTCGGCCAGACGCACACCTTCCTCGTGCACCTCGTGGCGCTCGCCGCGGTCGCGGCGTTTTCGTTCATCGGCTCGTATCTCGCGTACAAGATCGTCGACCTGGTGCTGCCGATCCGCGTGACGCCCGAGCAGGAGGAGGAGGGGCTCGACCTCTCGCAGCACGACGAATCGATCTGGGAGGCCGTGCAGGAAAAGCTGCTCGCGCCCATCGTCGCCGCGACGCGCACCGTCAAGAGCAACGGCAACGGCGCGAAGAGCGCGCCCGTCGTCGCGAAGCCGGAGCCCCCGGCCCCGATGCCTGCGGGTCAGACCGCCGAAATCCTCGGCTGATTCTCGTCTTCCATCCGGCCCCGGGAAAAAATTCCCGGGGCCGTTTTTATTTCAGAACGGCTTGGTCATCGCCACGTCCTCGAAGACCTGGATGCCCTTGGCCTTGAAGGCGGCGACCGCGACCTTGGGATCGAAGCACGCCTCGGGGGCATAGACGCCGCCGCCCGAAACCGTGAGCTGCCCCTTGGCCAGCATCTGTGTGCCGATCGAGAGCGAGAGCCCGGTCACCTCGCGCATCTGGCCGACGCCACAGAGGGTGCGCTGGGCGGGGCGGCCGTCTTTGATGCCCTGCACGTCGATACGCAGCGAGCCCCACGCGGGCTCGGGCTTGTGCGTGATCTTCTCGACGGCGAGCAGCACCTTCGTCCCCATGTCCACGCGCGAGGGCGACGTGAAAAATCCCCACTTGGCGGGATAAACGATCGCCTCGGCGGCCGTGCCGTAGCCCATGAAGAAGTTGACCTCGTCGATCTTCGGGAAGAAGCGCGGGATCGTCATCGGCTCGGCATGGCCCATGTTCCACAGCTTGATGCGGCCGTATTTGGGGAACTCGATGGTGCGTTCCTCGGACAGCGCCTTGACCATGATGCGCTTGCCGCCGCGCCACACGGCGATCCGGCCGGTCATGATGTAGAGCATGTGCTGGATCACCGCCGCGCCGCCGCCCGCGTCGAGCGGTTGATAGCAGTAGACGTCGACGCACTTCACGGAATCGAATTCGTCGTGCAACAGCCGAAAGCCGATGCTGGTCGCGCCGGGGCTCGCGCCCAGGCACGTCACCACGGTCACGCCCGCTTTTTTCGCCGGTTCGTCGTATTGATCGAAGACGGCCTGCGCCGCGTCCCACTCGTCGCAGATGCTGGCGTAGTGTACGCCCGCCTCGACAGCCGCGCGCACGAGCTTCGCCTCGAATCGGTGAAAGGGACCAAGCGCCGACGCGGCCACGGTGTGCCCCGTCATCGCGGCGACGAGCTCGCCGTGGTTGTTCGCGTCCACGGCCTTCACGTCCACCGTCGCGCCCTTGCCCGAGAGGCGCGATGCGATGGCCCGCGCGCCCTCGATGTTGCGATCGGCGATCGTCACATGCGAAATCCCCTCGGAGATCGCCAGATCCTCGACCGCCTTGCTGCCCATATCCCCCGCGCCGCCCATCACGATCACGCGCATCGTCACACCCCCCAAGATTCGGCGTGCGTTCACGCCGGCACGAAAAGCGAGGGCATGGTATCCGCGTCGGGCGGCGGGCTCAAGGAAAAACTTCTTTGAAATAAATGCGGCGAAACCTGCGCCGGGTCGCGTTGTTTTTTGCCATCGGGCGCATACGCTTCGCCAAACGCCGAGTTCAACATCGGGAGAAATGGCATGACGCGCATGGATCCGCCCGTGTGGCCCGCGCGGCTCACGCGGCAGGCGCCCTTCGACCGGTATGTCGTCCGCGTCGAGGACGTGGACTTTCACGTGATGGAGCAGGGCTCGGGACGCACCGTGTTTTTGCTTCACGGCAACCCCACGTGGTCGTTTCTCTATCGCAAGATCGCGTTCGCGCTGCGGGGCGCGCCGGCGCGTCTCGTGATGCCCGATCTGCCGGGGCTGGGGTTTTCGACGAAGTGGCGCGACGCGCGCCGCCACACGCTGGACGAACACGGACGGCTGATTGCGGGGTTGATTCGGGCGCTCGACATTCGCGACGCGGTCTTCGTGCTGCAGGATTGGGGCGGGCCCATCGGCGCGCTCGCCGCGTCGCACGTTCCCGGCGCGATGGCCGGGCTGGTCGTGCTCAACACGGTGCTCGCCCCGCCGCGCGAAGGCTTTCGACCGACGGCCTTTCACAAGTTCGCGCGGATGCCGATCGTCTCCGACGTCGTGTTTCGCGCGTTCGCGTTTCCGCAGGCGTATCTGGGCCGTGCGCAGGGAGATCCGCGTTCCATCGACGCCGACGCCGCGTGGGCCTATCGCTACCCCCTGCGTTCGCTGCGCGAAAACACCGCCCCGCTCGCGCTCTCGCGCATGGTGCCGAATTCGCTCGCGCACCCGTCGGTCGAGCCGCTGCGCCGCGTGGAAGATTTCGTTCGCTCCTTCGCGGGTCCGTCGGCGATCGTGTGGGGCGAGCGCGACCCGGTGCTCGGCCGGGCGCTCAAGCGCGTGACCGGCGTTTTGCCAAACGCGCCGGTGACGATGACGAAGGCCGGGCACTTTTTGCAGGAAGAAGTCCCCGACGCGATCGCGCGGACGATCGCGGACCTCGCCGCGAAGTTGCCAGCCGCTTAGCCGCTGATGACGGGGTCGGGCGTTCGGTGCGCGGTGACCGAAACGGCGAGGGCGACGAGGATCAGCGCCGCGCCGGCGATCTGCGTGGCGGTGGGGGTTTCGTGGACCCACGCCCACGCGACGAGAATCCCCGCGACCGGTTGCACGAAAATCGTGACCGCGACGTTCGCCACCGCGCCCTGTTGCAGCGCGACGAACCAAAACGTGTAGCCGACGACGGTGCACACGAGCGCGAGATACCCCGCGAGCAGGACCCAATCGCCGGGCCCCAGCGCGCGCGCGTAGACCCACTGCCCGCGCGCGCCGATCACCGACAGATTCACGACGCACGCCGCCAGCAGCGCGACGGCGGTGATCTTGAGCGGGCCCTCGCGACGCAGCAGCGACTTGCCGATCACCGAATAAAACGCCTCGAAACACACGCCGGCGAGAATGAGCGCGGTGCCGACCGGGTTCACCGCGCCCTCGCCGCGCCAGAATTCGGAGAGCACCGCCGCGCCGCCGAAGGCGAGCACGAGACCGATCGCAACGCGCCAGTCGAGGTGCTCGCGCAGGAAGATCCACGCGCCCAGCGACGCGAGCAGCGGCTCGGTCGAGGTCAGGATCGCCGCGTCGGAAGCGCGGCTCAGCTCGACCCCCGCGTACATCAGCCACGGGCACGCGCTGAAGGTGGCGATTCCCATGACCGCGCACAGCGCGAAATCGCGCAGGCTCATGCGAAGCCCGCCCTGCCGCGAGGCGATGAACAGCAGCGGCAGCGCGGCGCAGGCATAGCGCAGCGTGGTGATGACGAAGAAGGGCGCCTTGCCCATCAGCACCTTCGTCGCCGAATACGTGCCCGCCCACAGGATGTTCATGGCGACGAGCATCAGCAGAGTCTTGCGCGGCATGCGCCCTGTTATCACGGAAGCGGCGAAACTTGGAGCGCGCCGCACCGATCGAGGAGCGCACATCGAATGTAACCGGGGTCACTGGGGACATCGACCGAGTGCGTGGTATAAGAAAGGGCGTTCACAAAGCACGCCCCCTTCGTCGAGTCCGCCGTTGCCGCAGCGCGACCGCTCGATACCCGCTCCCCACCGACCGCTTCGCGCGGCGCGATTCGCGGTCGTTTGCGTTCTCTCGGCCATCGCGCTTGCGTGCAACGCGGATCACGGCGCTTCCGTTTCACCGCCGAATCCCCACGAGGCCGCGCCGCAGGCCCTCGTCGTGCCGGGCGAAGAGGATGCGTCGGCGGCGCTCTCCGACTACGCAATGCAGTTCCAATGGGAACGCCGCTACTCGGGCCCGGGGTCGAATACGGACAAGGCCGTGCGCGTGCTGGGATCGGGTGGCAACGTCTTTGCCGTTGGTTCGTCGTACGCATCCGGCGCGCGGCGCGATCTGGTTGTCGTCAAATATAACTCCGCGGGCAACGAGCAGTGGGTCGCGCGATACGACGGTGTCGATCGCCTCGACGACGTGCCCGTCGACGCGTCGATGACCGCCGATGGCGACGTGATCGTCGTCGGTTGGACGCAGACGTCGTTCTCGGGCCACGACTGGCTGGTCGCGCGCGTCGACGGACCCACGGGCAACATCGAGTGGACGCAGTTCCTCAACGGCGCGGACAGCCTCGACGACGAGGCCGTCGCGCTCACGTTCGACAGCGCGGGCAACATCGTCGTGGCGGGGGTGCTGCGTTCGTCGATCAACGGCATGCAGATGGCGGCGCACGGGTTCACGCCGGGCGGCGGACCGATCTGGCTGCGCGTCTTCGGCGGAACGGGCGACGAGGTCCCCGCCGACATCGCGCGGGGCGGCGACCGGATCGTGCTGACCGGATGGATCGAGGATGGCGGCGACCGCGACATCCTGACCGTGGCCTACACCGACCTCGGGCTTTCCGCGTGGGATGCCCGGTACGACGGGGCTGCCGGCTTCGATACCGCCGCCGCCGTGCAGGTCGATTCCACGGGCGTGGCGTACGTCGCGGGACAATCGGAGTCGGCGGGCGGCGACGCCGAGGGCGTAGCGCTGCGTTACCTCGACGACGGCTCCTTCGATTGGGATCGTCGGTTTCCCGCGCCGGATGGCGACGCCATCTTCGTGGACGCGGTGTGGGATGGATCGGCGCTCCTGTGCGCGGGGCACGAGCAGTGGGCGGCGGACGAGTTCCGCCATCGGCTCGTGCGCTTGGAACCGGACGGTGACACGGCGTGGAGCGCGACGGCGGGGTCATTCGACACGATGGGCGACGCGCCGACGACGCTCGCGGCGCTCGGCGCCGACTGGATGGTCGTCGGCATCACGCAGACGACGCACTTCTCTTCGGCCGGCGGTGTGCTCGCGGCGCTCTCCGGCGCGTTGCACGGTTCGGACGACGGACTCGGCCGCGCGGCGCTCGTGCCCTTCGACTGCTGCGACATGATGGTGGAGGTGGACACGGCGGCGGGCGCGACGGCGTGGAGCGAGGCTTTTTCGGGGCCGGGCGATCCCTCGGTGGTGGTGGATGAGCCCTTCGCGATGGCGGCGACGGCGGACGGCGGCGCGGTCGTCACGGGCCGGTGCTGGTCGAGCGACGCCGGCGACGACATGTGTACGATCAAATACGACACGAACGGCAATCTGTTGTGGGAGCATCGCTTCGACGGCGGCGCGGGGGCTCAGTTCGACGAGGGTCGCGACGTGGCGATGGACGACGCGGGCGGCATCGCCGTCGCGGGTCCCTCGGTGAATCCCGTCTCGGGCGATCCCGCGGATACCGACTTCGCGGTGGCGCGCCTCGACGCGAACGGCGTCGAGCAGTGGCGCGCGCGGTACGACGGCGACGCGGGCGGCGCGGACAACGCGCGACGCGTGATCGTGGACAAACAGGGCAACGTCTACGTTGTTGGCGAATCGGACGGCTTAACGGGCGGCGTGAACATTGCGCTCGCGAAATGGAACGCGGCGGGGACGTTCCAATGGGACGCGATTTATGACGGCCCCGCGGTCGGGCCCGATCGTCCGCGCGGCCTCGCGTTCGACGCCGACGGCAACGTATTCGTGACGGGCTACTCGCAAGGCGTCGGCACGGGCCGCGATCTCGTGTTGCTCAAATACAGCCCCGCGGGCGACGAGGTCTTCGCCGTGCGCGTGGACGGACCGGCGCACGCATCCGACGAGGGCTATCAGGTCGTCGCCGACGCGGACGGAAATGCGTACGTCACGGGCTACGTGTGGCGCACGACGGGATTCCTCGACTACTTCACGGCATCGTACGACGCCGACGGCGACGAGCTGTGGAGCGCGACGTACGACGGCGACGCGGCGTTTCGCGACGCGGCGGTGGATCTGGCCGTGGACGCGGGCGGCAACGTCTTCGTCACCGGCACCTCGTTCGGCTCGGGCGGCAGCGACAACATCGTGACCGTCGCCTACGACGCGAGCGGCGACGAGATGTGGACGGCGTCCTACGACGGCCCCGGCGGGCCGCCGCGCGACGTGGCGGTCGCGATCGACCTCGACATCGAGGGCGGCGTGTACGTCGGCGGAACGTCGAACTTCTTCGCGACGGACTTCGTGATCGTCAAATACGGAAGCGACGGCGGATTTGAGTGGGAGAAGAGATACGACGGCGGGCAGGGGCGCGAAAACATCCTGCGCGACGTCGCCGTCAACGCGGCTGGCGACGTGTTCGGCACGGGCAGCGCCGATGTCGCGCTGACGTTCTACGACTACCTCACCGTCAAATTCAAACCGTGCATCGGGTGCCTCATCAACGGCACGTGCTGGGCCGACGGCGCGAGCCCCGGCGGCGACCCTTGCCGCAAGTGCGTGGTCAGCCAGTCCACCACATCGTGGACAAATCAAAACGGCGTGTCTTGCGACGACGGCCAGTGGTGCAACGGCGCGGATACGTGCTCGGGCGGGTCGTGCTCGTCCCACACCGGATCGCCGTGCGCGAGCGACGGCGTGTTCTGCAACGGGGTTGAACAATGCAACGAGGGCGCGGACACGTGCTTCAGCCCGGGCAATCCGTGTCCTTCGGACGCTCAGTTTTGCAACGGCACCGAGACCTGCGACGAAGGCACCGACGCCTGCGTGCGGATCGATCGCCCGTGCGTGGAAGACGGCCTGTGGTGCAACGGCGAAACGACGTGCAACGAGGGCGGCGACGCGTGCGTGACCAGCGATGCACCGTGCGTGGACGACGGCCTGTTCTGCAACGGCGATGAACAGTGCGACGAGGACGCCGACGCGTGCGAATCGGCGGGGAACCCCTGCCCGTCGGACGATGTTTTCTGCAATGGGCTCGAATACTGCGACGAGGGCGCGGACACATGCGGTGTGGCCGATCCGCCGTGCCCCGACGACGGCCTGTTCTGCAACGGCGAGGAGAGCTGCGACGAGATCGCCGGCGCGTGCGCATCGAGCGGCAAGCCGTGCGCCGACGACGGCGAATTCTGCAACGGCATGGAGCAGTGCAACGAGCAGTCCGACGAATGCGAGAGCCTCGGCGACCCGTGCGTCGATGACGGGTTGTTCTGCAACGGTGAGGAGTCGTGCGACGAGCAGGGAACGGCGTGCGTGTCGAGCGGGAACCCCTGCGACGAGGGCACGATCTGCGACGACGCCAAGGACTCGTGCGTTGCGCCCGATGACGACGCGGACGACGACGCGGGCGACGATGACGACGACGGTTCCGTCGACGACGATGGTGCGTCCGATGATGACTCCGGCGATGACGACGGTGGCGCGGACGACGACGCGTCCACGAACGACGGCGGCGGCGACGACGACGATTCCGGCGGTTCCTGCTGCGGGTGTTAGTTAATCGCGGGCGTTCGGCCCGCCGTAGATGCCCATGTCGTTGCGGCTCGCGTCGGGATCGTTGTAGAGCGCGGCGGGATCACCCGCGTTGATCAGCGTGCTCTGCGGCTTTAGCCGGAAATCGCTCGACGACTCGAACTGGGGATTCACCGAAATCGATCCCGTGCCGCCCGGCGCGGAGACCGTGTCCAGCACGTCCGAATAGAGGAACTGCACGCACGCATCGCCCTCGACGGTTCGCTCGTTCTGATACGAGATCGTGTTGCGCGCCGCGCTCGCCGCGCATTCGCCGAGGAAGATCGACTCCCGGTTGTTGGCGAACACGCCGTTGACGATGTGCGCGCCGCCCGCCGACCACCAGACGCCCGCGCCGCCGCCCTCAAACAGGGAATTCGCGATCGTCGCAGATGCGTCGGCCGTTGGCTCCCACACCGCGAGCCCCGCGCGGTTCGCACGAAAATCGCAGTTTTCGATGACGGGAAACGGGTTGTGCGTGCCGACGAGCGAGAGACCCAGCGTCGCGTTTTCAAAAGAGACGTACTCGAATACCGACGGCGCGGCGCTCGTCTGGTCGAGCGAGACCTTGCCCCACGCCCCCGGCTCGTCGCGGATACCCTCGAAAACGATCGGCGAATCCGCCGTGCCCGGCGCGATGATGGCACCCGTGACTTCCATCGTAAAATTCGTGCGGATCGTTGTGCCGGGCAGGATGACGAGCGTGCCGTTCACGCGCAGGCGGCCGCGGATCTCGTAACTCGGATACGTGCCGTTGACGACGCCCTGCGAGTTGCCCGCCACGTCCTCCATCGTGAAGACCGCGTCGTCGCCTTCGAGCGTCCACAGTGGCGCGAGGAAGTCGTAGGACTCGAAGTAACCGGCCTCGATCAGCGCGCGCACCAGCAGCACCAGGCTCGCGTCCTCGTGCGTGAAAGCCCCGGTCGAAAAGCCGTTGTTGATGTCGAGATCGCCCTCGACCTCAGTGTCCTCGCGGTAGCCAAAGAACTCCAGAATCCCGCGCACCACATCCTCGCGCGCCGGAGCGGTGGAGCCGAAGCACACCTCGCCGTCGCCCAGATACTCGTAGCCGCCGCATCCCGCGTCATGGGTGAAGTGCAGGCCGCCCGTTTGCGGCGTCCCCGCCGTGACGAAGAGCGCGTCGCCCGCGAGGGTTTCGAGGCGTGCGATCGCCTCGGTGATCGCGGCGTCGTCGGTGAATCCCGCGCCGATCGTGAACGGCACCGGGAAGACGGGGCAGTCGCCCGCCTCGCTCACACCGTCGGCGTCGAGATCGCAGACGGGCATGTCGCGCTCCAGCACCTTCTGCTGATTCTGAAACGTCACCGGTACGAGCGGGTGATCGACGGTGATCTCGCCCTCGGCGGTCACGGGCAGCGGCGCGCGGGTCTGCCAGAAGGCGTTGCCGCCCTTCGCGAACTCCAGCTCCGAGTTCGCGAGATCGGACGGGTAGTAGGGAATTTCGTAGTTGCCCTGCGCATCGGAGTGCGTGGTGCGCAGTGCCTGACCGCTTGTGCGATCGACGAGGGCGACGAGTTCGCCCACCGCGGGCGCGCCGGTGAAGACGTCGAACACATGCCCTCGCATGGTCGTCGCGCCGACGGTGACGTCCCACTCCTGCTCGTCGAAGAGTCCGCCGAGGTCCGCGACCTTGATGCGGAAGTGCTGCGGCGAACCCCAGTGCTGCGGCTGCGGCGTCCATGAGAGCCGACCGTTGACGCCGTTGATGAAGGTGCCGGAGGGTCCCGCGAGCACCTCGTAGTCGATGTGATCGCCCGCGTCGATGTCGTTCACGAGAATGTCGTATTGGTAGTTCGACCCCAGCGTCGCGGAAAGACCCGGTGTGGAAACGATCGTCGGCGGGTCGTTCGTGGGATTCACGTGGATATCAAACGTGCCCGAAGCGCTCAGGCCGTCGGGGTCGGTCGCCGTGACGGTGACGTCCTCGATCGTGCCGTTCCAGTTGGCGGGCGCGCTCGCGTCGAGTCGGTTTTCGCCGTCCACCGAGAGCGTGACGGGCGATTCGCCCGAAAACGTGAACGTGAGCGGATCTCCGTCGGGGTCCACGAAGAACAGGTCGTAGTCGAGAATGTCGTTTGCGATGACGTCCTCGTCGAATCCCACGTTGCCCAGCGGCAACAACCGCCGCGGCGCGAGGTTGACGGGCGCGACGGTGATGTCGACGTCCTCGGTGGCGTTCGCCATGCCGTCGGTCGCGCCGAAGGTCACCGTGTAATCGCCGCCCTGATCCTGGGCGGGCGTCCACAGGAACACGCCGTATGCCGGGAAGAAGAGCGCGCCGGGCGGCGTGGCATCGATGGTGTAGGTGACGGGATCGCCGTCGGGATCGGCCGCCGCGAGTACGAGCACCAGCAACTCGCCTTCGTCGACGGACTGCGGCCCGATGGGGCTCAGGATCGGGGCGAAGTTGCCGTCGCCCACGCTGATCGTGATCGACTCCTCGTCCACCCCGTGTCCGTCGGTGACGAGAAAGCGCACCCCCGGCCACGTGCCGGCCTGCCCCGACGACGGCGACCACGCAAACGTCGCGGTATCGGCGTCGAAGTCCGCGCCCGGCGGCAGGTTGGTCGCCGAGAACGTCAACTCGTCGCCGTCGGCGTCCGTCGCGGAGATGGCGAATTCGAGGGTTTCATTTTCGCCCGTGGAGCGTGAGCCGATGGGGTCGAGCACCGGCGGCGAGTTGTCCACATCGTCGTCGGAATCGTCATCGGCGTCATCGTCGGCCAGATCGTCGTCGTCAGAAACGTCGTCGTCCGTGTCGTCGTCACTCACGTCGTCATCGGCGTCGTCATCCGGCGTGCCGGAGTCGTCGTCAATCGAATCGTCGTCGTCGCCCGAGGATGAACGCGAGGTTTCGCCGCTGCCGCCGCCGCATGCGGCGACCGACATCAGCACCATCGCAATGAGCAATAAAAGCCCGCCCGGCCGAATCAAGAACGCACCCGCTCCCTCGACAAGACGAAGATATATTCCGTGAATTGTAGCACGTTCGCGCGTCACGCAACCCCCGGTCTCTCCGAGACCACGAATTGCGTAAGCGCTCACACAAGCGGCGGGGCTATGATCGGTTGGACGCCAGCCCGATCGCGAGCGTCAGGTCCGCGCCGGTCAGGTCGGCGTCGTCGAGGCACGCGCCGGTCAGGTCCGCGCCTTCGAGCTTCGCCCCGCGAAGCGACGCCGCGGTCAAGTCCGCGCCGCGCAGGATCGCGTTCGTCAGATCCGCGCCGTCCAGCACCGCCTCGGCCAGATCCGCCTCTTCCAGGTTCGTCGCGATCAGGTTGGCCCGGTCGAGCCGCGCGCCGGCGAGCTGCGTCCACGACAGATTGAGGCCCGACAGGTCCGTGCCGGAACAGATCGCGCCGCGAAGATACGCATCGCGCAGCGCCGCCCCGGCGAAGTGCGCGCCGCGAAGATCCGCGCCCTCGGCGTTGGCGTGAAATAACTGTGCGCCGTCGAGACGTGCCCGGCGCAGATCCGCCGCCGCGAGCGTCGCGTGCTTCAGGTCGGCGCGGCGAAGATCGGCCCCCTCCAGCACCGCGTCCACCAGATAGGCGCGCACGAGCCGCGCCCCGGCGAGATCGATGCCGCCGAGCTGCGCGCCGCCGATGCGCGCGCCCTCCAGCACCGGCTTCCAATCGGGCTCCGCGCGACGCAGTTCGTTCCACGCCTGCACGAATCCGCTGCGCAGCATGCGAACCGCCTCGTCGATCGAAATCGGCGCGGTCGGTTCGGACTCGGGGGGGTTCGGCGATTCGTCGTGCACGGCGGCTTCCTCGCACCAGATCTTAACGCGAATCGACGTCGGCGTCGCCGATCGGATCGCGCGCCGCGCCGCAATCCGACTGTCTTTCCAACGATCGCGCGATTCCCGATAATAGACGACTTGGAATCGACGGCGCGCGTTCGCGCCGCCCCGTGACGACGGTCGAGACCCAAAGACGCGAACGACGCGGACGTTCGCCGGGAGGAACGATGTCGAGGAAGTGGATCGTGTTGGGACTTACGGCGGCGCTGTTCGCGTTTGCGGCATGCGACGCCCTCACCGAGAGCGTGAATGACGCGACGGCCAAGGAAGAGACCTTCGAGGAAGAACTGGACGAGATGCCGATCGTCGGCGTGGGCGCGGTCTGCCCGCCGGCGTTGCTGACCTTCGACGACCTGCTGGCGGATGTTGACTGGTGGTCGGACGCCAAGGGCCACCTGAAAGACCTCGCGATCGAGGCGATGGACTACGAAGTGAAAGATAACGAGACCCCCGCCGACGTGACCGTGCGTCTGTATCTCACGGAAACCACCGATGCGGCTCAGATCTCCGAGGACGATTTCATCGGCGTGACCGAGCTGATCCCCGCGAACACGACGACCGACGACTGGACGCCGGTGGATCTGGCGACGGACGCCGAGGACCGGTTGAGTGAGCTCGTCATGGAATCCGACACCGAGTTCGCGATCTGCGCCAAGATCCCCGAGGTCGAGGACGGTACCGTGGCGCAGGAAGACGTGAACCTGACCCTGGGATTCCAGGTCGTCGCCACAGCGACCTTCGTGCCCATCTCCGAGGACTGATCCGCCGAACGAGCGCGAATCACCTTGGCGTCTTGACCACGCCCCGGCCGTGTGGTGGTGTGGCCGTATGCCCCAAACGCGTCAGGACCGTTACGTCGCGACCATCGTGACGGCGCTCGTCATCGGCGCCGCGGTCATCGCCGCGACGCACACGATCTTCCGCCCGTGGCCGCTGTGGGGCCATTCGTCGGGGCTCGACGCCGCGCGGCTTTTCGAGCTCGACCGCGGCCTGCGCGCGGGCGCGCTGTATCCGCGCTGGGCGCCCGACATGTACGCGGGCTACGGCTCGCCGCTGCTCGCGATGTACGCCCCGTGGGGCTATTACGTCGCATGGCCCTTCCACGCCCTCGGCCTATCGCAGACCGTCGCGATGAAGTGCTCGTACCTGCTCGCCGTGCTCGGCGCGGCGCTGGGGATGTTCGCCCTCGCGCGGCGGATCGCCGGTCGCGACGCCGGGCTGTTGTGCGCGATCGTTTACGTCTTCTCGCCGTACCTGCTTGTCGATCTCTTCGCCCGCGCGGCGATCGCCGAGCTGTGGGGTTTCGCGCTGGTTCCGTGGATCGTGCTGGGGCATCTGCGTTTCGCGGACGAGGGCGATGCGCGCCATCTCGCGCTCGCGGCGCTCGCCCATGGCATTCTCGGTTTCGCGCACAACATCAGCTTCCTCATCTACACGCCGCTCATCGCGTTGTTCATCGTCCTGCGCACTCCGCGACGACGATGGATCGTGGCACTGGGCGCGATCGGCGCGGCGATGGCGATCTCGGCGTTTTTCTGGCTGCCCGCGCTCGCGCTCAAGGACGCGGTGCAATCCGAAAAACACCTGACGACGGGTTTCTTCGCGTTCACGCGCCACTTCGTTCCCGCGTTCGATCTCGTGCGCCCGCACTGGGGATTCGGCGCGCCGGGGGGCGAGGACGGCGTGGGCATGTCGCGCCAGCTCGGTCTCGTGCACTGGGCGGCGCTCATCGGCGCGCTCGTCGCGGTGGTGCGCGTGCGCGATTCGCGCCGCGACGCAGCGGTTTTTTTCGCGCTCGCGGCGATCGGCCTCGTCTTCACGAACCGCGTCACCGCGCCGCTGTGGGAACACCTGCCCCTCATCCGTTTCGTACAGTTTCCGTGGCGATTCCTGATGGTGGCGACCTTCGCATCGACCGTCTTGCTCGCCGTCGTCTTCGGCGCGCTTCGCGCCCGGCAGGGTGAGCGATGGACGCCGCCGCGCCGCACCGCCGCGTACGCCGTGGTGGTCGTCGCCATTGCGCTCGCGTATGCGCCGTACGCCTCGGCGCGTTATCTGCTGCTCGACCTCGACACGCTTGCGTACCGCATGTTCGACGCCGAAAGCGCGGCACGGGCCGCGAGCGAGGCCGCGGGCGCGCCCCGCTTCGCCACCTTCGACGAGTTCATGTCCGTGCAAAACGTGCGCGTGGCGAACATCACCGGCATGGCGTCGGACGACTTTTTGCCCGTCGCCGTGAAGACCAAGCCCGTGCGCCCGGCCGCGTCGCCCTGGCGCGTCGCGAACGGCGACGCCGACATCGCGGGCGCCGAAACGGATTTTGGCCGCTACGAGGCACGTGTCACCGTGCGAACGCACGCGACGGTCGCGCTCGAGGTCTTCTGGTTCCCGGGCTGGACAGTGCGCGTGGACGGCGTGCGGACGAAGACGACGCCGCTCGCCGAAACCGGCATCGTGGGCGTGCAGGTCGAACCCGGCGAGCACGCGATCATCGCGACGTACGAGCGAGCCGAGATCCACCGCATCGCCGACGCGATCAGTCTGCTGGCGATTGCGCTTGTCGTGGGCGGCGTCGCGGTCGATACCTGTCGGCGGCGGCGGCTCAATCCGGCCTCCGAAGATCGCGCTGACCTTCCGCATTGACGCCGCGCGCCGCGAAACCCTAACCTCCGCGTTTCATACTCGGAGGTGTCCCTTTGCGTCCGGTCCGCGCCGGCGGCGGATTCGCCGCGATCGCCTACACGCTGCGCCTCGCGGCCGCCGTCGGCCCGCTGCGTCTGTGGCGCGCCATGCGCTCACGCAATGCGTGCAAGGCGTGCGCGCTGGGCATGGGCGGCGCGTCGGGCGGCATGCGCAACGAGATCGGGCACTTTCCCGAGCTGTGCAAAAAGTCGTTGCAGGCCATGGCCGCGGACATGCGCGGCCAAGTCCGCGAGGAGTTTTTCGCGGCGAATTCCATCGCGCGGCTGCGCGCGATGTCGCCGCGGGAGCTCGAGGCTGCGGGGCGGCTCACCTTTCCCGTCATCGCAGAACCGGGCGCGACGCACTACCGCCTCATCGCGTGGGATGATGCGCTCGCGCGCATTGCGCTGAAGCTACGCGAAACAAGTCCGCTGGAGACGTTTTGGTATTTCAGCGGGCGCTCGTCGAACGAGGCGGCGTTTCTGCTCCAACTCTTCGCGCGGATCTACGGCACCAATCACGTCAACAACTGCTCGTACTACTGCCATCAGGCGAGCGGCGTCGGCCTCGTGGGCTCGATCGGCGGCGCGACATCGAGCGTCGATCTGGACGACGTCGAGCACTGCGACCTGTTCGTGCTCCTCGGCGGCAACCCCGCGTCGAATCATCCGCGCCTGATGTCGATGCTGATGCGGCTGCGCCGCCGGGGCGGGCACGTGATCGTCGTCAATCCCGTCCGCGAGCCGGGGCTCGTGCGTTTCCGCGTGCCGTCCGATCCGTGGAGCCTCGCCTTCGGCACGCGCATCGCGAGCGAATACCTGCAGCCGCACATCGGCGGCGATATCGCCCTCATGACCGGCATCGCCAAACGCCTCGTCGAGATCGGCGCGGTCGACCGCGCGTTTTGCGAATCGGCCACGGAAGGGTGGGACGCGCTACGAGCCGTGATCGAGCGCACCACGTGGGACGACATCGTCGCCGAGTCGGGGGTGACGCGCGTGCGGATCGAGCGCGCGGCGGAGCTTTACGCGCGCAGCCGCGCGGCGATCTTCGGCTGGACCATGGGCATCACGCACCATCAGCACGGCGTCGAGAACGTGCGCGCCATCGTCAATCTGGCTCTGCTGCGCGGCATGGTCGGTCGGCCGCAGGCCGGCGTTCTGCCCATTCGCGGCCACAGCAACGTCCAGGCGATGGGCTCTGTCGGGGTGGTGCCGAACCTGAAGCAAGTGTTTCTCGACAATCTCGAACGCCATCTGGGCGTGACATTGCCGCGGACGCCGGGCCTGGATACCATGGGCTGCGTTCAGGCGGCCCACTCCGGGCAGATGCGTTCCGCCTTCTGTCTG
>CAZPJD010000208.1:0-22321 GCA_964586775.1 uncultured bacterium | reverse complement strand
CGTCCCGCAGCTCGTCGAGGTGCGTAATGTCCACGCGCTGAATGCTCAGCCGGTCCACGCCGAGCTCGGCAGCCAGTTGCCGGATCGCGGAGACCTCGTGCTCGTTGTCGCGCATGACGATGAACTGAAGGTCGATCATGGGAAACGGCGTCCGAAGGCGCCGGCGCGTCTCCAAAAGGCTTTTCAGATTTGCCAGCACGCGATCGAAGTGGTCGACCCCGTGATTGCGCCGGTAGCTTTCCCGAGTCGCTCCGTCGAACGAAACGATAAGGTAGTCGAGACCCGAACGCACAAGCAGCTCGGCCTTCTCCTCGTTCAGCAGCGAAAGCGTGGAACTGACCGCAACGATGAGATGGCGAGCCTTCGCGTACTCGATCATGCGAAAGACGTCGCGGTTTTGCAGCGGCGCCCCGTAATGCCACATCCGCACGGTCATCAGGGTGTCGCCGAGTTCGTCGATCACGCGTTTGTACGTGTCGAAGGAGAGCAGTTTGTTCCCGTCGATCCGGCCATCGTCCCTGAAGATCGATGCGAACCGCTGACACTTCAGGCATAGCTGATCGCACGACCCCGAAGGTTCGACATGCAGATGAATCGGCAGGCCAAGAACACGCTCGAGACGCAGCCACCAAGAGACCTTCACTTTCACGAAATTCGCGAGGCGACGCCGATTCGCCACGAGGCGCAGAAATCGCCCCCGAAAGACGAGGAGGTCGAGGACTCGATAGCTTCGCCTCAGCAGCTTCACGTGGAGCCTTCTTCGCGCGGTGGATCGACGTCGTTCGATCGACGCCGCGCGCAGACGCGTCTCGCGGTTTCGGACAAGGCCATTATCATGAATAAAATCCACGGGAAAAGCGCGATGGCCGACATTCGAGCCATTCGGTGATGTGGCGAAACTTTCCGGCGCCGCCCGGGCTCGGCCCAGCCAAACTTCCGGCCGGTTCAAACCGGCCGACCGGACCGTCTCTTGAATCCGAGCGCGTTCAATCTCTGACGAGCGTAACCGACGGCCTGCGGCGCGCCGGAAATGTCGATCGCGTCCCGCAACTCCTCCAGGGTTTTGTCGGGATGGTCCGCGCGAGCCGGAGATGCCGCGTCGGGTGCAACGGCATGATCTTCGGCATGGTCCCGGAAAACCGATGGCGAGTCGCGATGTCGTCCGCGCGAGGTCGCTGTCGCAAGAGCTTCTTGTTCACATCCGCGCAGATGCCATGACGCGACGCGATCCACGCGCGCGAGCTCTTTCCACGGTCCCAAGCCGCAAGCATCCGCTCCCGCAAAACCCACGTCAGGGTTCTCATGCCCTGCGTTTCGCGCGGTTTCCTGCCGAAGGCTACGGTGTTGCTGAAATCGTTTTAGAACAGCGTGTCGATCTTCGTGCCGCTGCCGGCGCGGCGCTGGCGCTTTTCGCGCTCCAGTTCCGACTTGTGCTCGACGGAATAACGCGTCCACGGGCGGATCGCGAGGCGGCGTTTGTCGATCGGCTTGCCGGTGCCTTCGCAGTAGCCGAACTCGCCGTCCTCGAACTTGGCGAGGGCATGCTCGATCTCCCGCAGCAGTTTGCGGTCCTTGTCGAGCAGTCGCCATGCCAGCGCCGCCTCGGTGGCGTGGCTCGCCTGATCGGCCTCGTCGCCCTCGGTTCCGCCGGAAAGGCTTCCCTCGCCGAGGGTGTATTTGGCCTTCGAGATGATTTCCTCGCGCTTCTGAAGAAGCGTCGCACGATACTGTTCGAGTTCTTCGGCGGTCAGTTCCGTCATCGACCGTTTCCTCCGACATCCGGGGTGCCGAGGTCCCAATGGGCCGCGTTTTATAATCGGTGCAGCGGGATTTTTCAAGGCTTGGGCGCGTAAAGCGTCAATGACGGTCGAATAAATATACTTTCCCCAATTATTTCAGGCGTTTACGCCCAAGCCGTCCGCGCAATTGACCCCATCAAGTGCTCCCGATAGCATTCGGACGTACGTTTGCGGCACTCGCGCCGCGCGGGAGGGAATGTTGATTCGGAGTTTGTTCGTGTTCGGCACGCGGCCCGAGGCCATCAAGCTCGCCCCGGTCATTCGAGAAATGCGAGCGAGATCGGATACTTACGATGTCCAGGTCGCCGTGACCGCCCAGCACCGGCAGATGCTGGATCAGGTGCTGCGCCTGTTCGAGATCGAACCCGACGTCGACCTCGCCATCATGCGCCCCAATCAATCGCTCGACATGATCGTCGCACGCGCCATCGAGGGTTTGGGCGAAGCGATGGATCGGATGAAGCCGGACGTCGTACTCGTGCAGGGCGACACGACCACCACCTTCGTCGGCGCGCTTGCGGCGTTTCACCGGCGCATCCCGGTTGCTCATGTCGAAGCGGGGCTTCGCACCTGGGACCCCTACTCGCCGTTTCCGGAAGAAATCAACCGCCAGCTCACGTCTCGCCTCGCCACCGTCCATTTTCCGCCGACGGCATGGTCGCGCGACAACCTTTTACGCGAAGGTACGGACCCCGCGCGCGTCCACGTGACGGGAAACACGGTCATCGACGCGCTGCTGGAGATCACCGGGCGCGAGTACCGCTTCGCCGATTCGGCACTCGCGTCGCTTCCGCCGCGGACCATTCTCATTACCGCGCACCGGCGCGAAAGCTTCGGCGAACCCTTCCGCCAGATGTGCCTCGCCATGCGCGCGATCGCCGACATGTTCCCCGACTGTGCCCTCGTCTACCCCGTGCACCTCAACCCCAACGTGCGCGAACCGGTATTTGAAATTCTCTCCGGCGCGCCGAATATTCACCTCATCGAACCGCTCGACTACGAACCCTTTGTCCATCTCATGAAAAAGGCGCACATCATCCTCACCGACTCGGGCGGCGTGCAGGAAGAGGCCCCTTCGCTCGGCAAGCCGGTTCTGGTGATGCGCGAAAAGACCGAGCGACCCGAAGGGATCGAGGCGGGGACGGTGCGTCTGGTGGGCAACGACGGCACGAAGATCGTCAGCGAGGTCTCGCGCCTGCTCGACGACGCCGACGCCTACCGCGCGATGGCCGAGGCAAAGAACCCCTACGGCGACGGCCTCGCGTCGAAGCGCATCGCCGACCTCCTCCCGGCCTACTGCAAATAGCCCAGCGAACGCAGTCGCTCGCGTTCGATATCCGAAATCTCGCGCGTTGCGCCGTCCGATTCGGCAAGACGATTCAGGCGCTCCAGACTTTCGCGCGCCAGCCGCGAGCGCAGGTCTTCGTCGTCGCTCTGGGGGTAGAGATTGTTTGTCTCGCCCGGATCGGCCAACAGATCGTACAGCTCCACGGAACGGTCCATCGAAAACGCGTCGAGATCGAAGCAGATGGGTTCAATGCGCTTTTTCGTTTCCGTGCGCACCGCGAACCGATGCGGCCCGAAAACCTCGCTTTCGGCCATCGCGACGGGTTGGCTCAATCGGCGCAGAGCCTCCGGCGCCCGGCCGTCGTCGCAACGAATCGCCGGGTCCGCGGGCTTCGCCGCCGCAACGGACACGATGAGATCAAAGAGCCGCCGCTGCTCGGTGAGGCCGCCGTCGCGCAGCCGGGCGCATTTCGCGTCGGGCGCGCGCACGATGAGCGGCACGCGGATCATTTCGTCGTAGAGCGTGACCGAGTGCCCCCACATCCCGTGGTCGGCGAACTCCTCTCCGTGATCCGAGGTAACAATGATCCACGGCTTGCGCTCGCTGTCGGCGTCGAGCGTCTTCAGGAGCTTCTCGATCGCGGCATCCGCGCCCAGAATCTCCTCGTCGTAGCGGTCGATGGCGGCCTGTCGCTCCGCGACCGTGAATCCCGCCGCTTCGCGCGCGAAGTCCATGAACGCCAGCCCCTGCAGATCGTCCACGCGGTCCACCACGGGGCCGAAACGGCCGTGCAGGTCATCGGGCGGCGAATACGGATAGTGCGGATCGTAAAGGTGAACGAATAAAAAACGCGGGACCTTCGTCTTTGCCCACCAGTCCGCGGCGAGGTCCACGACCACCGACGCGCGAAAGTCGGGCCGAAGTTGGTAGCGGTCGATCCCGCGTGCGAACCCGAACGCGGGGCTGAGAAGGTAGTTCGTCGCCACGGCCCCAGTCGAATAACCCGCGTCCTTGAGAATTTCGCCCAGGGTTGTCGTCTTGGCCTCGAGCACGGATTGAATTGACGTTACCCCGTGCTCCCACGGCCGTCGTCCCGTGAAGATCGACATGTGCGTGGGCAGCGTCCACGGGGCGTGGGAGATGAAACGATCGGCGACGACGCCTTCGCCGGCGAGACGCGTCAACGTCGGCGCGGTCTCGCGGTCGTATCCGTAGATCGACAGATGATCGGCGCGCAGCGTGTCGATGCTGATGAGCACGATGTCTGGCTGCTCGCCCGCCGATTCGTGCGCGAGGCCGACGGCGGCGACAATCCCCGCGAGCACACTCGCCGCGCCGAGCCGCGCCGCCCAACGTAGCGCGCCGCCGACGGGCGTCGGGTCCTCGCGTTCCCCGCGACGCCGGATCACAAGCCTCACGATAAGAAACGCGATCGCGAGAAACACCCACGCGACGACGGCGAGCAGGGCACGCGGGACGCGCGTCTCGTCGGCGAGTGCGGGCAGCACGATGTTCCCGACGACGATCCCAATATTGATGTCTTCCGCAAGGGCTCCGCCGAGAGCGGGTCGCAACCACCACGCGGCGCCGAAGAGCGCCCCCGCGGCGAGCGCCATGGCGACGAAGGGCGTCGCGATCAGCGCGCGCCGGCGGCGACGGCGATCGGGTTCGATCCGGTGCGCAAACCGCGCGAAGAGCGCGACGACCACCGCGCCCCAAAACGCCGTACGCAGCCCGTCCGCGAGGGCTTCGCGCCAGACCCACGCCACGAGCTGGGGCATGTCGCGCTCGTGATAGCCGTGCGCGTGAATGATCCGCAGCGCGCGCAGCGACCCGAGAACCGGCCCGACGCCCCAGATGGCGACAAACACGCGTTTCCAGCGGCCGCGCGCGGAGGAATTCGCCCCTTCGGTACTCGCGCCGCGCTCGGGATTTTCGGGAGACATCGAACCCATCGTAGGCCCAAGCGCGACGACGTCAAAGAGTGCAATTTCGCGTGCGGATCGCGTGCGTCATTCGCGTTGACAGTGTCGGAAGCGCCCGCCTATATTGTCGCGCCTTGCGGTCCGCCGGTGAAGGAGTGTCATGAAAAGGCCCGTTTTTGTCGTCGTTCTGGTGCTCGTCGTCGCGGCGATTTCGTCGTGCACGAAGGGAAGCTGGGACGAGGACGAACCACCCTGTCCGAACGAGATCATCGTCGAGGACTACGAGGGTCCCCAGCACATGGTCCTCGGTATCGGCATGGGCGGGCTCGCGGCGCTCGACATGGCCTTCGACCATCCCGAGATCTTCGGCGCGGCGGCGGCACTGGCCGCGCCGACCGATCTGCGCGCGTGGATCGGCGCGATCGAGACGCAGCTCCGCGACTTTGACGACATTCCCGACGAACCCGGACGCGCCGCGTTTCTCGGGACGCTGCGCGATGCCTTCATCGCCCTCGGCAACCCCTTCTACAACAATCCGCTCAGCCGACTTTTTCCGCCGGGCGTATCGGGATCGGACCCGACGAGCGTGACCGGTGTGATCGACGCGCAGAACCCCGCGGGCGCGACGCCGGCGATCACCTTCGTCGACGAGTCCGGCGTGACGATCGACTTTTTGCTCGCGCTCGACACCAACGGCAACGGCGTGCGCGACGCGGGCGAGCCGATCATCCTTCAGGCGCACGAGCCATTCGACGACGCGAGCGGCGACGGCGTGCGCGACGAAGGCGAAACCTTCAGCGACACCGGGCTCGACGGCGTCGCGGGCACGGGCGATTTCGGCGAGGGCAACGGCGCGTTCGACGTGTCGCCCAATTTCGCTCGCTGGCTGATGCACGACCCCGCGCTGCGCGTCGGCGCGTCGCTCAACACGGCGAACCGCTACACCGGCGCGATCTATCTGGATGCGGGCGTGAACGATCCGTGGTCCTTCGCCGATCAGGCGGATCGATTCGCGCAGGCGATGCAAACCGCGATGGATGCCGCCGCGCCGCCGGACGAGGAATACTGCCTCGACTTCACGGTCGGCCTCTACGACGACTTCCTGGGCAACTTCCCCTACCCCACGCGGCGTGTTTGGTTTCCCGAAAAGAACGTGCGCATGAACTGGGGCCCGACCACGGGTGGCGCGGATGCGCATCTGGGCAGCGACGAGGTGCAGATCGCACGGTGGACGCACGCCCTGTCGTTCCTGTCGGCACGTGTGCCCAACGGGTTGTTCGGCGACGGCGAGCACGACGCCAACACGTATTACGAGACGCACACCTTTGAGTCGGCTTCGCTCGGCGACGCGAAGGTGGAGTATTCGATTTACCTGCCCGCCGGGTACTACTCCAAACGCAATCGGTGGAAGACGTATCCGCTGGCGCTGGTGCTGCTCGACCGCGGACAAAGCGCGAACGACGTGATCGAACTCGCGGTGTCGCAGGGGTATCTCGCGCGCGAGGGCTTCGGCCAACAGACGATTCTCGTGATGATCGAAGGCGCGCGCGAGGCGACCGGCGGCGCGGGGTACCACTTCTTCTTCGATCAGACCGCGTTCGAGTTTCCGGGCCGGTTCCGAAGCGCCGTGGTGACGGATCTGTTCAATCACCTTGCGGAACGCTATCGCATCCGCCTGCGTCTGCCGGACGGCGTCGACCCGTTCCCATGATCGAGGTTCGTCCGGCTCGCATCGAGGATCTCGACGACGTGCGCCGGGCCGAGCTGCTCGGTTTCCCGAATCCCTGGCACCGTTCCACGTACTTCGAGCAGATCGCCTACCCCATGGCCGTTTTTCTGGTCGCGACCCGCGCCGGCGTGTTCGCCGGGCACGCGCTTTCGTGGATCGTGGCCGACGAGATGCACCTGCTCAAGATCGCCGTGATGCCCGAATTGCGCCGCGCGGGAGTGGCGCGGCGACTGCTGGCCGCGTCGGAGTCGCGTTGCATGGCCATGGGCGCGCGATCGTGTTTTCTCGAAGTGCGTCGCTCGAACGACCCCGCGCGCATGTTCTACGAAAAGATGGGGTACGAGAACATCGGCGTGCGTCATGGGTACTATGAGGAGTCGGGCGAGGACGCGATCGTGCTGCGCAAGTCTTTCGGCGACGCGGTGGCATAGTCGTTTTCTGACGCGGTATCGTAGTTGCTCGTTTTCGCGCAACCAATTGATTATAATTCGGTCTGTTCGACATGGAGGGTGCGATGCACGTTCTTCCCTACCGGGAGATCGACGGAAAGGTCATCGACAACGACGAGGCCAAAGGCGTGCTCATGCGCGTCGCCGCCGGCCCCGATCAAGGCGCGCCGAATTTCACGATGCGCGTGTTCCACGTGAAACCGGGCGGACACACCCCGCACCACACGCATCCCTATGAGCACGAGATCTTTTTTCACTCGGGCCATGGGGAGGTGCTCTACGAGGGCGAAACGCGCGAGGTCGGTCCCGGTCACGTCGCCTACGTCGCGCCCGGCGCGGTTCACCAGATCCGCAACACCGGCGACGAGGACCTCGTTTTCATCTGCGTCGTTCCCAAAGGCATCTGAAGAATCGTCGAGGGTTGGCCATGAACGTCGAATCGCGGGTTCGTTGGGTTGGGCTGCTGCTCGTGCTGGCCATGATTCCGATGTTGTCGTCCTGCGGAGACGACGACGATGACGACGATTCGGGCAACACTCCCGCCGATGACGACTCTATCTCAGACGATGATGCCGACGACGACGTGGCGGACGACGACGACCTCGGCCCCGCGGGCGTGCTTCAGGTCGGCGCGGCGCGCGTGGACATCTCCCCCGCACACGACGATTCGCTCAAGATGGGTGGTTACGGCCTGTATTTTCTGAGCGAAGCCATGTGCCGGTGGTCTACCGGTGTGCACGACCCCATCTACGCCACGGCGATCGCGGTGGAAGACGCCGACGGCCGCCGCGTGATCCTGATCCATCTCGATGTGGTCGGCCTCATCACCACCGATATCGTCCGCATCCAATTGGGTGTGTCGGCAGCCCTCGCCATCGTGCCCGACCGCGTGATCGTGTCTGCGTCGCATTCGCACCAAAGCCCCGACACCGTCGGCATGTGGGGCGTATTGCTCCCGCCGATCTCGGGCCGCGACGACGCGTTCATCGACGACATGATCGCGGGCTCTGTGCAAGCGGGCGTGGACGCCTACAACGCGCGGCGCGAGGCGCGGATTTCGTTCGGGACTTCCGAATTTGCGGACCTGCACTACAACTCCAACCAACCGCTCGACCCGCAGGCGTACACCGACGACGCGATGACGATGATGGTGGCGACCACGCCGACCGGCGAGCCGATCGCCACGCTCATGAACTGGGCGTGCCACCCCATGGTGATGGGACCGCAGAACACGCTCATCTCGTCGGACTTCCTCGGACCATATTACCGGCTCATGGACACGGAGATCGGCGGCATCAACATGTTCATGAACGGCTCGCTCGGCGCGTCGGTGCATCCGCAAAATCCCGCCGCGCCCTTCCCCATTGACGGGCGCGACTGGGGCACGTGGGAGGATGTCGAAAACTACGGCCGAGCGCTCGCCGACGCCGCGCAGGACCTGCACGCGACCGTGGAACCCGCCACCGATACGTCCGTGGATGTGCGCGCCTATTGGGTGGAATCCAAGGTCCAGAACTATTTCTTCGTGCTCACGGGCAAGTGGGGGCTCATTCCGCGCGACATCCCGAATTTCGGCGAGAATGGGACGACGACGATGACGGCGCTATGGATCGGCGACGTTCCCTTCGCCACGGTGCCGGGCGAGCTCGTCCCGACCATCAGCACGCAGCTTCGCACGCTCATGGGCGGCGAGCACCAGTTCCTCATCAACCTGGGGCAGGACTGGATCGGCTACATCATCACGCCGCAGCAGTTCTATCACATCGCCTATATCTACAACGACCTGCTGTCGGCGGGCCCGATGACCGGCGTCGCGCTGATCGAGCAATTCGAAAAGATCTACGGCGAGTCGCGCTGACCGCCCGCGTCGCGCGCTACAGGTCCAGAAACGCGTTCATGAACGAGCGCGCCTGACGCTCGAGCACCTGGGCGTTCGCCTCCATCGTGGTCAGAAGCGAGTCGGCCGACGGCAGCCCGGATGCGGCGACGTCCGCAGGGTACGCCTCCATCCAGGAACGCGCCATCGCCGGCGTCGCCTCCAAATGGAATTGCAGCGCGACGGAGCGCTTTCCGAACAGGAACGCCTGATTCGGCACGCCGCGCCCCCGCACGATGCGTTCGGCGCCCTTGGGGATGTCGAAGGTCTCGCCGTGCCACTGGAACACGACGAACTCCGTCTCGAAATCGTTGAAGAGCGGATGCACGCGCCCCGACGGCGTGAGCGTCACCGCGCTGCACCCGATCTCCTTGACCTGCGCGTTGTAGACGTTCGCGCGTTGCGCCGCGGCCATGAGCTGCGAGCCGAGGCATATCCCCAGCACGTGCCGATCCTCGGCCATGGCGGACTTGATGAGCGCCAACTCGGGCTCGATCCACGAATGGATCGCCCGGTCGCGCACAGACATCGGTCCGCCGAGAACGATCAACCCGTCGCCCTCGCCGATGCGTTCCGGCGGCTTCTCGCCCGCGTAGAGGCGCACGCGCTCGTACGCGACTCCGCGCTCGTCGAGCACGTTGCCAAAGTGACCCAGATCCTCGATTTCGACGTGAATCAGAACATGAAACATGGCGTCTCTCCCGCGTTCATTTTACCCGAGCCGCGCGAGGTGAACAGCGCACCCTATTTCAGCGAAGCCAGCCCAAATTTTTTCGACAGGATCCGATCGAGCAGGCGCTTCGGCGCGAAACGACCCATCGCGGCGTAATACCCCGCGTTGTGTCCGATTCGAATGACCGGCAATGGTTGGGGTTTCGCCAGCGCGTCGCACAACCGCGCGGCGAAATCGGCGGCGGGCATCGCACGGTCCTGCGACGCGTTCGCCCGCGCGTCGATGAATCCGCGAATCGCGGCGTACGGCGACGCGGTCGACGGAGCATTCGCAACGCGATCCCGCGCGTGACGCCCGAATTCCGACTCCACCCCTCCCGGTTGCACGCACACCACGTTCACGCCGAATGGCGCGAGTTCCACGCGCAGGGCGTCGGTCACGGCGTGCAGCGCCGCCTTGGACGCGCAGTACGCCCCGGAAAACGGCGACACCAGAATCCCCGACACCGAGCCGACGTTGACGATCAGCCCCGAGCGCCGCGCGATCATCCCGCGCGCCGCGAGTTGCGCAAGGCAAATGGGACCGGTGATGTTGGTCTCCCACTGGGCGCGAAGGTCGTCGCTCGTGAGATCGAGCATCGGCCCCATCAGGCCGAATCCCGCGTTGTTGACGAGCACGTCGAGCCGGCCGCTTTCGCGTTCGATCCGAGCGATCGCGTCCGCCATTCCGGCTTCGTCGCTCACGTCGATGCGAACGATCCCCGCCGCGCGGCCCTCGAAGTCGGCGAGCGTTTCGACGCGCCGGGCGCTCACCCACACGCGCGCACCCCGCCGGATGAACTCCTCGGCCAGCGCCCGACCGATCCCCGACGAGCACCCCGTTATCAGGACGACCCGATCATCCATATTGCCGGCTCCGAAAGTGACGTGCCTGTATTATTTACGGAAATCCCATTTCCGATATTCTTGATCGAGATGATTGACAATCCCCGTCCGTCGCTCGTATAAGAAGCGTCCATCACGAATCGCCCGATGGCATCGACGCAAGAGGAGCCAACATGAGCGAGTCCCGTCGTCCCGAAACGCTGGCGCTTCACGCCGGTCAAACCAGCGACCCGGCCACGAACGCCCGCGCCGTCCCCATCTATCAGACCACGTCCTACGTGTTCAACGACTCCGACCACGCCGCGAATCTTTTCGGCCTCAAAGAATTCGGCAACATCTACACGCGCATCATGAACCCGACCACCGACGTGCTCGAAAAGCGCCTCGCGGCGCTCGAGGGCGGATCGGGCGCGCTCGCCACGGCGTCGGGACAGGCGGCTGAGACGCTCGCCCTGCTCAACATCGCGCACGCGGGCGATGAGATCGTCGCGTCGGCCAGCCTCTACGGCGGCACTTACAATCTTTTTCACCACACGCTGCCCAAGATGGGCATCACGGCGCGTTTCGTCGATCCCTCCAAGCCCGAAAACTTCGCCGCCGCCATCAACGCCAAGACCAAGGCGGTTTTCGCCGAGACGGTCGGCAACCCGAAGCTCGACACGCTCGACATCGAGGCCGTCGGCAAGGTCACGGCCGCCGCGGGCGTGCCCCTCGTCATCGACAACACCCTGCCCTCGCCCTATCTCGTCAATCCGCTCCAGCACGGCGCGAACATCGTCGTCCACTCGCTCACGAAGTTTCTGGGCGGCCACGGCACGTCGATCGGCGGCGTGATCGTTGATGGCGGTAACTTCGATTGGGGCAACGGCCGATTCCCCAATTTCTCCGAACCCGACGAGAGCTATCACGGCCTGAAGCACTGGGAGACCTTCGGCGATTTCCCGGGCCTCGGCAACGTCGCCTTCATCCTCAAGTGCCGCCTGCAACTGCTGCGCGACATCGGCGCGTCGCTCTCGCCCTTCAACGCGTTCCTGATCCTGCAAGGCATCGAGACGCTTCACCTGCGCATGGAGCGACACAGCGAAAACGCGCTCGAGCTCGCGAGCTGGCTGGAGCGGCATCCGCGCGTAAGCTGGGTCAACTACCCCGGTCTGCCGAGCCACCCGTCGTACGAGACGGCGCGCAAATATCACCGACATGGATTCGGCGCGATCCTGGGATTCGGTATCAAGGGCGGTGTCGAGGCGGGGAGCAAGCTCATCAATGCCGTCAAGCTCTTTTCGCACCTCGCCAACGTGGGCGACGCCAAGTCGCTCATCATCCACCCCGCCAGCACTACGCACCAGCAACTGCGTCCCGAGGAACAGCTCGCGACCGGTGTGACGCCCGACTACGTGCGCCTATCCGTCGGGCTCGAGCACGTCGACGACCTCAAGGACGATCTGGAGCAGGCGTTCCGTCAGCTCTGATTCCCGCGACGAATCCGAAAGAGCGCTCCGATCCCGGGGCGCTTTTTTCTTCGTCTTGAGCGCAAGGGCGCTCGCGGATATGGTCGCGGCATGACGTCGCGATTCCCGACGCGCACCGTGTGGATGGGGCCGCCACGACCGGCAGCGGCGCGGCGCATCGTGTCGCTCGTCCCCAGTCTGACCGAGGCGGTATTCCAGATCGGCGCTGCCGATCGTCTGGTCGCGCGAACCGAATACTGCGTGCGTCCGCGCGGAATGGTCGAGGCGATCGAAACCGTCGGCGGGACAAAGAATCCCAAGACGGCGCGCATCGCCGAACTCGCGCCCGACATCATCCTGGCGAACAAGGAAGAGAATCGGCAGAAGCACATCGAGGACCTCGCGCGCGAGTTCCCCGTTTGGCTCACCGATCCGGTCGGTCCGGACGACGTGCCCGCGCTGTGGGAGGAGCTCGGCGAAATCGTGGGCGAACCCGACGTGGGTGCCAACCTCGCGAGCACAACCGCGGACGCGATCGAGTCCGCGCGACGATTTGCCGCGGCGCTCGGGCGAAAGCCGCGATTCGTGTATTTCGTGTGGAAGGATCCGTGGATGGTCGCGGGGCACGAGACTTACATCTCGAACCTGCTGTGCGCGTGCGGATTCGAAAACGCCCTCGACGCGCGCCACACGCGGTTTCCATCGCTCACCCGCGAAGAGATTGCATCGGTAGACCGAGACGTGACCATCTACTCGTCGGAGCCGTACAATTTCGAGCTGCCACGCGATCTGATCGAAGGAGCGGACGCGAAACCGCTGGATGACGGTTGGTATCGCACGCACGCCGGGCTCTCGGTCTTCGTCGATGCCGAACCGCTCTCGTGGTATCCCTCGCTCACCGTTGACGGTCTGTCTTACGCGACGCGATTGGCTGCGCGCGCCGCGTCGCTCATCGCATGACGGATCGTCCGCGCATCACCGTCGTCATCCCCTGCTACAACATGGGCGCGTTCGTCGGCGACGCGGTCGATAGCGTGGTCGCGCAGAGGTGCGAAGGCGTCGAGGTTGTTGTCGTCGATGACGGCTCGAACGACGGCGAGACGCCCGAGGCGCTCGACGCACTCGCGCGCCGCGCGCCGATCCGCGTGATCCGCACGCCGAATCGCGGACTCGCCGCCGCGCGCAACGCGGGCGTTGCGAACGCGACCGGCGAGTTGATCGCGTTCCTCGATGCCGACGACCGTTTCGCACCGGGCGCTCTGGACGCGATGCGGCGCGAACTCGCCGCGCATCCCGAAGCGGCCTACGTGTACGGCCACACGCGCACGTTCGGCGCGCGCGACGAAATCTGGCATCGCGGCGACTTCAACTTTTTCCATCTACTCTTCGCCAACGAATTCGAGCCCGCGGTGATGATCCACAAATCCGCGCTGGATCGCGTCGGCGGCTTTCGCGCGGTCGGGCCGGTGCCGGGCGTGGAGGATTGGGACCTGTGGCTGCGCCTCGGCGCGGTCGGACACTTCGGGCGCCGCGTCGATGCGGTCACGCTCGAGTATCGTGTTCGCCCGGGCTCGATGGTCGCGGCGATCAAGGCGCGGTGGGAGGAAACCGTCGCGGCGATCCGCGCGGCGAATGCCGATCTGTTTTCGCCCGAGCGATTGCTCGACGTGAAACGCGCGTGGTCGCCCGGAATTTCCGTCGTCGCGCCGTCCGGTTCGATCACGTCCGCCTTTTTGGAGCGAATCCACGCGCGTTTCCGCGACGTCGAGATTCTCGCGAACGACGAATCGCCCCGCGCGGCGCACGTGATGAAATGCGAAGAATGGGATCTGGAGTCGTTCGAGCGAACCCTCGACCGGATTCGAGCGGACGAACTGCGTTGGCCTGCGTCGCGCATTCCGGACGTCGCCGATGCGGAACGAGCGAAACGACATGGTGCGCCGATCTGGTGGAGTGCCGATCCTCCACGCGATATCGACGAACTCGACGGACCACTCGCGCGCGTTCAGTTGTTTTTACGGCGGCTTCGCTCGAGCGGTGAGCGCGAGTGGACGGCGTTCGGTGCGGGCCTCTTCGCGACGCGCGTGATCGCGCGACTCCCCAAATCCGACCGTCCGCGCGCGATTTATGACGACCATCCCACGACGAATTTCATCGAGGGTGTCCCGGTACTTCGCCCGCAAGTCGATGCGCCGCCGTCGTCGCGAGTACTCGTTCTGAGCGATCTCTACGCGGCGCGGATCTTCACGCGCGCGAACGCGCTGTGGCCCGCACTCGCCGGGCGGATTCACGCGCTCGATTTTTGATCGCTATTTCGAAAACACCACCCACGACGACATCTGGATCGTCGCGCCGCCGGGATACGGTTCGTCGTTGTAAAGCCCCTCGTAATCGAAGGTCGCCGTTTCGCCCGCGGTCACGGCTGACGTGACGTCGGTCGTCACGACCTGCACTTCTTTGCCGGGGCACCAACCGCTGCGTCCGTACCACCACGTGCCGAATTGATTGGGTACCGTGCCCTCGTCCGTCTTGTCCATGCAGTCCGTCGCGGTGCCGGCTTCCGGGAACTCGATCACGTATTCCTCGCCGTTGACGAAAAACGTGTGCGTCGTGTCGCAGAACTCGGCGCAGTTGCCGGGGCTCGCTCCGCCGTGGCCGGTGATCATCGTCGCGAGTTCCACCTTGGTCGCGTCATCCGGCACCTCGATATCCGTGGGCGCATACGCGTCGTTGTAGTCGAGGTCGAAATCGCCGCCCGTGAACAGAGATACGCTCTCGTCCGGGCGCTCGGGTTTGCCCTGATTCGAAAGACGCAGTTTCAGCGTCACCTCGTAAGGTTGCTGCGTGTAGAAGGCGAACATGCGCTCGCCGCCATCGGCGATGAGCGGCAGCAGCGCGCTCACGTCGTGCACCCATCGGCCCTCGCGGTGATAGGTCGTGATCCACCGACCGAATTCCGTGGTGCACGTCGATTCATCGTCGGAGTCGCACAGGTAGAGCCAGTTGATGTAGTCCCACGCGGGGCAGTCCCCGTACTCGCCATCACCCACGCACCCCAGATACAGATCCAGCTCCGCTGTGTCGAAGTCCGCCATCTCGCCCGTGCTCGGCAATGTGATCGTCGCGTAGGCGCGTTCGCCCGCCCAGCCGGGATCGGAGATTTCCTCGTTTTCGAACAGCGTGATTTCGGTTGCGCCGTCGGATTCCATTCGATCGGCCCGATCGGACTCGAAGTTGTAGTAGATCGCCTCGTTCGCGGCCATCGACAGGTTCGGCGCGAACCAACCCACGCCGCCGTCGAACCGGTTCTGATCGGCGAAGCTGCCGATAAAGCGCACGCGCTGGAAGCGATCGATCCCGAATCCGAAGCGCGGGTTTTTCATGTGTTCGCCGGGCCAGCCGTCGAGTTCCCTCGCGGTGACGGTGGTGATGAAGTGAATCCGCCGTCGCCAATTCGCCAAATCCTGCTCCGAGAAATCGGCAACGTACTCATCCCACTGCGTCAGAAGCGGTTCAAAGGCCGTGTCGCGATCGGACTGGTCGGTCTGCGTCGCGACGAAAAACGCCTGCGCGTTGGCGGGCAGCCGGTCCAGAAAGTCCGCCAGATCCCGCGTCCACAACGTGTCCTTAAAGTTGTTTTCTTGCGAGGGATTGTCGGGAATGACCAGATATGTCTCGCAACCCGTCCAGTTCTCGGCGAAATTCCAATCGCCCTCGGTGGTCGGCACGGTGAAATCCGCCGCGAGCGCATAAAGCGTCTCGCTGGGATCGGCCGTCAGAAAATCTCGTGCGGTCATGCCCAACGTGTCGCAAAACGTTGGTGGTTCGGCATCATCGTCATCCGATCCGAGGCCGAGGCATGCCTCGAATTCGTCGCACCCGCCCGCATTCACCGCGCAATCGATCGTCGCTTGATCCAGATCGTTCGCGAAAAGCAGGCACGAGTCCATGGAATCGATGCCGAGCGCGCCCGCGATGTCGCACTCGGCGATGCGCTCGCAGATCACGATCGGCCAGTCGGCACCGGTCCCGTCATCGTCGTCATCGTCGCCGCCGCCGGAAGCGCAACCCGCCAGGGAAAACGTCACCAGAATCATCGAGAGAGCCGCCCATCGAATTTCCGACCACGCCATGACCCACCTCAAACGAAAAACAGCGCCCGGATTATGCCCACCGAAAGTTCGCGACGCAAATAAAAAAAATGTCGGGAAAGCCGTAGCCTTCCCGAATTTCATCGCCCACTGATGAGCTGTCTCCGAGGGGCCGCATGCGCGGCCCCCCGGATTCGATTTGCTAGTTGTGCATCTCGTACACGTCGTATTCCTTGCCCACGCCGTGGCAGAGCACGCACGTCTCGGGCCCGTCGATACCGCCCATTTGCGTGATGTGCGCGAGACTGGTATCGCTGTCGTGGCAGGCGAAGCACGCCGAGGCGGCCGCCTGCATGAACTCGTCGTCGCCCGGACCGGCCGCGGTGCCCTGATCCATCGTCTGGGAGATGTTCGTCGAAGGCATCGGAAGGCCGTAGGTGTTCGGCAGGTGGCACATGGTGCAGGTCGCCAGATCGCCCGGGAACACCACTTCGCCGAAGGCGATCGGGTTGCGGCCATAGCCGTATACCACGTACTCCTCCTGACGCATGTCGCCGGCGTGAATCGCGTGGATCATGTACTTGAAGTTGACGGACTCCTGACGCTTTCCGTCAACGCCGAGGGCGTTCGGGTTGTCCCACGTGCCATCGGCCGGGGTGGTGTCGATCGACGCCGGACGCTGCGCGATGTCGGTCGAACGCGGGTTGTGGCACGCGAGGCAGACATCGGTGTTGTCGTTGCGGTTGCCGCCGTGGAGCGAGAGCAGGTCGTGGCAGGCGTCGCAGTATTCGATCGCGACCACGTTGCGGCGCTCTTTGACGGTCGTGTCCGTGATGGCGAAGAACTTCTCGACGTTCGGAACCACGATGCGATCGGAGTAAGTCAGGTCGCCGTCGATGTCGCCGCAGGGACGACCGTCGATGAAGACCACGCCGCTGCCCGTCGCGTCGGCCGGAATCGCCTTGCCGGTGAACGTGATCGTATAGGTCCCGTCGTCGTTCGACACCGAGGTTGTCAGGGCGTTCACCGAAACCGGCTGAGCCGGAATCGAGGTCGGGTTGATCGTGTTGGTGTAGTCCGTCGTCGGATTCGCAATGCGCATGTTCACCGAGCTGCAGCTCGCCGTGGTCCAGATCGGACCGGTCTTGATGTCGTAAGGCGCATCGGCGTTGGTGGGATCGGTGACCGAGAACTTGACAACCGGGGTTTCGCCCGGGCCCGTGTCGGTCACTTCCAGGATGTTCCACTGGAATTTCGGCGTCCACGAATCCATCGGGATCGCGTGATCCTCGACGATGTCGCGATAACCGGCATAGTGGCAGTTCAGACAGTTTTCATCAGAGCCGGTCTGGTCGCCGAAGTGATCGGAGAAGTCGACCGCGTCGTGGCAGCCGCCGCAAGCCTGCTTGCGCGGATACTCGTAGTAGTTGTTGCCGTCCACGCCCGTGTGGCACTTCGTGCAGTTGCGGACGTCCTGCGGCCAGACGACTTCGGAGTAGTCGTGTTCGCCATTGCTGTTACCCCAGATCACATAGCCATTCGCGAGGTTCACGCCGCGGTGGATCTTGTGCGTCATCTCGGCCATGTCGAGGTTGTTGCCCGAGTTGGCGTCGACGGTGCCGGGGTTGTGGCACACCACGCAGTATTCGCCGGCGATGCGACCGCCGCCATGCATGGCGAGCTTCGTGTGGCAGGTGTTGCAGGAGGACATCAGGTACACTTCGCGCGACTGATCGACATCGGAGCCGTCCGGCACGAAGTCGAGGATCGCGTTGTCGGTGTTGCCGGTATACTGCATCGCCACGCGGTGAACGAGCGACGCGTCGTAAGTCACCGGCGGGGTCGTCACGTTGGTGACGTCAACCGCGAACTTGTAGGAATAGGTGCCGTCGCCGTAGTTCGTGAACAGACCGTTCGCGTTGTTGCACGTCTCGGTCGTGGCCTGATAGACCGTGGTGCCGTCGGGCTCGGTGCCCGGCTCGCCCGGATCCTTCACTTCCACCCGGTAGATGTAGCTGACCCACTGGCCGGAGGACGTGTCCGTGGATTCGGTGAGCTGCGCGAGACCGAAACGCACCGTGCTCGACGCCATGTTCGTCACCGGAGCGCCGTTCGCGTCCGCGATGGCGAAATAGACCGTCGTCGTGGCGGCCGCCGCCACATCCGCAACCTCCACACCGAAGATTTCCGTCTCTCCGTCGAAGTCGTAGGGCGAGCCCGTGTCGTCGTCGCCGGTGTCGTCGTCGGCCGTGTCGTCATCGGTCGTGTCGTCATCGGTCGTGTCGTCGTCAGTCGTGTCGTCGTCGGTCGTGTCATCGTCCGTCGCGTCGTCGTCGACATCGTCGTCAACGTCGTCATCGACATCGTCGTCGGTGCTGTCGTCATCGACCACCTGGCCGTCTTGGCCGGGTTCGCCGTCCGCACCCGCTTTGCCGTCCTTGCCGTCCGCGCCCGCGCAGGCGAGCAGCCCGGTCGAAAGAGCCAGCGTCAACATGAGTAGAACCAAGAGCATCGCTTTTCGATATTGCATTCGCAGCCTCCGAATCGTGTAACGAAAGGGCTTTTCGCCCCTATGAAGCTCACGCACCACCCGCGTAAGAGGCAATTCGCGTGCCACCTGGACCGTCGTAGGTCGGATTTTTCCGTCGTAATATCCACATGTTACGAGTGTTGAAAAATGCGACAGCCACGAATTCGACCTGTTGGTCCGAAATTAAAACCAACCGGTCTGAAAATGAGTCCAACGGAATCGGGGTGGGCGGAGCGGCGAAAACGAGAAAATCGGCGTCGGTGACGCCGGTTTCGGCTCAGGGAACGAGGTCGTCGCGCGTCAGTCCAAACCGCTTCATCAGTCGAATGACGTTGGACTTCGCGGTGCCAAGACGCTCGGCGGCCCGGGAGATGTTCCAGCCCTCAAGTTCCAGCGCCTCGGTGATGATCTGGCGATTGAAGTCCTCGAGCACCTTGGAACGGATCTCGCTATACGAGCGCCCCTGCGCGAGATACGCCATGTCCCTGGCGCCGACATCGCCCGACGACGTCCCGAGCGCAAGAAATGCGGGCAAGTCGTCGCGCGTGACCTCGGTGCCCTCGCACATGATGAGCAGGTGCTTGACGAGGTTTTCCACCTCGCGGGCGTTGCCGGGCCAGTCGTAGTTGATGAGAAGTTCCATGATCTCGTCGGGCACGGCGAGTTCGTCGCGGCCCGAACGCTCGCCGTGCTTCTTGATGAAGTAACGCACGAGCACCGGGATGTCCTCGCGCCGATCGCGTAGCGACGGGACGTGCAGCTCCAGCACGCGCAGGCGGAAGTACAGGTCCTCGCGGAAGCGACCGGAGTCGACCTCGGCCTGCAAGTCCTTGTTCGTCGCGGCCAGCACGCGCACGTCGGCGTGCACCTCTTTGAGCGCGCCCACGGGCCGCACGAAATGATCCTGAAGGAAACGCAGGAACTTCACCTGCATGGGCGTCGGGAGTTCCGACACTTCGTCAAAAAACACCGTGCCGCCGTTGGCCTCCATGACGAGACCCTCTTTGTTGGCGACGGCGCTGGTGAACGCGCCCTTGCGATGGCCGAAGAGTTCGCTCTCGATGAGCTGCTCGGGAAGCGCCCCGCAGTTGACCGCGATGAACCGCTTCTGACGGCGTGGACTGGAAAGGTGAATCGCCCGCGCGAAAAGCTCCTTGCCCGTCCCGCTGCCGCCCGAGATGAGAATCGTCTCGTCGGACGGTGAGACCCGAAGCGCCATGCGGATCGAGCGCTTGAGCGCCTCGCTCGTGCCCACAATGTTCTCGAAGCCCCACTGGTCGCGGATCTGGCTGCGAAGGTAACGCACTTCGTCGGACAGGAGCAGCTTCTCGAAGACGCGATCGACGGCCTTGACGATGAGATCGGGCTTGATGGGTTTGATGATGTAGTCGTCCGCTCCGCGCCGCAGGGCTTCGACCGCGGAGTTGAGATCGGCGTAAGCGGTAATCATGAGCACGGCGGAATCGGGCTTGTGCTTGCGCACCTCGTCGAGCAACTCGAAACCACTCATGCCCGGCATGTTGATGTCGGTGACGACGACGGGAAACGGCTGTTCGCGGAAGAGATCGAGGGCCTGATCGCCGCCCTCGGCGGTAACGACCTCGTACTGGCCACGCGTCAAACTGCGTTCCAGCACCATGCGGGCGCCGGGTTCGTCGTCCACCACCAGTACGCGACGTTCGATCAAACGATGCTCCTCACACGGCCGGGCGGACGGCGTCCGCGGCTTCGATTTCGGTCATGAGCGGTAGACGGACGGCAAACGTCGTCCCCTCGCCCACCCGGCTCGTCAATAGAATATCGCCACGGTGCTCTTCGACGATTCGGTGGCTGATGGCGAGGCCCAGACCGGTACCTTCGCGGCCTTTCTTCGTCGTGAAAAACGGCTCGAAGACGCGCTTCTGCAGCTCTTCGGGAATACCGGGGCCGGTGTCGCGCACGTCGAGCACAACATAATCCGTCGCGCCGCGCCGCTCGCGGCGTGTCGCCAGCGTGATCGTGCCGCCGCCCGTCATCGCCTGGCTGGCGTTGATGAGCAGGTTCACGATCACCTGCTTGATCTTGTTCTTGTCCATCATCGATGATGGCAGCGCCGGGTCGGGCCGGAGTTCGCAGACGATTCTCGACTTGCGGATCTGAACCGCGAGCAGTTCCAGAGATTGGCGCGCAAGGTCGTTCAGCGACTCGAGCGTCAGTTCCGGCTCCGATTGACGCGCGAAATCGAGCAGTCCGGAGACGATCTTCTGGCAGCGGATGGCCTCGGATTCGATGAGGCGCAGATCGTCCGCGACGGTCGCGCCCGGCTCGAGGTCCTTGAGCGCCAGATCGACGACGCCGATGATGACGTGGATCGGATTGTTGATCTCGTGGGCGAGCCCCGAAGCCAGCGTGCCGATCGCCGAGAGCGTCTCGCTACGCACGAGACCGTCTTGCGCCGCTTCGAGTTCCTTGCGCACCTGCGCGATGCGCTGCTCCAAAATCGCGTTGAACTCCCGCGTCTGGGCGAGCAATTCCTCGCGTTCGTCGGTGACGTTTCGGATGCTCTCCACCATGCGGTTGAAGGTCGTCGCGAGCGTCTCGAGTTCGTCCTTCGTCTTGATGACGACCGGCTCGGGATAGTGCCCCGCCGACATCTCCTTCGCCGCCCGGTCCAGCACCTGAATGGGGCGCAGCAGGAGCACCAGCATGCGTGCCACGAAGAAGCTCACGAGCAGAAGGCCGATAATGACGACCCCTGTGGTGTAGCGTCCGGTTCGTTCAGCCCAGAAGCGGTATTGCGCCACCAGATGCGCCGACATTTTGTCGAATTCGCTCTCGATTTCGCGCGCCTGGGCCACGATGGTCCGCGACAGGTAGAGCGCCATGGCTTCTTTTTGTTCTCGGTGCACGTCGTCGGGTGATTCGGCCACTTCCTTGACCTGCTCGCGGTATGACGCCATCAGGGTCGTCAAACTCTCGATCTGCGGTGCCATCACCTTCCAGTTCTCGTTGCCGGTCTTGGCATGGCAATCCATGCAGCTCGCAACGATGTCCGGATCCTTCATGTCGCGGCGCACGCGTGATACCAGCGTGTCCATCTCGGCGAAGTACTGTTCCAGTGCGGTCGAATCGGTGGAAACGCCGAATCGCTGCTCGGACTGCTGCTGCTGGATCATCGTGGACAGATAAAAAAGCTTGGAAAAATTCTCGGTGTTGGAGAGCGAATAGCCCATCGCCCGCTCGTGCGTGCGCATGCTGGCGATATGGCGATAGACCGAAAGCCCCGCAACCAGCAGCACGGCCAGAATCATTCCAACATTCAGGGCGATCTTTCGACGCATCCCGCGCTCGCTCCCGGCCTCGGGCTCCTTCGGTCTGAATTCGAGACCAAAAACCCCTCTGGCGCAAGACGACGTTCTCGTCGACTTCGCAAGTCAGCAAGAATTGTACCTCTTATTACGCTTGCCGGGGCGACCACACACGACCGTTTTTCCCGCGATTGTTCTATTGGCCCGCATTCCCGGTCGTCTCGAATCTGACCTTCGTGGTCTCATTATCAGACCGTGAGAGCCCACGTTTCCGATGAAACCCGGGCGATCGGGGCGAAAACCCCCTGATTTCCCTAGAATTTCCGCGTCCGATTTTCCGAC